>NZ_JBVIVK010000004.1:417830-482136 GCF_055595715.1 Streptomyces sp. NPDC040410
GAAGGGGAGGGGAGAGGACTGGCACCCCTCCCCCTCCCCCCCCCCTCCTCCCTCCCCCCCCCCCCCCCCCCCCCCCCCCACCCCCCCCCCCCCTCTCGGCGTCCCTCTCGTGCCCGAGGTGATGACTACAGGGCCACGCCCAGCAGCGCGTCAACCGCCCGGGACACCACGCCGGGGGCGCCTTCGTCCGTACCGCCCCGCTCGTCCTGGAGCGCCGCCCAGCGGTCCACGGCGGCCAGCGCGGCCGGCGCGTCCAGGTCGGCGGCGAGGGCCTCGCGGATCTCATCGACGAGAGCCTCGGCAGGCGGGCCGTCGGGCCGGGACACGGCGGCGCGCCAGCGTCCGAGGCGGGCGACGGCGTCCTGAAGGACCTGGTCGGTCCACTCCCAGTCGGCCCGGTAGTGGTGGGAGAGCAGCGCGAGCCGGATGGCGGCGGGGTCGACGCCGTCCCGGCGCAGCTTCGACACGAAGACGAGATTGCCCTTGGACTTGGACATCTTCTCGCCGTGGAGGGCCACCATGCCGGCGTGCACGTACGCCTTGGCCATGGGGAACTCGCCGGTGAGCACCTGGGCGTGGGAGGCGCCCATCTCGTGGTGCGGGAAGGCGAGGTCGGAGCCGCCGCCCTGGACGTCGAAGCCCATGCCGAAGTGGTCGAGGGCGATGGCGACGCACTCGATGTGCCAGCCGGGCCGGCCGGGTCCGAGCGATCCTCCGTCCCAGCTGGGCTCGCCCTCGCGGGCGGCCATCCACAGCATCGGGTCGAGCGGGTTCTTCTTGCCCGGGCGGTCCGGGTCGCCCCCGCGCTCGGCGGACAGCAGGCGCATCGCGGTGGCGTCCAGGTTGGACACCTTGCCGAAGTCCGGGTCGGACTCGACGGAGAAGTAGATGTCCCCTTCGAGCTCGTAGGCGGCGCCCGCCTCCCGCAGCCGCTCCACCAGTGGCACGATGCCGGGTATGGCCTCGACCGCACCGATGTAGTGCCGCGGGGGCAGCATCCGCAGGGCCGTCATGTCCTCGCGGAAGAGGGCGGTCTCCTTCTCGGCGAGCGCCACCCAGTCGACGCCGTCGCGCTCCGCCCGCTCGAGCAGCGGGTCGTCGACGTCGGTCACGTTCTGGACGTAGTGAACCTGCCGCTTGGTGTCGAGCCACACGCGCTGCACGAGGTCGAACGCGTTGTAGGTCGCCGCGTGACCCAGATGGGTCGCGTCGTACGGGGTGATGCCGCAGACGTAGATACGGGCGACGGGACCGGGGTCGAGGGTGACCAGACCACCGGTCGCGGTGTCGTGGATCCTCAGGTCGCGACCCTGACCAGGCAGGGCGGGGACCTCGGAAGCGGGCCAGGCATGCATGTCATGAGCCTAACCGGACGGATGTTCCGCATACGAACCGCACCTGGCGGGCGCCTACACCGGCGGCCAGGGAATCGCCGGCCACTCACCGCTGGGTTCCGGGTGTCTGCCGGAGGTGAGCAGGGCGTCCACACGCGCGCGTGTGGCGTCGAGTTCGGTTCCCGTGATCAGTCCGGCCAGCCGCCCGGCGAGGGCATCCGACGCACCGAGGGTCTCCTTGAGGCCTTTGAGCACCTCGACCGCCTCCCCCGTCAGGGGCTCCCCCGCCCAGCCCCACAGCAGAGTGCGGAGCTTGTTCTCGGCGTTGAAGGTGACCCCGTGGTCGATGCCGTACAAGCGGCCCCCGGCGGCGGGCAGCAGGTGGCCGCCCTTGCGGTCCGCGTTGTTGATCACGGCGTCGAGCACGGCGAGCCGGCGCAGCCGTTCGTCGTCGGCGTGCACCAGGAGCGCCGTCTCGCCGTCACCGACCTCGGCGAAGCCGACCGCCTTCCAGCCGGGTCCGGGCTCCTCCCGGTCCACCAGGGCGAGCAGGTCCGCCGCGGGCGTCACCTCGATCCACAGCTGGCACATACCCTCGCCGTACGGCCCCTCCCGCAGCACGGTGGGCGGGACGAGCCCCCAGCCGGTCGCCTCGGAGACCGCGTAGGCGGCGACCTCGCGCTGGGCGAGTGTCCCGTCGGGGAAGTCCCACAGGGGCCGCTCCCCGGCGACCGGCTTGTAGATGCAGGCCGCCTCCTGGCCGTCGCGGCTCACCGTGCAGTACAGCGCCGCGTTGGACGCCTCGCGGATACGGCCGCGCACGGTCAGCTCGCCCTCGGCGAGCAGTTCGGCGGGGGGCAGCGGACCGGACGTCACGCTCCGCGGCGGTATCCGTTCTGGCGCGGACATACGTGTCCTTCCGGATCGAGCGGGAGGCTGCACAGCGGGCACGGCGGCCGCCCGGCGTTGACGACGTCGAGGGCGCGTTTGGCGAAGGCCCTCGCCTGCGCGCCGGTGAGCCGGACCCGCAGCATCGGGGGGCCGTTCTCCTCGTCCTGGAGGAGCCGCTCCTCCGCCTCGGCCAGGTCCTCCTCGGAGTCAGCGTCGAGCTCCACGAGGGCCTGCGCCTCGACGATCATGCGCTGCTCCTCGCCGTCCCAGGCGAGGGCCATGGTGCCGACCCGGAACTCCTCCTCCACGGGGGTCTCCAGGGGAGCCGTGTCGGCGACCTCGGTGGGCGCCACGGCGGGGACGGCGGCGTTGCCGCCGCTGCGGCGTACGACCTCGTCGAGGAGTTCGTCCATGCGCTCGGCGAGGGCGGCGACCTGGGTCTTCTCCAGGGCCACGCTGGTCGACCGGGAGCCGGCGGTGGCCTGGAGGAAGAACGTACGGCGTCCGGGCAGTCCGACCGTACCGGCCACGAAACGGTCCGGGGGGTCGTAGAGGAACACCTGACGGGACACGTCCTGTCTCCATTGGAATCGTGGATCGGCATGGGACCGGCGGGCCGCACCCGCTGCGTCTGTGCAGGCAAGTACGGCGCTACTGCGACCGCTTCACCCTACTGCGCCCGACGATCACGGTGCGCCCGCACCGCCCCCCACCGGGGCGTCGTCGGCCGGAGGTTCCTCGCGCGGCGCGAGGGACGCGAAGTCCCCTGTGTCGCCGAGGCGGACGAGAAACGGCCTCAGGCGTGTGTAACGGATGGCGGTGATGGAACACGGTTCAACGGAAATCCGCTGGAAGAGGTCGAGATGAAGTCCGAGTGCCTCGGCGACGAGCGACTTGATGATGTCGCCGTGCGAACACATGAGGTAGACGGCGTCGGCTCCGTGCTCGCGCTCCACGCGCGCGTTCCAGTCGCGCACCGCTTCGGCCGCCCGCGTCTGCATCGCCCGCATCGACTCGCCGCCGGGGAACGCGGCCGCCGACGGGTGTGCCTGCACGACCTCCATCAGGGGCTCGTCCTTGAGCTCGGCGAGCTTGCGGCCGGACCAGTCGCCGTAGTGGCACTCCCCGATCCGCTCGTCGGTGTGCGCGCGCAGTCCGGGCCGGGCCTCCAGGAGCGGCCGGACGGTCTCCTGGCAGCGCTGCAGGGGGCTGGTGACGATCTCGGAGACCGGCAGCTCGGCGAGCCGCCCGGGCAGCGCTGCGGCCTGCGCGGCGCCGCGCTCGTCGAGGGCGACGCCGGGTGTCCACCCGGCGAGCAGTCCCTCGGTGTTGGCGGTGGATCGTCCGTGCCGGACGAGGATCAGCGTGGGCATGCGGCCCAGGGTAGGCCTCCACGGGGGTGCGTCCGCGGCTGGAGAGCGGGAGAATACGCTCCGTGATCGTCGACTGCGCCATCTACCGCGAGGGCCGCCGGGTGGAGGGGCCCGAGGACCTCTCCGACGCCCTGGCGATGTGCCGCCTCGAAGGTGACGCGTTCGTCTGGATCGGTCTGTACGAGCCCACGGAGAAGGAGTTCGACCGGGTCACGGAGGAGTTCGGGCTGCACCCGCTGGCCGTCGAGGACGCCCTCAACGCGCATCAGCGCCCGAAGCTCGAGGTGTACGACGACTCGCTGTTCATGGTCCTCAAGCCAGTGGCCTACGACCCCGAGAGCGACATCGTCTCCTCCGGCGAGGTCATGGTCTTCGTCGGCGACTCGTTCGTGGTGACCGTCCGGCACGGCGAGGAAGCGCCCCTCGGCGCCGTACGGCGCCGTCTGGAGCATGAGCCGGAGATACTCCGGCACGGTCCCACGGCGGTGCTGTACTCGATCGCCGACGCGGTGGTCGACCACTACCTGGACGTGGCCGGCGAGCTGGGAACCGACCTGGAGGAGCTGGAGGCGGAGGTGTTCTCGCCGACCGGCGGCGCCTCACGGCACATGGCGTCCCGCATCTACGCCTTCAAGCGGCAGCTCCTGGAGTTCCGCAGGGCCACGGGCCCGCTGACGCAGCCACTGTCCCGACTCGCGGGCACGGGCATGTTCGGCGCGGGCGTGCCCTTCGTCCACGACGAGGCGCAGCCCTTCTTCCGTGACGTGAACGACCACCTCACGCGCGTGAACGAGTCGGTGGAGGGCCTGGACCGGCTGGTCTCCGACATCCTCTCGGCGCACCTCGCGCAGATGAGCGTCCGGCAGAACGACGACATGCGGAAGATCTCCGCGTGGGCGGCCATGGCCGCGATCCCCACGATGCTGGCGGGGATCTACGGCATGAACTTCGACCACATGCCGGAGCTGCACTGGGTGTGGTCGTATCCGGCGCTCATCGCGCTGATGGCCGTCCTGGAGGTCGTGCTGTACCGGACGTTCAAGCGCAGGGGCTGGCTGTAGGCACGCCTCTCAGGCGAACTCGGGGGCCGTGGTGGCGGGTCCGCCGAGCGCGTCGCGGCGCTCCGGCATCTTCAGGGTCGCCATCCGGCGCCAGCCCGCGAACCGCTCGTAGGCGTACACGGCGTGGATGCCTGCCGCGAGCACCGCCGACTTCGCCCTCGGCCAGCCGAGGATGCGTCCCATGTGGGCCATGACGGCGAGGCTGACGTCGCGGTAGATGCGGATCTCCGCCAGCGCGCTCTCGCGCAGCGTGCGCTGGATGGCGCGGCCGTGACCGGCGTACGCGAAGCGCAGCAGCTCCTCGTGGCAGTAGGCGAGGTGGTTGTCCTCGTCGTTCGAGATCATCTTCACCGCGCGGCCGATGTCGGGGTGGTCGGCGAAGTGCTTGCGCAGCAACTCCATCTGCTCGGAGGCGCGCTGCTCGGTGACCCGGCTGTGGGCGAGGTAGGTGACGATGTCCTGCACGCTCAGCGGCTCGTCACGCTTGAGCTTCTCGTGGGCGAGGCCGATGCCGTGCCGCTCCAGGAGCATCGTGTAGTCGGTCTCCGGCGGGACGGGTACGGGTTCGAGGCCGCGCTTCCTCAGCAGGGCGTTGAAGATCCGCCCGTGTTTGTCCTCGTCGGCGCCGTGCCGGGTGATCTTGGAGGCGAGTGCGCGTTCGCTCTCCGGGACCAGCGCGGCGATCCGGGCGTTCTCCCAGCCTCCCTGCGACTCCCCGCTGGCGGCGATGGAGCAGAACAGCCGGAAGGACTCGTCTTCGCCGAGGATCTCCTGGAACAGACTCTTGGCCGAAAGCATCGTGGACACCTCTCCGCAGCATTCCGCGGGATTCCCGCAAAGAACGAGTCAAATGCGGCGCCAGGGGTGCTGCAACAGCTGTGTCGGACAACTCCGCCGAAAGGAGGACCGCTGGGGTCACGACGGGGGCGTAACCGAGCGGGCTCCGGCGCGTTGTTCTGCGTGACGGCCGTGGCGGGGAAGACCCCCGAGCCCCCACCACGGCCGCAGAAAACTCACGCCAGCCCGGCGCGCTCCATGGCTTCGGTGCCGGCCCGCAGAGAGGCGATCCGCTCGTCGAGCGTGAAGCCCGCGGGGGCGAGGGTCAGGGTGGTCACCCCGGCCTCTGCGTAGGCGTTCATCCGCTCCGCGATCCGGTCGACGGAACCGAGCAGCGCGGTCTTGTCGATCAGGTCGTGGGGTACGGCGGCCGCGGCGCCCTGCTTGTCACCGGCCAGGTACTTGTCCTGGATCTCGGCGGCCTCCTTCTCGTACCCCATGCGCTGGGCGAGCTGGTTGTAGAAGTTCTGCTTGCGGCTGCCCATCCCGCCGACGTACAGCGCGGTGTAGGGGCGGAAGGCGTCGGCGAGCGCGGCCACGTCCTTGTCGTCGCCGACGGCCAGGGGCAGCGTCGGGCACACGTCGAAGCCGTCGAGGGTCTTGCCCGCCTTTTCTCGTCCTGCGCGCAGGTACTTGATCGCGGTGTCCTCCAAGTGGCCGGCGGAGGGGAAGATGAGCAGGGCCCCGTCCGCGATCTCGCCGGTCTGCTCCAGGTTCTTCGGTCCGATGGCGGCGATGTACAGCGGGATGTGCTCGCGCTCCGGGTGCACGGTCAGCTTGATCGGCTTGCCCGGGCCGCCGGGCAGCGGCAGCGTCCAGTGCTCTCCGTCGTACGACAGCCGCTCCCGTGTCATGGCCTTGCGGACGATCTCGACGTACTCGCGGGTGCGGGCGAGCGGCTTGTCGAACTTGACGCCGTACCAGCCCTCGGAGACCTGCGGACCGGAGACTCCGAGGCCTAGCCGGAAGCGGCCGCCGGAGAGCGAGTCGAGGGTCGCGGCGGTCATCGCGGTCATCGCGGGCTGGCGGGCCGGGATCTGGAAGATGGCCGAGCCGACGTCGATGCGCTCGGTCTGGGCGGCGACCCAGGTGAGCACGGTGGCCGCGTCGGAGCCGTAGGCCTCGGCGGCCCAGCAGACGGCGTACCCGAGCCGGTCGGCCTCCTGCGCCACGGCGAGATTGTCCGCGTCCATTCCGGCACCCCAGTAGCCGAGGTTGATCCCGAGCTGCATGCCGACACCCCTTACCGATCAGTAACGTCGCTGTTCCGGAGACAGTAGCGCGACAGCCTTGGCCGTGGGCGGCCACGCCCCGCACAGTGGCGGACGGCACGGCGCGACCGAACCCGGCGTCAACACCGGTCACGGCCCGGAAAACTGGTTATCCACAGGCCCCCACACGGCAGGTTCTGGCCAGTAATCTCGGCGTTCATGGAGCAGAGGCATCTCGGCCGCACCGGCCTGCGCGTGTCCCGCATCGGACTCGGCACCCTCACCTGGGGCCGGGACACGGACGAGCACGACGCCGCGGACCTCTTGAAGACGTTCTGGGAGGCCGGCGGCTCCCTCGTCGACACCGCGGACGTGTACGGCGACGGGGAGGCCGAATACCTGCTCGGACGCCTCATAGAGGGCCTCGTACCCCGCCGGGACCTGGTCATCTCGACGAAGGCCGGCAGCGTGCCGGACCCGGACCGCCGCTTCGACGGCTCCCGCGGGCACCTGCTCTCCGCGCTGGACGCCTCGCTCACCCGCCTCGGCACGGACTACGTCGACGTCTGGCACGTCCACGCCTTCGACCCGCACACCCCTTTGGAGGAGACCCTCCAGGCGCTCGACCTCGCGGTCAGCAGCGGCCGCGCCCGATACGCCGGTGTCTCCAACTTCTGCGGCTGGCAGCTCGCCAAGGCGGCGACCTGGCAGCTCGCGGCCCCGGGCACGCGGACGCGCCTCGCGAGCACGCAGCTGGAGTACTCGCTGCTCCAGCGCGGCGTGGAGCGGGAGGTGCTGCCGGCCGCCCTGGACCTCGGGATCGGCCTGCTGCCCTCCTCGCCGCTCGGCCGCGGGGTCCTCACAGGCAAGTACCGCAACTCGACGCCGCCCGACTCGCGGGGCGGTTCGGAACACATGGCGCCCTTCGTCGAGCCGTACCTCGACGACACGGCGGACCGCATCGTGGGCGCCGTTACGACGGCGGCCGACGGGCTCGCGGTGACGCCCCTCCAGGTGGCCCTCGCCTGGGTCCGCGACCGGCCCGGCGTGGCCGCGCCGATCGTCGGCGCGCGCAACGCTCAGCAGCTCACGGCGGCATTGTCAGTGGAGGCCCTTAGTCTTCCTGACGAGATCTGCCGGGCGCTCGATGATGTGTCGGCGCCCCTGCACCGCTATCCCGATCACGACTGGAGCACGCTGTGAGCACCGAGCCGGAGCCCGCTGAGGGCGCCGAGGACGCCGAGCCGACGACGCCGGACGCCGCGGCGGAGGGCGGCGCGCCGGAGCCCACGGCCGCCGCCAGCCGGGCCGCGCGGGACGAGGTGGCGGCAGGGGACAAGGCGACGGGAGCCGCGGGGAGCGGGGAGGGCGACGCCGCGGCGCAGTTGTCCGAGGCCGAGGCCGAACTGGCCGCCCAGCGGGCGGAGCGGGAGCGGATCGAGCGGCGGAAGGCCGAGAAGCAGGGGCCCGTGGAGAGCGGGGGCAAGCTCAGCGGCAAGGCCGCCGACCTGCTCGCAGCCGTACGGGCCGTGGAGAGCGGCGCACAGCCCGTCGCCACCGCCTTCCGCGAGCCCGCACCGGCACCGCGTCGTCCCGGTCCCGAGCCGCGGCCGCAGCCCGTGTCGGCGGAGGCCGCCGCCGCACCCGCGGCCCCCGCGCCGGAGACAATGGGGGCCGTACGTCGCGTACTGGCCGACGGCGGCGCGCCGGACACGCTCGCGGCGCAGGTCGCCGCGGTTTTGGGAGAGGCAGCGGACGAGCGGCTGCGGGCGGACCCCTGGCAGTTGCTGCGGGTCACCGGCGTACGGCCGGAGCAGGCCGACGGCTTCGCGCGGGCCCTGCTCGGCACCGAGTGCGGCCCGGGCGACGAGCGGCGGGGCCGGGCGGTCACGCTCTGGCTCCTGGAGCAGGCGGCCCTGGCCGGGCACACCGCCCTGGAGCTGCCCGCGCTCATCGCCGCGCTGGGCCGGCAGACCGTACCGGACCCGGACGCGGCCCTGCAGGACACGATCGCGGAGGGCGAGGCCCTGGTCTTCCAGGACGCCCTGGACCAGCCCGGGGTTCCGGCCCGGCGGGACGACGAGGCGGACGGCGCCGATGGGGACGACGAGCGCCCGGTCCGCGTCCTCGTCGGCCTGGAGCGGTACGCCCTCGCGGAGGAGAGCCTCGCCGACGGCCTGGCCCGGCTGATCAACTCGGTGCCGAAGGAAGACGGTTCGGCCGCGGACTGGGAGGGCGCCGCGGCCTCCGCCAAGGGGTCTGCCGGTGAGCTGATCCGCGCGGTCGCGGGCCACGGCCTGGTCCTCCACACCGGTGGTGACGCCTCTCTGGCCGAACCGGCCGCGCTGCTGCGCGCGGCACACCGGCTCGGGCTGCGCGCCTGGGCGGCCGCCCACACCCCGCTCGGCCGCTCCCGCTTCGCGGCTCTCGCCACACGGACCGACGCGGAGAACGGCCCCCTGCCCGAGGGAGCCGGCACTCCGGAAGATCCCGCGTCGACCCTCCCCGGTGTCGCCACCGTTGCCGGGCTCCTGTCCGGCGTCGAAGGGCCGGGCCGGGACGCGGACGGTGCGCTGGACCTCGACCTCCTCGTCGTGCTCGACGCGCCCCAGCTGGACGTCGGGACGGCGGCGCTGGTCTCGGAGTCGCTGCCGGACGGCGCCCGGCTGGTGCTGAGCGGCGACCCGGCGGTGCTGTGGTCCGCGGGCCCGGGCCGGGTCTTCGCGGACCTGCTGGCCGCGCGGGTCTGCCCGCAGATCGCCTCGCGGCGGCCGGACCCCGGCCCGCTGGGCGAGCTGGTCTCCGGCATCGGCATCGGCGAGCTGAACCAGGTCGAGGCCCCGGGCAAGGAGGTCGTGATCGTGCCGGTGCGGGACGCGGGCGAGGCCGTGCACCGGACCGTGCAGCTGGTCGCCGACTCGGTGCCGCGCGCGATCGGCGTCCCGGCCGAGGAGACCCAGGTGATCACCCCGGGCCATGGCGGCGCGGCCGGCACCCGCGCGCTGAACGCGGCGCTCAAGGAGCGGCTCAACCCGGGCCCCGGCCGTTTCGGCGGCTTCGACCCCGGCGACCGCATCGCCTACTCGCCCGCACCGGGCCGTACGGTGCCGGGCCGCGTGGTGAAGGCCGACGCCGACGGGCTGCACCTGTCGTGCGCGGGCGAGAGCGTCGTCGTAGCGAAGGATCGGGTGGAGCAGTCCGTGCGGCACGGCTGGGCACTGACCGCGCACCAGGCGGTGGGGTGCCGGTGGCCCGCGGCAGTCGTGGTGCTGCCCGGCGACGCCGTGCCGTCCCTCAGCCGTCCATGGGTCTACACGGCGTTCGGGCGGGCGGACCGCCATCTGTCCGTGGTCCACGGCGTGGAGCAGGCTCTGCCACGGGCCGTGGCCGAGGTCCCGGCGAAGCCGCGCACGACCCGGCTGCCGGTCCTCCTCGGCACGCAGGTTCCTGCGGCGGGCTGAAGGCGGCGGGCCGAACCCGCGACGGCGGCGGCACGGGGTCGTCCCCCTCGCCGCCGCCGTCGTACCTGTCCGCGTGCCGGCTCAGCGATCCGCGTCCAGCCGTTCCAGGTCGTCCTCAAGGTCCTCGTCCGTGTCCTCGGCGTCCTCGGCGTCCTCCGTGTCCTCGGCATCCCCCGTGTCCTCGGCGTCCTCGGCGTCCTCGGCCACGAGATCCTCGTCGTCGAGCTCGTCGTCGAACACCGCGCTGACGTCGAAGCGGCAGACCACCCGCTGCGGGTCGATCTGCTCGAACGGCGCGTCCAGCCATTCGCCTGGTTCGGGCGGTTCGTCCGCGGCCGTCACCCAGAGCGTGGAGTCGCCCTCCTCCAGCCCGAACTCCTTGTGCCGGGAAGCGATCTCGTCCGGCTCGAACTCGCCGAAGAGGATGCCCAGCGCCCCGTGCACCGTGGCTGCGGACTGCGTGCCCGGGTCCTCGTCCTCCACCGCCTCGACCCGCTCGGCCTGCGCCATCAGCCGCTGCGGCTCCGCCACGGCGTAGTCGCGGCGAATCAGCACGCTCAGCGCGTTCGGTTCGTCGGGGCCCGAGTACGGCGGCAGCGATTCGTCCCCACCAGGGATCTCGAAGGGCGTGACCTCGTCGTAGCGGTCGTAGAGCAGCTCGTCGTAGGTCTCGGCGGCTGCGGCCAGCTCGTTGAACGCCTCGTAGACGGCCGTGTCGTCCTCCCCGGACCTGCGTTCGACCGCGGCCAGGTGGCGGTCGAGCGCGGTCTTGACCGCCTCGGCGGCGGCGCGTACCTCGGCAGCGGTGGGCTGCGCAGCATCAGACATAGTGCAGACGCTATCCGTACCGGGCCCCAGCCCGCACAATAGATGCGATGCCGGAATACGAATTTGTCGACGTGTACGTACCGCGCGGTGTCTCCCGCAAGGACGCCACACGTCTGCTGACGGACCATGCCGAGTACGGACACTGGGAGTTGGACCGCCTGAGCCTGCTGCGCGACGGCAGCCGCAGGGTGCGGTTGCGCCGGCGGATCATCCGCCAGGTGCGCGCCACGTGGTGAGCTGAGGCGACGGAAACGGAGCGGACCCCGCCGACGCGGGGCCCGCTCCGCTGCGCGCACCGCCGGGAAGGCGCGCGGTGGTGCGAGCCGGCACGTACGGCGCTACGCCGATGCGCGCGCCTTGCGGTACAGCACCGTGCCCGCCAGGAGCGCCCCGGCGCCGACCGGCAGGACGAGACCCATCGGCAGGTCGCTGCCGGTGTGCGCGAGCTGAGCGGCGGCGCCCCGGGGGCCCGGCTGGTTGACGTTCGCGGAGCCGCCCGGAGTCTGACCGCCTGCGGCGGGCGGCGTGCTCGGGGAGCCGGGCTGACCGGGCTGACCGGGCTGTTCCGGACTACCGGGATTTCCCGGATTGCCAGGGTTTCCGGGGTTACCGGGGTTACCGGGGTTACCGGGGTTACCGGGGTTACCGGGGTTACCGGGGTTACCGGGGTTACCGGGGTTACCGGGGTTACCGGGGTTGCCCGGCTGCCCGGGACTGCCTGGTTGTCCCGGCGGAGTGTTCCCGCCGCCGGAACCGCCCTCGTTCGTGCAGTGGTTGCCCGTGGTGGCGTTGCCGCCCCCGATGACGTCAACGCTGTTGCCGCAGACGTTCACCGGCGCGTGGACCGGCACCTGGACGTGATTGCCCGAGCCGACACCGGGCGACTGGGCGGTGCCCCCTCCCGCCTGCGCTCCGCCGTTTCCGCCGGAGTCGCCCTTGTTGGCGCACTTGTTGCCCACCGCCGGGTTCAGGAGCCCGACGACGTTCACCGTGTTGCCGCAGACGTTCACCGGCACGTGCACGGGCACCTGCACCGTGTTGCCGGACAGCACGCCGGGCGAGTTCGAACTGGAGCCGCTCGCAACCGAGTCGGCGTGGGCGGCACCGCCCGCCGCGGCGAGCACACCGGTCGCGGCCGCCACGGTCATCAGGCCCTTGCGGGTGACCTGTCGCATTGCTGAATCCCTGCCTTCGACTTGTCCCGAAATCGCGAAATCGCGAAATCCCGGAATCACAGAATCCCGGAATCACAGAATTCGGAAATCACGAAATCCCGGAATCGCGGAACCGAAATCCCAACGTCCCTGCGTCCCGATGCCTCGCGGCATCTCGACGTTCCCAAAAGGCCGGTCGGCCCCGGAGCGAATGGCGTGCGCTCCGGGGCCGACGGGCTCAGGCCCTCACGGGGCGGGGCACAACGTCACTGGTTGACGCAGGTGTTGCCGAAGGCGGGGTTGAGCAGCCCGATCACGGAGACCGTGTTGCCGCAGACGTTCACCGGGACGTGCACGGGCACCTGGACGACATTGCCGGACAGGACACCCGGGGAGTGCACGGCGGCACCCTGGGCACCCGAGTCGGCAACGGCCAGGCCCGCGCCCGCGAGAACCAGCCCACCAGTGGCAGCCGCAGCAGCGACGACCTTCTTGATCATTATTCCTCCTCGTTGGCAATGCGATCCCAAGTTCAGCGGATCACATCACCAGTAACGAGGATGGAGTATTGGAGCTACGAGCGTATGGTCGCATTCACTCTTCTCAGTCGACTCCGCACATGCGGCCGAATACGGGAATCAGGACGCGTCGATGAACCGGTCGAGCACGCGCACGCCGAACTGCAGCGCATCCACCGGCACCCGCTCGTCGACCCCGTGGAACATGCCCGCGAAGTCCAGCTCCGGCGGCAGCTTCAGCGGCGCGAAGCCGAAGCCCCTGATGCCCAGGTCGTCGAAGGACTTGGCGTCCGTGCCGCCGGAGAGCATGTACGGGATCGCCTTCGCGGCCGGGTCCTCGGCGAGCAGCGCGGACTGCATGGCCGCCACGAGCGTCCCGTCGAAGGTGGTCTCGACGGCCTTGTCGGCATGCACGTCCTCGCGCCGCACGTCCGGCCCGAGAATCCGGTCGAGGTCGGCGAGGAACTCCTCCTCGAACCCGGGCAGGAAACGCCCGTCGACGTGCGCGGTGGCCTCGCCCGGGATGACGTTCACCTTGTAACCGGCGTTCAGCTGCGTGGGGTTGGCGGTATTGCTCAGGGTCGCGCCGATGAGCTTGGCGATGCCGCCGAGCTTGGCGAGCGTCCCCTCCATGTTCTCCGGATCGAGCTCGGTGCCGAGCGCGTCGCCGAGTTCGTCGAGGAAGGCCCGGGTCGTCTTGGTGACCCGCACCGGGAACTTGTGCCGCCCCAGCCGCGCGACGGCCTCCGACAGCTCGGTGATCGCGTTGTCCCGGTGGATCATCGACCCGTGCCCGGCGGTGCCGGCCACGGTGAGCTTCATCCAGTGCATGCCCTTCTCGGCCGTCTGGATGAGATAGAGCCGCCGCTGCTCGTTCACGGTGAACGAGAACCCGCCGACCTCGCTGATCGCCTCGGTGACCCCGTCGAACAGCTCGCGGTGCTTGTCGACGAGGTGGCGTGCCCCGTACGTACCGCCGGCTTCCTCGTCCGCCAGGAAGGCGAGGACGATGTCGCGCGGCGGCCTGCGCCCGCTGCGCAGCCGGTCCCGGACGACCGCGAGGGTCATCGCGTCCATGTCCTTCATGTCGACGGCGCCACGCCCCCACACGCACCCGTCCGCGATCTCGCCGGAGAAGGGGTGGTGGGTCCAGTCGGCGGCGTTGGCCGGTACGACGTCGGTGTGGCCGTGGATGAGCAGCGCGGGCCGGGACGGGTCCTCGCCCTCGATGCGGGCCACGGTGGAGGCGCGACCCGGGTGCGACTCGAAGATCTGGGGGTCGAGGCCCACCTCGGCGAGCTTCTCGGCGACGTACTCGGCCGCCGCGCGCTCGCCCGGACCGGAGTGGTCACCGTAGTTGCTGGTGTCGATCCGGATCAGCTCGCGGCAGAGGTCGACGACCTCGTCCTGACCGGTGACGTCCTTGGCTGTGTCCGTCTCGCTCACGCTGCTTCCTCCCACTGTCACTGCTGGTGGTCCCCCTCATCCTCCCCCTCCCCCGTCCGCATCCCAAGCCCGGTCCCGGCCCGTCACAGGCCGTTCACGCGGGGGCGGGCAGGGGGTGCGGGGACGCGACGGGGGGTGATCGGCCACCCGGGAAAGCCTGGTAATGTTTCCCCTGTCGCCGCGGGGAGACCCCGCACGACAGACACCTTGTCCGGGTGGCGGAATGGCAGACGCGCTAGCTTGAGGTGCTAGTGCCCTTTATCGGGCGTGGGGGTTCAAGTCCCCCCTCGGACACACGAGATGAGCGAGGGTCGCGGCCACCGGGTCGCGGCCCTCGCTCGTTGTGTGGGGCATGTCTCGTCAGTGCGAAGATCACCAGGTCAGCGCCGATTCCACAGCACCCCGCGCTCTCCCGAACGGCCCCTCCGAGTGGCGAACCGACCGCCCCGAACCTAGCTTCGTACTAAAATTTCCGGCTTGTTACGGAGCTGGAGCCGGACAACCCCAGGCAGACCTGCGGGCCCGCCAGCGCCCCGGAGGCTTCCGGGATCGAGACGCGAGGACCCGATGGCAGCCATACAAGAGAGCAGTGCTCTCGGTCTGCTCGACGAAGAGATCCGCGAGCGGTTCGGCGACACGGCACGTTTCTCCGGGGGGCCGGCGGCCTCTCCGCGCACGCTCGTCGACGTCTTCGACGCGTCCGTACGGTCGTACCCGGACGAGCTCGCCTTGGACGACGGCACGGTGCGCCTCACCTACCGGGCGCTGGCCGTCGAGGTGGAGAAGCTGCGGCGCAGGCTCGGCGCCGCCGGGGTCGGGCTCGGCGACCGGGTGGGCGTGCGCGTCCCGTCCGGCACCAATGATCTGTACGTCGCCGTGCTCGCCGTACTCGCCGCCGGCGCCGCGTATGTCCCGGTGGACGCCGAGGACCCTGACGACCGGGCCGAGTTGGTGTTCGGGGAGGCCGGCGTACGGGCCGTGATCGGGGACGGGCACGAGATCGCCGTCCACGGCTGGTCCGACTCCACGGCCGCCCGTCCCGGTGTCGGGCACGACGCCTGGATCATCTTCACCTCCGGCTCCACCGGCAAGCCCAAGGGCGTCGCCGTCACCCACCGCAGCGCCGCCGCGTTCGTGGACGCCGAGGCCGCGCTGTTCCTCACCGACGAGCCGATCGGGCCCGGCGACCGGGTCATGGCGGGGCTCTCCGTCGCGTTCGACGCGTCCTGCGAGGAGATGTGGCTGGCGTGGCGGTACGGGGCCTGTCTGGTGCCCGTGCCGCGTGCGCGGGTCAGGAGCGGGGCCGATCTCGGGCCCTGGCTGGTCGAGCAGGAGATCACCGTCGTCTCGACGGTGCCGACGCTGGCCAGCCTGTGGGAGCCGGAGACCCTGAACGACGTACGTCTGCTGATCTTCGGCGGTGAGGCCTGTCCGCCCGAGCTGGTGCAGCGGCTGGTGACGGAGGGACGCGAGGTGTGGAACACCTACGGGCCCACCGAGGCCACCGTGGTCGCCTGCGCCTCGCTGATGTCCGGCGAGGAACCGGTCCGGATCGGGCTGCCGCTGGACGGCTGGGAGCTGGCCGTCGTCGACGAGGCCGGGCAGCCGGTGCCGATGGGCGGCAGCGGGCAGCTGGTGATCGGCGGGGTCGGGCTCGCCCGTTATCTGGACGCCGCGAAGGACGCGGAGAAGTACGCGCCGCTCGAGTCGCTCGGCTGGGATCGGGCGTACCGCAGCGGTGACCTCGTCAAGGCGGAGCCCCGGGGGCTGGTCTTCCTCGGGCGGGCCGACGAGCAGATCAAGCTCGGTGGGCGGCGGATCGAGCTCGGTGAGGTGGACGCCGCCCTGCAGGCGCTCCCCGGTGTCGCGGGCGCGGCCGCCGCCGTGCGAACCGCCCGCGGCGGCAACCAGCTCCTGGTCGGCTATCTCGTCACCCAGGACGGCTGGGACCACGCGGCCGCCGTCGAGAAACTGCGCGCCGGGCTGCCCGCGGCGCTCGTCCCGCTGCTCGCACCGGTCGACGACCTGCCGACCCGGACGAGCGGCAAGGTGGACCGGGGCGCGCTGCCCTGGCCGCTGAAGGATCTGGAGACCGGCGGTCCGGCCGAACGGCTCTACGGCACAGAGGCCTGGCTCGCCGAGCAGTGGACGGAAGTTCTCGGCATCCCCGTCACCGGCGCCCGCGACGACTTCTTCGCGATCGGCGGCAGCAGTCTGGCCGCCGCCCAGCTGACCACCCGGCTGCGCACCAGGTATCCGAGCGCCGCCGTCCTCGACATCTACCAGCGGCCCACGCTGCGCAGGCTGGCCCGCCACCTGGAGGAGTCCGCGCAGGACGACGGCGCGGCCCGGGTGATCCCCCCGGTGCCGGCGCGCGCCAAGGGGATCCAGCTCGTGCTGCTGGTCCCGCTGTTCACGCTGCTGGGGCTGCGCTGGACGGTGCCGCTGGCCGCGCTCGGCAATCTGCTGCCCGCCTACTCCTGGCTGCCGACCGCCCCTTGGTGGCTCGTCGTGGCCGGCGCCCTGCTGCTCTTCAGCCCGCCCGGGCGGCTCGCGATCGCCGCGGGCGGGGCTCGGCTGCTGCTGCGGGGCGTGCGGCCGGGGCGCTACGCGCGCGGCGGTGGCGTACACCTGCGGCTGTGGACCGCCGAGCGGCTGGCCGAGTTCAGCGGGGCGACCTCGCTGACCGGGTCGTGGCTGGAGCGGTACGCGCGGGCACTGGGCGGCAAGGTCGGGCCGGACGTGGATCTGCACTCGCTGCCGCCGGTCACCGGCATGTTCAAGCTGGGCAGGGGCGCTGCCGTCGAGTCCGAGGTGGACCTCTCCGGGTACTGGCTGGACGGCGACCGGCTGGAGATCGGCCCGGTCAAGGTGGGCGCGCACGCCGTGGTCGGCACGCGCAGCATGCTCTTCCCGGGCGCCCGGGTCGGCAAGCGGGCCGAGGTGGCGCCCGGTTCGGCGGTCACCGGGCAGATTCCCACCGGTCAGCGGTGGGCGGGCGCGCCCGCGGTCAAAGTCGGCAAGGCGAAGTGCAACTGGCCCAAGGAGCGGCCGGGCCGGGGCACGTACTGGGGCGCCATGTACGGCCTGACCGGTTTCGCGCTGACCGCGGTGCCGGTACTGGCCGGAGTGGCGGCGCTCGCCGTCGCTCGTGCGTTCGTCCCTGCGGGCGGCGGGCTCGGCGAGGCCGTCCAGGGTGCGGCCGTCGCCCTGGTGCCGGCGACGCTCGCGTTCGGGCTGGCGTACGCCGCGCTGCTCCTGATCGCCGTACGGCTGCTGAGCCGGGGCCTGCGCGAGGGCACGCATCCCACGCACAGTCGCGTCGGCTGGCAGGCCTGGACCGTCACTCAGCTGATGGACCGCTCGCGGGAGACCCTGTTCCCGCTGTACGCCGGGCTGGTCACGCCCGTGTGGCTGCGGCTGCTCGGGATGCGTGTCGGGCGGGGCGCCGAAGTGTCGACCGTGCTTGCGCTGCCCAGTCTGACGACGGTCGGCGAGGGCGCGTTCCTCGCCGACGACACGCTGACCGCGCCGTACGAGCTCGGTGGCGGCTGGGTGCGGATCGGGCGTGCGGAGATCGGGCGGCGGGCCTTCCTGGGCAACTCGGGAATGACCGCGCCGGGGCGGAGTGTGCCGGACGGCGGCCTGGTGGGGGTGCTGTCGGCGACACCGAAGAAGGCGAAGAAGGGCAGCTCGTATCTGGGGCTGCCGCCGGTCAGGCTGCCGCGCAACGCCTCCGACGGTGACCGGAGCCGGACGTACGAGCCGCCCGCGCGGCTGCTGTGGGCCCGCGGGCTGGTGGAGCTGTGCCGGATCGTGCCGGTGTTCTGCTCGGCGGCGCTGGCGGTGCTGACCGTGGCCGCGCTGTGCGCGCTGGGGGTGTGGGCGCCGCCGCTGTCCGGGCTGGTCCTGCTCGGGGCGGGTGCCGTGGCGTGCGTCGTCTCGGTCGTCGCGAAGTGGCTGCTCGTCGGGCGGCACCGCGGCGGCGAGCATCCGCTGTGGAGCGGGTTCGTGTGGCGCAACGAGCTGGCGGACACCTTCGTCGAGGTGGTGGCCGTTCCGTGGCTGGCCGGTTCGGTGCCGGGGACGCCGGTGATGACGGCCTGGCTGAGGTGCCTCGGGGCCCGCATCGGCAAGGGTGTGTGGGTGGAGAGCTACTGGCTGCCGGAGACCGACCTGGTGACGCTGGAGGACGCGGCGACCGTCAACCGTGGGTGCGTGCTGCAGACGCACCTCTTCCACGACCGGATCTTGCGGACGGATACTGTGGTCCTCCGTGAGGGCGCCACTCTGGGTCCTGGCGGGATCGTCCTGCCGGGCAGCACGGTCGGAGCCCGTACGACGCTGGGTCCGGCGTCGCTCGTGATGGCGGCGGAGTCCGTTCCCGACGACACCCGCTGGCTCGGCAACCCGATCGAGGCCTGGCGTTCCCCGAAGTGAGCGCGGCTCGGCCGGGTCCCCGGGACGGTGCACGTCCACGCGATCCGGCACGACGTACGAGCACAGCGCAGGGAGCAGACGCAGCAGTGGCAGTTCAGCAGTCCGTGGGTGCGGACCCGTACTTCCCGGCCAACGGTGATCCCCGCTACCGGGTGCACCGCTACGAACTCGCGCTGGACTACCGCCCGGGCCCCAACCGCCTGTCGGGGACGGCCCGGATCAACGCCATAGCGGGCCGGTCGCCGCTCCCCGAGTTCCAGCTCAATCTGGCCGGCTTCAGGATCGGGCGGGTGCGGGTGGACGGGCGGCAGCCGCACTACACGCACCGGGGCGGCAGGCTGCGCATCCGTCCCGCGAAGCCGCTGCGGGCCGGGGCCGCCTTCACCGTGGAGGTGCACTGGTCGGGCAATCCCAAGCCGGTCGGCAGCCCGTGGGGCGGGCTCGGCTGGGAGGAACTGGCGGACGGGGCGCTGGTGGCGAGCCAGCCGGTCGGGGCGCCGTCCTGGTACCCGTGCAACGACCGGCCGTCCGACAAGGCGTCGTACCAGATCTCGGTTACCACGCCCTCCGCGTACGCGGTGGTGGCGGGCGGGCGCCTGCTGACCCGGACCACGAAGGCGTCCACGACCACGTGGGTGTACGAGCAGTCGGCGCCGACCTCCAGTTATCTCGTGGGGCTGTCGATCGGGAAGTACGAGACGGTGCTGCTCGGCGACCCCGGGCTCGGCGGGGTGCCGCAGCACGGGCACATTCCGGCGCAGCTGCTCCCGGAGTTCTCTCGGGACTTCGCGCGGCAGCCGGCGATGATGAACCTCTTCCAGCAGCTCTTCGGGCCGTACCCGTTCGACGAGTACGCGGTCGTGGTGACCGAGGAGGAGCTCGATGTTCCCGTCGAGGCACAGGGGTTGTCGTTGTTCGGCGCCAACCACGTGGACGGGGCGAGGAGTTCGGAGCGCCTGGTGGCGCACGAGCTGGCGCACCAGTGGTTCGGCAACAGCGTGTCCATCGCCGACTGGCGGCACATCTGGCTGAACGAGGGCTTCGCGAAGTACGCCGAGTGGCTGTGGTCGGAGCGGTCGGGCGGCCGCGGCGCGCAGCAACTCGCAGCCGCGGCACACCGGTTGCTGTCCTCGCTGCCGCAGGACCTGCGGCTGGCGGATCCGGGCCGCAAGTCGATGTTCGACGACCGGATCTACGAGCGCGGCGGGCTCACCGTGCACGCGGTGCGCTGCGCGATGGGCGACGAGGCGTTCTTCCGCATGCTGCGTGCCTGGGCGGGGCTGCACCGGGGCGGCTCCGTCACCACGACGACGTTCACCGCGCACGTGGCCCGGTTCGCGGCCGAGCCGCTGGACGACCTCTTCGACGCCTGGGTGTGCGGGACGGCGCTGCCCCCGCTGCCCACGCCCGAGGCGCGGGCGGCGGGGTAGCGGGGGTCGGAGCCGGTGACGCAGGCTCTCGGGTCGCCGGCACCTTCAGCTTGTCCCAGCAGGTCTTGCCGGGGATGCCGTCGGCGTCCCCGCCCTTGAAGCCGAGCCTGGTCTGCCAGGCGGCGTTGGAGCGGCGGTCGGCCTCGGTCCACTCGGGGCTCGCTCCTCCTCGTGGCGGCCGCAGTCCTCGGCGACCAGGCGGCGGCCCATGGCGGTGCGCGTCGGGGCAGGTACTTCACGGATCCCGCACGGGCGTTGGTGCAGCAGAATGGAGGGCATGTCCCGACGTGGTTCGCATCTTGGGCGCCAGCACGGCCCCGCCCCGGCTCACAAGCCTTCCTGCCCTTGCGGTCTTGAGGAGACCTACGAAAAGTGCTGTGGCCGATTCCACCGGGGTGAGGGTGCGGCGCCGACGGCGGAAGCGCTCATGCGTTCGCGCTACAGCGCGTTCGTGAAGCGGGACGAGGGGTACCTGCTGCGGACCTGGCATCCGCGTACGCGGCCGGCGCGGGTCGAGTTCGATCCGGGGATGCGCTGGACCGGCCTCGCGATCCTTGCGAAGGGGGACGGATCCGCGTTCCACTCCGGCGGCACCGTGACGTTCCGGGCCTCGTTCCGAGGCGGCTCACTGCACGAGCGGAGCAGGTTCGAACGGGTCGACGGGGCCTGGGTGTACGTCGACGGGGAGTTCCTGGGCGAGTAGGGGCTACGGCGCGAGGATGTCGAGTTCCTGGAGCGCCCCCACCGTGATCTCCCGGGTGAGCCGTTCGGCCCGCAGGGCGTCCCCTTCCCGCACCGCCTCCGCGACCTGGACGTGCAGTGTGACGGCGGCCGGGTCGGGATCCTCGAACATGACCTCGTGATGGGTGCGGCCGGCCAGGACCTCTGCGACGAGATCGCCGAGGCGGGCGAACATCTCGTTGCCCGAGGCGTTCAGGATCACCCGGTGGAAGGCCGTGTCGTGGACGAGGTATCCCTCCAGCTGATGGCCGCGTGAGGTGGCCACCATGCCGAGGGCGCACTCGGTGAGTTCGGCGCACTGCCCGGCGGTGGCGTGTCTGGCGGCGAGACCCGCGGCGACCGGTTCGATCGCGGAGCGCAGCACGGTGAGCGAGCGCAGCTGCTGCGGCCGGTCGGCGCCGGCCAGCCGCCAGCGGATGACCTGAGGGTCGTAGACGTTCCACTCGGGCTTGGGCCGCACGGTGACGCCCACCCGGCGGCGGGACTCGACCAGATGCATGGATTCGAGCACGCGCACCGCCTCGCGCATCACGGAACGTGACACGTCGAAACGCTGCGCCAGTTCGTCCGTGCGCAGGACGCTGCCCGGCGGGTACTCGCCAGCAGTGATCGCGGGGCCGAGGGTGTCCAGTACATGGCCGTGCAGCCCCCGGCCCGGTGTGCTCATGCACTCAGAGTACGGGCCGCGTCACGGAGCAAAAAGTCAGACTTATTTGCGGAGAGGCTTTAATTAGTAGTACCTAATTGGCTTCAGTGTGGCCGACGCCGGACGCCGGCGCCGGAGGTCGAGGAAGACAGCGAGGCAGTGATGCGTACCCCTCACGTCGTCGTGGTGATGGGCGTCGCCGGCACGGGCAAGACCACGATCGGTCCCCTGCTCGCGGCCCGGCTGGGCGTCCCGTACGCCGAGGGCGACGACTTCCACCCGCAGGCCAACATCGCCAAGATGTCGGCCGGGACGCCGCTCGACGACTCGGACAGGGGGCCGTGGCTCGACGCCATCGGTGCCTGGGCGCACCGGCGGGCCGGGCTCGGCGGGGTGGTCAGCTGTTCGGCACTGAAGCGGGCGTACCGGGACCGGCTCAGGGCCGCGGCTCCCGGGATCACGTTCCTGCACCTCACGGGCGACCGGAGCCTCATCGAGGACCGGATGGCGCACCGCCGGGGTCACTTCATGCCGGCGGCGCTGCTGGACTCGCAGTTCGCCACGCTCCAGCCGCTCGGCGCGGACGAGGCCGGGGTCGCCGTGGACGTCTCCGGCAGCCCGGAGGAAATCACCGAACGGGCGGCGAAGGCACTCAACGAACTTCCCGGCCCTCACCGGTGACCCCGCCGCTCCGGGTCGGGCTTCCGGACGGCACACCTATGGCGCGGTGCGGGGATGGGGGTTCGGACTGCGGGGGCGTCCGCAGGGGTCAGGGCCGCCACAGCGGATGCTCGCGCTTCGCCCACTCCCTGCTCACCTTTCCGGTCCGCAGCCCCTGGCGGGCCTCCGGATCGCCGATCGCCATGCCGATGTGGCCGGCCAGCACGATCCCGATGGTCAGCGCGAGCCAGTCGTGGACGAAGGTCGCGCTGGTGCGCCACATCAGCGGTGTGAGGTGGGTGAACCACATCAGCAGGCCGGTGCCGAGCATCACCAGCGTCGCCCCGGCGATCCAGGCGGCGTAGATCTTCTGCCCGGCGTTGAACTTCCCGGCGGGGCGGGAGGTGTGCCGCTTGTCGCGGAGCAGGGCGGCGCGCAGCCAGACGCGGTCGTGCGGGCCGAAGCGGTTCAGGAAGCCCAGGTCTGCGCGGAAGGCACGGGAGGCCAGGCCGACCAGCACCGGCACCGGCAGAGTGAGCCCCGCCCACTCGTGGACGCGAACGACCAGCTCGCGGCGGCCGACGAGTTCGGCGATCTGGGGCACGTACAGGCAGGCAGCCGTCACCACGCACACGCCCATGAGCGCGGCCGTCGTGCGGTGCACCCACCGCTGGGCGCGGCCGAAGCGGCGGACCGTGGACACCGGCGGCGTCGACGCCTCAGCTCGTAGGCTCATCGTCCCGTCCGTTCGACCGGCCGACCCAGGCGTCGACGTCGTAGCCACGCTTCTCCCAGTAGCCCGGCTTCACGTCCTCGGTGACGGTGATGCCGGAGAGCCACTTGGCGGACTTGTAGAAGTACATGGGGGCCACGTACAGGCGGACCGGGCCGCCGTGGGAGTGGCCGAGGTCCTTGTCCTGCATGCGCAGGGCGACCAGGACGTCGGAGCGGCGGGCCTGGTCCAGTGTGAGGCTCTCGCTGTACGCGCCGTCGAAGCAGGTGAAGCGCACCGCCCCGGCCGAGGGGCGCACTCCCGCGGCGTCCAGCAGCCGGGACAGCCGCACGCCCTCGAAGGGCGTGTCGGGCACCCGCCAGCCGGTGACGCACTGGACGTCCTTGACCAGCCGGGTCTGCGGCAGGGCCCGGAGGTCGGCCAGCGTGTAGGCCGTGGGGCGGTCGACGAGGCCGTCGACGGTCAGGCGGTAGTTCTCGGCGTTCTTGTGGGGTACCGACGACGTGACCGAGTAGTAGCGGAAGCCGCCGCCGTTCGGCAGCAGACCCGTCAGACCCGTGGGGTCCTTGTCCGCGGCGCTGCCGAGGAAGGCCTCCAGGCTGCGCTGCAGGGTGGGCGCGGCGGCCACGCCGAGGGCGCCCAGGCCAAGGGTGCCGAGAAAGACGCGGCGGCCGACGGGTGCGCCCTTCGCCTCCGACGGCGTCGGCCTGCCCGGTTGCTCGGGCTGTTCTGAGTCCACCTCCTCATTCGAACACCTGCGACCCGGGCAGGACCAGCGATCGCGGGCGCTCGTCAGGGTTCCGTAAGCACTTCCCGGGCGACGACGTTGTGGAAGCTCAGCAGGGCCGCGAACATGCCGGTCACGAACAGCATGTGCAGGACGTCCGTGAAGGTGCCGCCGAGCCGGGACTCGGTGAGGGAGAACAGCAGTCCGGCGCTCTCCTTCTGCGCGGTGCCGACGATCGCGGAGGGGCCTGTGGCGACGGTGTACGCCCACGAGCTGATCGCGAAGAAGACGGCGACGAAGCCGACGGCGAGGAACATCACGCGCGGGACGAGGACGTGCGGCCGGCTCGTCTCCTCGGCGTACACGGGGGCCTGTTCGAAGCCGGTGAAGGCGGCTATGCAGAAGCACAGGGCGGTGCCGACCCCGGCGCCGCTCAGGGTGTCCTGGTTGAAGGCGTGCAGCGACAGGCCCTCGCCCGCGGGGTCGGCGATGGCCGCGACGTCGAAAACGACGACGAGGGCCACCTCGACGACCAGCAGCACGCCCAGCACGCGCGCGTTGACGTCGACCTTCAGCCAGCCCAGCGCACCGACGACGAGCGCGGCGGCCTGTCCTTCTGTCGGATTCGGGGGTGTCAGGCCGTGCCGAGCGCGTGGTCGCGTGCGGCGCGGAAGGCGGTGTACGGGTCGCGGTCGGGGTACGACCAGGGGGTAGCCGTCAGATGGGCGCCGATGCGGTGGAACAGGGCGGCGGCCTCGGCACCCCGGCCCTCGCAGACCTTGGCGTGGGCGAGGAAGTTGAGGTCGACCAGGCGGCGGGGGTGGCCGTCGTGCTCCCACTCCAGCCACCAGTCGTAGGCGGCCTTCATCACATGGCGGGCCCGGCGCCCGGACCAGTGCCCGGAGCCGGCCGGATCGGCGGGCTCGTACCCGTCGGCGGCCAGCACGCGGTAGCGCTCCGCGTGCGCGACGACCGGCAGGATCGCGAACGGGGAGTCGGCGGGTGCCCGCGCGGCCCAGTGGTCGGCGAAGTCGTAGACCTCGTGCAGCGTGTCCGGCCCGGCCTCGGCGCGGCGCTCGGCGAGCCGGGCGACGATCAGATGGTGGGCGTGGTGGTGGTCGGCGTACCGTGTCCGGACCTCCTCGAAGGCACGGACGGCCGCCTCCTCCGTGCCCAGGGTGCGCTCCAGCATGAGCAGGCCGAGCCATGGGGTGGGGTCGGGGGCCGCGAGTTCAGCGGCACCGAGGCAGGCCTCGCGGGCCCGGACCGGCTTCTCCTTGCCGCACAGGGCACGCTGGACCAGGGCGAGGGCGAGCAGGACACGGGCGTCGGCGGAGTCGGGTTCGGCGAGCAGCCAGTCACGGGCCCAGGCGGCACTGCAGGGCTCCCGGGCGAGGACGGTCACCCGATGGCCACGGCGGTCCCAGTCGTCACCGGTGCGGGTGAGCAGCGTGCGCGCGGCCTGCCATCGCCCACCGGTCAACGCGGCGCGTGCGGTGACGAGTTCGGCGTCGTCGAGCGCGGTGTCGAGGGCCTGGGCGGCACGTCTGCGGCTACGGCCCAAGGGAGGTGGGGGTGGAGACACCGCGGAGACGTCCTCACGCGACGCAACGAGTCGTCGCTCTCGGTTGCCATCAACTGATCACGCACAGCAAACCCCCCACCAATGGTTCGCGTCAAGGGCGATGCTGGTGTTACGCACATCAACTACTGTTGCCCAAGGGGGAGTTGAGGCGGTACCCGGCTGCGCCGCAGATATACATCTGGTCACGAATGTGACCTACGTCATAGCGCTGTCCGTCCCGGCCCCGCACGATGACTGAGAAGGTCACGCCGCCACCCCCGCTCGGCCGGGCACCGTGACCGAGTCGACTGGCCCGATTCCGGATACTCCCCGGAGCACGCCAGGCTCCGGGCCGCTACAGTCGGCCCCTACGCACCCCGTTGCCCGGCCGGATGATCGAGGTACGCCGCGTGTCCCTTATGGTTCTGACCCTCGCCGTCAGCGCGGCCTGCTGTCTGGGCTTCGGATACGTTCTCCAGCAGAACGCGGCCCAGCATGCGCCCCTCAGCGACTTCCTCTCGCCCCGGCTGCTCCTGGACCTGGTGAAGGTGCCGCGCTGGCTCGGCGGCATCGCGCTGATGGTGGCCGGCATGGTCCTCGGCGCGATCGCGCTGGGCCAGGGCCAGCTGTCGCTGGTCGAACCACTGCTCGCGACGAACCTCCTCTTCGCTCTCGCCCTCTCCCGCAGACAGAGCAGGCAGCCGCTGGGCCGCCAGGGCTGGACGGGCCTCGCACTGCTCGCGGGCGGGGTGAGCGCGTTC
Source organism: Streptomyces sp. NPDC040410 (assembly GCF_055595715.1). NCBI lineage: Bacteria > Bacillati > Actinomycetota > Actinomycetes > Kitasatosporales > Streptomycetaceae > Streptomyces > Streptomyces sp. NPDC040410. Next base: position 443,647 of record NZ_JBVIVK010000004.1, read on the forward strand.
ATCGTGGCAGGCCAGCCGCGCGGAGGTACGGCCGTCACCGACCCGCTGCGCCACTGGCTGATCATCGGCGCCATGCTGGGCGTCGCCCTGGTGCTCACGACGTACGCGAAGCGCTCCCGGCTGAGCTCCGGCCCGGTCCTGCTGGCCCTGGCCGCCGGCGTTCTCTACGGCCTGCAGGACGCGTTGACGCGGGTGAGTGGACAGCGGTTCTCCGAGGGCGGCTGGACCGAACTGCTCACGGGCTGGCAGCCGTACGCCGTGCTCGCCCTCGGGGTCACCGGGCTCGTCCTGGTCCAGAGCGCCTTCGAAACGGCGTCCCTGCGCATGTCGCTGCCCGCGCTCACGGCGGCCCAGCCGTTGGCCGGGATCGTGTGCGGTGTGGGCTTCCTCGGGGACCGGCTGCGCGCCGATGCCGGTGCGCTGGCCTGGGAGGCCGCCGGACTCACGGCGGTCGTGACGGGCATCGTGCTGCTGGGACTGCACCCGGCGATGCCGCGTGGCTCCGTCGCGCCGGCCCGGCAAGCGGCTCTCCAGCCGCAGTGACCCCGGGGCTCTCCGGCCGCAGCGGCCCCTGGTCGGTCACCCGCCCCCTGCTTGGATGGGGCCATGAGCTCTGCTGACGAGATCCTCGACATCGTCGACGAGAACGACCGGGTCGTCGGACGGTCACCGCGCGGCGAGGCCTATGCGAAGGGTCTGCGCCACCGCTGCGTCTTCATCCAGGCCCGGGACGCCCAAGGCCGACTCTTCGTGCACCGCCGCACCCCGACGAAGCTGGTCTTTCCCTCCCTCTACGACATGTTCGTCGGCGGAGTGGTCGGCGCCGGCGAGTCCTACGACGCGGCGGCCCTGCGCGAGGCCGAGGAGGAACTGGGCGTTACCGGCCTGCCGCGCCCCGAGTACCTCTTCAAGTTCCTGTACGACGACGGCGCCGGCCAGACCTGGTGGTCGGCGGTGTACCAGGTCCGCTGCGTCCTCCCGGTCAGCCCGCAGGTGGCGGAGGTCGCCTGGCACGACTTCCTGCCGGAGGACGAGGTTCGGCGCCGTCTCACCGAGTGGGAGTGGGTACCGGACGGGCTGGCGGCGTACGAGCGGCTGTCGGCGTACCGAGGCGGTGCTTCCAGCCCGTCCGGCGTTTGAGGTCGAGGCCGTTCAGGCCGCAGCAACGCCCCGATAAGGTCGCCGCGTGATCGGATTCGTACGCACCGCCCGCCTCTGGTTCGTGCCCGAGGCAGTCCGCGAAGAAGGGGGTACCCCCGACTACCGCTTCTCGCTGGCGAACGAGCGCACCTTTCTCGCCTGGCTGCGCACCGCGCTGGCGCTGATCGGCGGCGGCTTCGCCGTGGATCAGTTCCTGCCGGACCTGCGCTGGGGCTGGCGGGTGGGGCTCGCGCTCGCGCTGCTCGGCGCGGGTGTGCTGTGCTCCCTGCGCGCGGTCAATCACTGGGTGCGCTGCGAACGGGCGATGCGCCGGGGCGAGGACCTGCCGGTGTCGAGGTTTCCGGCGCTGCTGAGCCTGGTGGTCGCGGTCGTGGCCCTGGTGATGGTCGTGGTCGTGCTCGCCGGGTGGGAGGGATGAGCGGGCTGCCCGTCCCGGACCGCGACCCGGGGCTGCAGCCGGAGCGCACCCGGCTGGCCTGGCGGCGTACGACGCTGGCGAGCGCCGTCGCCGCCCTGCTCGCCATACGGGCGACGGTGCGAGGAGGGGCCTCGGCGGCCGGGATCATCGCCTGCGCCCTGTGCTGCGGCCTGTGGCTGGGATTCCTGCTGGTCGCCCACCACCGCATCCGGGCCCTCACCGCCGCGGCCAGCCCCCCGGCCTTCACCCCCCGGCACGCCACGGCGGCGGCCCTGCTCACCGTGGCCCTGGCGGTGTGCGGGGCGACCCTGGTGTTCCAGGCCTGAACCGGGCCCTGTCGGCCTGGAGCCGCCTGCGGAGGCGCGGTCGGCCGGGCCCGGTGCCGCGTCGGCCGGGGTTCGCCACGTCGCGACGCCCGGCACGCTCTCCCACTGCCTTGTGCGGCGAGTGGGGGGCACGCCGGGAGCACGCACCGGACGCCGCTCCTTGACGGGCAGACCCTGGCGGACGCGGCCTTAGTAACCGGTGGCCCCCGGAGGCGCCTCCGGCTCCGCCTCCCACTCCACCGTCACCACGATCTTGCCCCGCGTCCGCCCCTCCTGGTTCAGCCGGTACGCCTCCGCGGCCCGCTCCAGCGGGAACGTCCCGGACACGTGCACCGAGACCACTCCCGCCTCCGCAAGCTCGGTCAGCCTCAGCAGGTCCCCGGGGTCGGGGCGTACGAAGTAGTAGCGGCCCCCGTAGTCGACGACGTCCGGATCGGCGATCGATGCCAGGCGGCCCTCCGGGGCAAGCAGGTTCGCCGAGATCTTCATCGTCTCGCCGCCGATGGTGTCGAAGGCCGCGTCCACGCCCTCGGGCGCCAGCCCGCGCACCCGCTCGGCCAGCCCCTCACCGTACGTCACCGGCTCGCCGCCGAGCCCCCGTACGAAGTCGTGGTTGGTCTCGCTCGCCGTGCCGATCACCCGGGCGCCGAGATGGCGGGCGAGCTGGACGGCGATCGAGCCGACCCCGCCGGCCGCCGCGTGTACGAGGACGGTCTCGCCCCGCTTGACCTGGAGCACCTTGACGAGCACCTGGTAGGCCGTGAGCCCCACGAGTGGCAGACCGGCCGCCTCCTCGAAGGAGAGGTTGCGCGGCTTGCGCGCGAGGCTGCGCAGGGGCGCGGCCACGTACTCGGCGAAGCTGCCGCGGGAGAGGAAGTCCTCGCGGACGTAGCCGATGACCTCGTCCCCGACGGCGAAGTCGGCGACGGACACGCCGGGCTGCACCACGACCCCCGAGACGTCCCAGCCGGGGACGACCGGGAAGACGGCGTCGAGGGTCCCGTCGAGATACCCCTCGCGGCACTTCCAGTCGACGGGGTTGACGGCCGCCGCCCGCACTTTCACGAGCACCGAGTCGGGTCCGACCTTGGGGTCACGGACCTCTCCGTACTCCAGCACCTCGGGTCCGCCGTACCGGTTGTAACTGATGCCCTTCATGCCACCGACCCTCCGGGGTACTCGGACGCCACGCTAGCCGGATGCCCGGATGTGCGCCGTTCGCGTGGCAGCCTGTCCGACGTCATCACCCGTACCCGAAGGTGAGAGCACCATGACCCCCCTTCACCTGGAACACGCCTCCCACCCTCACGTCCACGGCCCGGACTGCGGCCACACCAGGGTGCGGCACGGCGATCACGTCGAGTACGCGCACGGTGGCCATCTGCACCGCGAGCACGGCGGTCACTGGGACGAGTGCGAGCCGACGGGGCACGTCTCCCACGAGGGCCACGGGCACCGGCACGGCGAGGACTGCGGGCACGAGAGCGTCCTGCACGGCGACCACGTCGACTACCTCCATGACGGCCACCGGCACGCCGAGCACGCGGGCCACTGGGACGACCACTGACACCTGGCCGACAACCGACGCTCCCAACAGCTCCCCGCATCCCTGTGCCGGGAGCCGTCGGCCTATCGTGGCTCCGATCACGTTCAGCCCCTTCTCTGGACGACATACCGACCGGTCGGCATCATTGGTCGGGACTCGTTCACACAGACGCGGCCCCGTGCACGCGCACGTGGTCCCGCTCACTCACACGTAGGGAGAACCATGAGCCCCGACCATCCGCCCGGACTCGATCTCGACCGGCTCCGCGGCCTGCTCGACGGCGAGCGGCCCGGTCTGGTGCACGGCCCCCTGACCGGCCGGCTGATCGAGGGCGGACGGTCGAATCTCACCTACATGGTGTCCGACGGCACCTCGAAGTGGGTCGTACGGCGGCCGCCGCTCGGCCACGTCCTGGCCACCGCGCACGACATGAAGCGCGAGCACCGGGTCATCAGCGCGCTGGACCCGACCAGCGTGCCGGTGCCGCGCCCGGTGCTGCTGTGCGAGGACCTGGAGGTGCTCGGGGCGCCCTTCTACGTCATGGAGTTCGTCGAGGGCACGCCGTATCGCACCGCCGACCAGCTCGCCCCGCTCGGCCCGGAGCGCACACGCAGTGTGGTGCTGTCGCTCGTCGACACCCTCGTCGAGCTGCACGCGGTGGACCCCGCCGAGGTCGGGCTCGCGGACTTCGGCCGCCCCGAGGGGTTCCTCGACCGGCAGCTGCGGCGCTGGGGCAAGCAGCTGGACGCCTCCCGCAACCGGGAGCTCGCCGGCATCGACGAGCTGCACGCCGCGCTCGGCCGCCAGCTGCCACACTCTCCCGCCCCGGCTGTCGTGCACGGCGACTACCGGCTCGACAACGTGCTGATCGGAACCGAGCCGGCCATGGGCGACGACAGGATCAAGGCGATCCTCGACTGGGAGATGTCGACGCTCGGTGATCCGCTCACCGACCTGGGCCTGCTGGTGATGTACAGCACGCCGCTGGGACTGCCCGGTTCCCCCGTCTCCACCACCGCCGAGGCCGCCGGGCACCCGAGGCCCGCCGAGCTGATCGAGCGATACGCCGCGCGCTCGGGGCGCGACGTCTCCTCGGTCTCCTGGTACACGGCGTTCGCCTGGTTCAAGCTCGCCGTGATCCTGGAAGGCATCCACTACCGGTACACGCTGGGCCAGACGGTCGGGCGCGGTTTCGACCGCATCGGCGACCTGGTCCCGGTCTTCATCGAACACGGCCTGACCACTCTTCACGAAGGCCTTCAGGAGGGCTGATCCGTCATGGACTTCGCGTTCGACGCACGTACCGAGGAACTGCGGGACAGGCTGCTCGCCTTCATGGACGAGTACGTCTATCCGGCCGAGGCCGTCGCGGAGGAGCAGCGCGCGCAGCTCGCCTCGCCGTGGGACACCCCGGCCGTGGTGGAGGAGCTCAAGGCCGAGGCCCGCAGACAGGGCCTGTGGAACCTCTTCCTCCCGGACGCCGAGCACGGCGCCGGGCTGACGAACCTCCAGTACGCCCCGCTCGCCGAAATCACCGGCCGCTCCCCGCACTTGGCGCCCACGGCGACGAACTGCGCGGCGCCCGACACCGGCAACATGGAGGTGCTGGCGCAGTTCGGCGACGAGCAGCAGAAGAAGCAGTGGCTGGAGCCGCTCCTCGCCGGTGAGATCCGCTCGGCGTTCGCGATGACCGAGCCGGAGGTGGCCTCCTCGGACGCGACGAACATCACGACGTACATCGAGCGAACCTCCGACGGCACGGACGAGTACGTCATCAGCGGCCGCAAGTGGTACATCTCCGGGGCGATGAACCCGGACTGCAAGATCTTCATCGTGATGGGCAAGACCGACCCGGACGGGCCGGACATCCGCCGCCAGCAGTCCATGATCCTGGTACCCCGGGACACCCCGGGCGTCACGGTCGAGCGCGCGATGCAGGTCTTCGGCTACGAGGACCACTCCCACGGCGGTCACGCCGAGGTGATCTTCGACCACGCCCGCGTACCCGTGTCGAACCTGATCGGCGAGGAGGGCGGCGGCTTCGCCATCGCCCAGGCGCGTCTCGGTCCGGGCCGCATCCACCACTGCATGCGACTGATCGGCATGGCCGAGCGGGCGATCGAGCTGATGTGCCGGCGGGCGGTGTCCCGCACGGCCTTCGGCAAGGCGCTGGCCCAGCAGGGCGTGGTCCACAACTGGATCGCGGACGCGCGGGTGCAGGTCGAACAGCTGCGGCTCCTTGTCCTGAAGACCGCCTGGCTGATGGACACGGTCGGCAACCGGGGCGCGCACGCGGAGATCCAGGCCATCAAGATCGCCACGCCTCGCGCGGTCGTCGACATCATCGACCGGGCGATCCAGCTGCACGGAGCCGGCGGAGTGAGCCAGGACTTCCCGCTGGCCGAGCTGTACGCGGCAGCCCGCACACTGATGATCGCCGACGGCCCGGACGAGGTGCACCAGCGGTCGCTGGCGCGGCGGGAGCTGAAGCGGTACCTGTGAGCCATGCGTAAGGGGCGGCCGCCATGGCGGTCGCCCCTTACGCATGCTGAACCGCTGCTACGGCCTCAGTGCCCGCAGCAGCAGGCCGGCCAGATGGTCGGCGACCTCCTGCGGGCTGAGCGGGCCGTCAGGGCGGTACCACGTCGACAGATGGTGGACGGAGCCGAAGTGGTAGTCCACCACCAGGTCGGCCGGGGTCTCCGTGGAGAAGACACCCGACTGCTGGCCCTCCTCGATGAGCGCGCGGAAGCGTTCGTGGTAGCGCCGGCGCTCCGCGCGCACCTGCTTGTTCTTCTCGGGGCTCAGATGGTGCATCGAGCGGAAGAAGATCATCGCGTCGTCGAGATTCTCGATCGTCGTGACGACGACGTCGGCCGCCGCGGCCCGCAGCCGCTTCTCGACCGGCTCGTCGGCACCCGCCAGCACGTCGAGCCGCTCCTGCTGGACGCGCAGCATGCGCGCGTACACCTCGTGCAGGAGGTCGTCCTTGGAGCCGAAGTAGTGGTACAGCGCCCCCTTGGTGACGCCGGCCGCTTCGACGATCTCCTGCACGGAGGTGCGGTCGTAGCCCTGCTCGGCGAAGAGCCGGGTGGCGGCGGCCAGCAGCCGCTGCGGGACGGGCGTACCGTCTCCGTCCGTCGTCCTGGGCACTGTGCCGCCACCTGCCTTCCGAGGCTTTCTGCTGTTTTCCAACGTGTTCTCACCGGTTCTCACCGGCTGTCGTGCCGGCGGGAACGAAGTTCCCGCCGGAGGATCTTCCCACTCGCCGTCTTCGGCAAGTCGGGCAGGATCTCCACCTGCCGCGGGTACTTGTAGGCAGCCAGTCTCTCCTTGCAGTACACCGCGAGTTCATCCGGGTCCGCCTCAACGCCCGGACGGAGGCTGATGTACGCCTTGACGGTCTCTCCGCGGTACCCGTCGGGCACCCCGACGACGGCCGCCTCCCGCACCGCCGGGTGGGTGTACAGCACGTCCTCGACCTCGCGCGGCCACACCTTGAAGCCGGACGCGTTGATCATGTCCTTCTTGCGGTCGACCACGTAGAGCCAGCCCTGCGGGTCCATGAAGCCGATGTCGCCGGTGCGCAGTTCGCCGTCCGGGAAGGTCTCGGCACCGGCCTCGGGCCGCCGCCAGTAGCCGGGGACGACCTGCGGTCCGCGGACGACGATCTCGCCCTGCTCCCCGAAGAGCACCTCCGTCCCCTGTTCGTCGACGATGCGCACGACCGTGTCGGGGCCGGGCACGCCCACCGCGAGCGTCCCGGAGCCCGGATCGACAGGCGCCTCCAGGCCGGGCGGGACGGAGGCGCACGGCCCGGTGCACTCGGTCAGGCCGTAGCCGTTGCGGATGTACGGCCCGAAGCCCGACCGGAACCTCTCCACCAGGGCGGGCGGCACGGGCGCACCGCCGGAGGAGATGTTCACGAAGGAGGAGAAGTGGTCCGGCGTGCCGGACGGGTGGGCGGCCAGGGCCATGAAGGCGGTCGACGGGCCGACGGTGTAGTGCGGCCGGTGCTCGGCGAACGCATCGAGCACGGCACCCGGCTCGAAGCGGTACGTCAGGACGAGCGTGCCCGCGCTGTTGAGGCAGGCGCCGAACTGGCAGACCATCCCGGTGATGTGGAACAGGGGCGCCAGGGCGTAGTACACGGGCGCCTCGGGCAGGGCCAGCCCGGTGCGCTGCCGCTCGGCGTTGTACATGATGTTGGCGTGCGTGTTGGTGGCGCCCTTGGGGGTGCCGCTGGTGCCCGAGGTGTAGCTGATCAGCGCGATGTCGGACGGACCGGGGTCGCGGCCCGCGGGCGCCTGGTGGCCGGCGCGCGCGACGGCCGTCAGGTCGTCGGCGTCGGCGGCCTGCGGCAGCCGCTCGAAGCTCAGCACGCGCGCGTCGCCGCGGCTCTGGAAGTCCAGCTCGCATCCGGTCAGCACGATCCGTACGGGCGAGCCGGCCGCCGTGTCGCGCAGGTACGACTCCCATGCCCGGTCGGAGCAGACGAGCGCCGCCACCTCGCCGTCCCGCAGGACATGGGCGACCTCGCCCGACTTGTACATGGGGTTGACGGGTACGACGGTCGCGCCCGCCTTCCAGGCGCCGAGCACGGCGAGCACGAACTGCGGGGAGTTCTGCAGCAGGACCGCCACCCGGTCACCGCGCTCCAGACCGCGGGCGGCGAGGTGGCCGGCGACGGAGTCGCTCAGCTCGTCGGCCTCGCGGTAGCTCAGACGGCCGTCGAAGTAGGTGAGGAAGGTGCGGTCCGGGGCCTCGGCGACGGACCTGCGCAGGGCGTGCACGAGGGAATCGGCTGGGTCTACCGGGGCACGCTGGGCGTCGTTCAGGAGGGCCACCCAGGGCCGGCCGGCGTAACGGGAGCCGGTCACAGCCCAGCCTCCCACTTCTGCTGGAGGTGGTTCATGTTGGTCAGCCAGCGGTCGGGGTCGGCGGCCCTCGCCTGGTAGTACCCGGCGACGTCGGGGTGCGGCAGGATCAGGAAGCGGTCCTCCTCGATGCCCCTGAAGACGGCGTCCGCCACATCGTCCGGCGCGATCGCGGTCGGCTTGAGGACCAGGTCGCCCGCGCTGCCGGTGGCGTCCAGCATGTCGGTGCGCACGCCCTGCGGACAGACCGCGTGGACCTTGAGGCCGCGGTGGCGGTACGTCAGCGACAGCCACTCGGCGAAGGCGTACGCGCCGTGCTTGGTGACGCTGTAGGGCGCGGCGCCGATCATGGTGAGCAGCCCGGCGGCCGAGACGGTGGAGACGAAACGGCCACTGCCCCGCTCCAGCCAGGCCGGGAGAAGCGCGTGGGCGGCGCGGACATGGGCCATGACGTTGACGTCCCAGGAGGCCGCCCAGGCCCGCTCGTCGGCGAGGTCGGCCACGTCCGGACCGCCGAAGGCGACGCCGGCGTTGGCGCAGTAGACGTCGACGTTGCCGCCGAGCGCGTCGCGGGCCTCGGCGACGATCGTGGAGGCGTCGCCCGGAACGGCGATCCCGCCGGTCTCCTCGGCGACGGCCTGCGCCTTGGCGGCGTCCAGGTCGTTGACGACGACCCGGGCCCCGGCGGCTGCGAAGCGGCGCGCCAGCGCGGCGCCGATGCCGCCTCCCGCTCCGGTGACGACCACTGAGGCATCCTGGACGGCTTTCACCATCGGTCTCCTTCGACACGACGCGACTGGGCTCTGCTGCGGGGACAGACTAACCGGTCGGTATGTAAGGGCGGAAGGGCAGTGTGAGACAGGGCCGGTTCGGTTCGTTCCGCGGGCAACGGGTGCGCGTTAGCGTGCGTGGGCATGACACTGGCCGCGTTCACGGAGGTCACCGCATGAAGCTGTCCAGACGAAGCCTGCTCGCGTCCGCGGCCGTGGTGGCGGCATCGGCACCCCCCGCGGGAGCGGCTCCGACCGGCGGGCGCCGCCTGCGTACCGGATTCGAGCGCCTCGCCGGGGGCGGCTACTCCCTGCTCGACGGTCAGCGCGTCGGCGTCGTCACCAACCCCACAGGAGTCACTCGAGACGTACGCCACATCGTCGACGTCATGCACGCCGACAGCCGGGTGAACCTCCGGGCCGTCTTCGGCCCGGAACACGGCTTCCGCGGCACCGCGCAGGCCGGCGGCTCCGAGGGCCGCTACGACGACCCGGCGACCGGGCTGCCCGTATACGACACGTACCTGAAGAGCGGCCGGCCGCTGGCCGAGATCTTCACCGCGTCCGGCGTGGACACGGTCGTCTTCGACATCCAGGACGTGGGCGCGCGCTTCTACACGTACATCTGGACGCTGTACGACTGCATGGAGGCGGCACAGCTCGCGGGCAAGCCGTTCGTGGTCCTGGACCGGCCGAACCCGGTGACCGGCCGGGCGGCGCTGGGGCCGGTGCTGCACAAGGAGTTCGCGAGCTTCGTCGGAAGGCAGCCGGTCGCGCAGGCGCACGGGATGACGGTCGCCGAGCTCGCGCGGCTGTTCAACGGGGAGTTCCTGACGGCGCCGGCGCATCTGGACACCGTACTCATGACCGGCTGGAAGCGGGCGGAGTTCTACGACGCCGCCGGGCTGCCCTGGGTGCCGCCGAGCCCCAACATGCCGACGCCGGACACCGCCCTGGTGTACGCGGGGACCTGTCTCTTCGAGGGGACGAACCTGTCGGAGGGGCGCGGTACCACCCGGCCGTTCGAACTGCTCGGCGCGGAGGGCGTCGACGGGCGGTGGGCGGCGGCGGTGAGCGGACTCGGGCTGCCCGGTGTGCACTTCAGGGAGGCGTACTTCGCGCCGGCCTTCTCCAAGTTCCAGGGCAGGACCATCGGCGGCGTGCAGATCCATGTGCACGACCGGGCGGCCTTCGACCCCGTACGCACCGGCATCGCACTCCTGGTGACCGCCAAGAAGGTGTGGAGCGGCTTCACTTGGCGCTCCGACCACTGGATCGACAAGCTGACGGGGTCCCCGGGGGTGCGGACCGCGATCGACGCGGGAGCGGACACCGACGAGGTGGTCGCGGGCTGGCAGGAGGAACTGGCGGCGTTCCGGAAGGTGCGCGGGGAATACCTCCTTTACAGCTGATTCACCCGGATGAGTCATGACGTATGGCCAACCTCGGCCGGTAGCGGGACGATGCGCCCACATCGCACCGCTTCGGGGGACGAGGGGGACCTGTCATGGCGGATCCGGCAATGAGCGTGACTCCTTACTGGGAGCTGACCTTCGACGCGGACGGCGACCCGGACGAAGGCAAAAGGGACCGGCTGCTCGCCCAGGTCCAGGAGCGCGGCGTGCGTGATCTCGTCGTGTTCTCGCACGGCTGGAACAGCGACCGCTCGGGAGCGACCCGGCTCTACAGCCGCTTCTTCGCGCCGTTCCCGGAGCTGGCGCCGCGTGCACGGCTCGGGTACGCGGGAGTCGTGTGGCCGTCGATGCGGTTCTCGGACGAACCGATCCCGGACTTCCCGCGGTCCGTGGCCGCCGGGACGACCCGGCGGCCGGCCCTCGACAAGGACACACGGCACGCGCTCTTCGAGACCTTCCCCGGCCGGGCGACGGTGATCGACCAGATCGCCCGGCTGCTGGAGCAGCAGCCCCGCGAGGAGGCCGAACTGGAGGAGTTCGGGCGGCTGGTGCGGCTGCTCGTCGACGTGGTACCGCCGGGGCCGCAGGCGCTGTTCGCGGCGGACACGCTGGCGGAGGGCGTGCCGCAGAGCGAGCCCGAGATGTTCTCCGGGTCCGCGGCGGCGGCCTGCGAGGAGTTCGCCCAGGCGCTGGCGTCTCTTGAATCCCCGGACGGCGCACAGGGGTTCTCGCTGCCCGACCCGTGGGACGGCGCCCATGAACTGCTGCGTCAGGCGACGTACTACGTGATGAAGCGGCGCGCGGGGACCGTCGGCGAGCGGGGACTCGGCCGGGTGATCGGGCAGCTCGCGGAGGCGGCCCCGGACGTACGGGTGCATCTCGTCGGGCACAGCTTCGGCGGGCGTCTGGTGTCGTTCGCGCTGCGCGGGCTGCCGGAGGGCGTCCGCACGGTGAAGTCGGTGACGCTGCTCCAAGGCGCCTTCTCCCACTACGCGTTCGCGGCCCGGCTGCCGCACGACCCGCGCGCGGGCGGTGTGCTGCAGGGCCAGCAGAACCGCATCGACGGCCCGCTGGTGTGCTGCTTCTCCCGCTTGGACTCGGCCCTCGGGACGATCTACCCACTGGCATCGCGCATGGCGGGCGATGCGGAGGGGGTCGCGGACTTCGGCATCGGCCGGGCGCTGGGCGCCAAGTGGGGCGCGATGGGGCACGACGGCGTACAGGCCGTGCCGGGCACGCGCGTGTTCAAGCTCGCCGACGCGCTGAGGACGAAGCTGCCGGCATCGGGGTGCGTGAACATCGACGCGGCCGCCGTGGTCAGGCGCGGCGGGCCGCCGTCCGGCGCGCACAGCGACATCGCGCACCGGGAACTGGCGCAGGTGGTACTGGCGGCGGGCCGCATCAGCTGACCCGCCCGCCGGGCTCTCACCCCTCAGTCCCCCGTCCCCCGTCACGCGTCACGCATCACCGGTGTGAGGTGAACTCCACGACTTGCCGGACCATCGGGCGGTTCTGGTTCCGGCGTTGGTGACTGAGTCCTTGTGGCCCGTCAGTACGTACTCACCGGGGAAGTAACGGCCGCTGTCCGAGGCGTGCGCCGGCGAGGGCCTGCTGCCCGCGGGCGCCGTCGGTGGCGACCGCGTTGTCGATCTGCGCCTGCAGATCGGCCTCGATCCAGGGAGTGTTGCCCCAGAACCCCTGCTCCAGACCCTGATCCGCCGCCGCTTGGGAAAGTGGCGACAAGAGACCGGCGATCAGGGCGCATACGGATGCGGTCTTCAGGAACCCGGGGATTCCGTCGGGAGTTCTCAGTCTGTCGAGGAAGGTGCGTGAGGTACGCCGTGGCATGGCTGCTCCTACCGACGAGGGCGGCCGGGCGTTACCGCCGGTGTCGCCGAGATTGAAGGTGAGCATGCGTCATTTTTACGAGTCGCTACGGCGGCTCAGGGAGTAGGTCACCGGAGAACGGATGGAGCCGAATCGCTTGTCGATACGTCTATTCGGCGACGTCCGTGCGACGACGCCGAAGTAACCGAAGTACAGGTGCAGGTGTGACGGAGGTGCAGGGCGATGGCCGGTTTCCGGAGTCTGGCGAGACAGGTGCGGGATCCGCGGTGCGACCTGGCGCTGCGGCGCTACTCACTGCGCAAGTGCCTTGAGCGGTTCGCCCCTTACGGGCACAGGGCGACCTGGGACCATTTGTGCTCCCGGTCCGGGTTCGGTCCGGAGGACCGGTCCCCCGATCCGGCGCGGCTCGTGGCCGCACTGGAGGAGTTGGAGGAAGCGCGATCGGTCTGGCTCGCCTATGAGGTCGAGTTCGCCGAGCGGCGCAAGAAGGAGAAGCACGACGGGTTGCGCAGGCCGGGCAGCGTGGACGACTGGCACCGGCTCACCTGGGGCGGATTCGGTGTCGCCTGGTGCGACGACCCCCGGGTGCACCCGCGTGAACCGCTCGCGGAGGTGCTGCGCCGCCTGATCTCCGCCCTGGAGCGGGACCCGGGCGCCCAGTGCCCGGTGTGCGGCGGGGAACGCCTCGTCTGGAAGTACGAGCTGGAACACGAACCGTCGACGGGTCCGGTCTGCGTGGACTGCGGGATTCTCGTACCGCGGCCCGTGCTCACGCCCGAGGCGCTGGCGGACGCCAGGCGCGTGAGGCTGCTGGTGGTCGCCTGAGCACGACGGGGGTGCGCCGGGGATGCCGCACCCCCCTTGTCGCCCCGCGGCCGTCAGTGGTGACTGGCACCATCGAGGCATGGTGCAGGTGTGTCTCGACGGGCCCCGAGGGGCCGCCGACGGCGCGGGCGTGCCGCTGTCGCCGCAGGCGATGGCCGAGTCCGCGGCCAAGGCCGTCGCGGCCGGGGCCACGGACGTCCGCCGAGGACAGCGCGCGTGCGCTGTTGGCCGACCTCGGCCGGTGCTGCGGCCGGCCGGACGACTGGGTCTGGCGACCCGCATCGGCCTGGAGGGCACGCTGGTCCTGCCGGACGGGCAACGGGCCGCGTCGAACGCCCAGTTGGTGGCCGAGAGCGGCGGCAACGGTATCAGCCGCTAATCCGCTCGATCCAGCCGTTTCCCGGCAGGACAGTTGGGGGCGATGAAACCCACCTGAAGCACCCGAGGAGTCCCCATGTCGACGCTGCGTGTCACCGCCGAAGTACTGACCGTCCACGAGCATCCGAACGCCGACGCGCTGGAACTGGCCCAGGTGGGCCTGTACCGGGCCGTGGTCGCCAAGGGCGCGTACCGCACGGGCGAGGCCGCCGTCTACATCCCCGAGCAGTCCGTGCTGCCCGCCGGGCTGATCGAGGAGCTGGGGCTGACCGGCCGGCTGGCCGGCAGCAGGTCCGACCGGGTCAAGGCCGTGCGGCTGCGCGGCGAACTGTCGCAGGGCATCGTCTGCCGGCCGGAGTCACTGGCGGACGTCGACCTGGCGCGGGCGGCCGCGGAGGGGACCGACTTCGCGGAGCGGCTCGGCATCGTCAAATGGGTGCCGCCGATCCCGCCCACGATGAACGGCGAAGTCGAGTCCGCGGCCGGTCTGCTGCCCTGGGTCGACATCGAGAACATCCAGCGGTTTCCGGGCATCTTCACACCGGGCGAGGATGTGGTCCTGACCGAGAAGCTGCACGGCTCGGCCTGCCTGCTCACCTACCTCGCCGACGAGGACCGGGTGCACGTCTCCTCCAAGGGCTTCGGCGCCAAGTCCCTGGCCCTGAAGGAGGACCCGCGCAATCTGTACTGGCGGGCGGTGCGCGGGCACGGCGTCGCGGACGTGGCCGCGCGGCTCGCCGAGCGGCTGGGGGCGCGCAGGGTCGGGATCTTCGGCGAGGTGTACGGCGCCGGGGTGCAGGACCTGACCTACGGCGCCGATGGGCGACGCGACACGCTGGGCTACGCCGTGTTCGATGTGTCCGCGGAGATCGGCGGGACGGTCCGCTGGCTGGACGCGGCTGAGCTGCTGGAGGCCGAACTCCCGCTGGTGCCACGGCTGTTCGAGGGGGAGTACGACATAGAGCGGGTACTGGAGGCCGCCACCGGGCGGGAGACCGTGTCGGGGCGGGGGCTGCATCTGCGGGAGGGCGTGGTCATCCGGCCGGCCGTCGAGCGGTACAGCCCGGTGACCGGGGGGCGGGCGATCGCGAAGGCGGTCAGCCCGGCGTATCTGACGCGGAAGGGTGGGACCGAGTACGAGTGAGCGGGGCGCGGGCCGTCGGTGCCCCGTCAGCGCCGGTCCCCCACCGTCCAGCCCGTCGTGGGGCCCCCGCTCCAGCGGATCCGAGAGCCGGGGGCCTCGTCAACGCCGGGGAGGCTCCACCAACAGCCGGGATCCCGACCGGCGTTCGCCGAAGGCGTCGTCCGGGTTGGACAGGACGCAGGTGTCGAGGGAGAGGCAGCCGCAGCCGATGCAGTCGGTGAGGTGGTCGCGCAGGCGGTTCAGCTGGGTGATGCGTTCGTCGAGCTCGGACCGCCAGGCCGCGGAAAGGCGGGCCCAGTCCTCCCGGGTGGGGGTGCGTTCCTCGGGCAGTTCGGCGAGGGCCTCGCGGATCGTGGCCAGGGGGATGCCCACGCGCTGCGCGGCCCGCACGAAGGCGACCCGGCGCAGGGTGTCACGGGAGTAGCGGCGCTGGTTGCCCGCGGTGCGGCGGCTGCCGATCAGGCCCTTGGACTCGTAGAAGTGCAGGGCGGAGACGGCGGCGCCGCTGCGGGCGGCGAGCTGGCCGACCGTGAGCTCGTGGATCTTCTCGGGAATCTGGGGCACCTCTCGAACCCTACCCACCCCGCCACAGCGCCGGTCCGTTGACATGGACCCCCTGCCCGGCCATACTAAGCAGTCGCTTAGAGTTTGCATCGAGGCAACGCGACACGCGACCGGGAGGCCAGGGACATGGCAGAGCCGAGGATCTTCACGTCCGCCGACGAGCTGAAGGCGGCGGTGGGCGAGCAGCTGGGGTACAGCGACTGGCTGGAGATCGACCAGAAGCGGATCGACCTGTTCGCGGAGGCGACCGGCGATCACCAGTGGATCCATGTGGACCCGGAGAAGGCGGCCGCGGGCCCGTTCGGCACGACCATCGCGCACGGCTATCTGACCCTGTCGCTGGTGCCCCTCTTCGGGCCGCAGCTGATCCAGGTCGAGGGCGTGAAGATGGGCGTCAACTACGGCACGAACAAGGTCCGCTTCCCCTCCCCCGTCCCGGTCGGCTCCCGGCTGCGCGCCACCGCGACGATCAGCGGCGTCGAGGACGTGCCGGGCGGCGTCCAGCTGACCGTCACCTACAGCGTGGAGCGCGAGGGCGGCGACAAGCCGGTCTGCGTCGCGGAGTCCGTGGCCCGCTTCTACGTCTAGTACGCCCGAGGGGGCGGGCGGGCTACTTGGCCCCCACCATCCGCAGGACGAGGTCGGCGTAGAGACCGCCGACCTCGTCAGGCGTCCAGGGGCCGTCGACGCTGAACCAGCGGGCCACGTCGATGCAGAGCGAGAGGACGGCGAGGGTGGTGCCCTTGACGTCCAGGACGTTGAACTCGCCTGACGCCACGCCGTCCTCGACGATCCCGCGCACCTCGGCGTCGCACTGCCGGCGCAGCGCGAGGATCTCGGCGCGGGCGTCCGGGCCGAGCGAGTCGAGTTCGTACTGCACGACCCGTGCGGTGGTGCGTCCGCCCGCGTGCCAGCGGACGAAGGAGCTCACGGCGTCGGCGAGCCGCTCGGTCGCGGTGCCCTCCCGCCGGGACGCCGTCCGCAGGATCTCCAGGGCTTTCTCGTGGCCGATCCTGCTGATGCGGTGGAGCAGTTCTTCCTTGGTCTTGTAGTGGATGTAGAGCGCGGCGGGACTCATACCGGCACGCCCGGCGATGTCGCGGGTCGTCGTGGCGTGGTAGCCCCGCTCCGCGAAGGCCTCCACCGCGGCGACGAGCAGCCGCCGGGCCGCGTCAGGCGTGACCTCGCCCCACGGCTGCGGCTCGCCGCCGACCGTCTCCTGCGCCGTACTCATCGCTCGTTCGCCCCTTTCACCGGCAGGGGCAACACCATACCGCCGAAGGTGAGCGGGCGCTTAGAGCGCCCGCTCACAGCTTTTCGAAGGGGTCGTGGTCGGCAAGCAGCTTCTCGAGCCTCGCCTGGTCGACGCGGTTCACGATCTGACCCGCCTCCTGGCGGTCTCGGATGATCTTGGCCAGCGTGAAGGCGGAGGTGACGAGGTACAGGACGGCGATGCCGAGGAAGGCACGCACCCAGGCGTCCGCCTGGAGATTGTAGATGCCGATGGCCGTCGCGGCCATGGCGACCCCGAAGGACGCGACGGCCTGCCCGTAGAAGGCCGCGGTGCTCTGCTGCTTGACCGATGTCTCACTCATGGCGACAAGGATCGGCGGACGTGGACCGCGCCACATCCGCCGAAGTACTCAGCCGGATACTCAGAAGGCCGAGACCCCGGTCAGCGCCCGCCCGATGACCAGCTTCTGGATCTGGCTGGTGCCCTCGTAGAGGGTCATCACGCGGGCGTCGCGCAGCAGCTTGCCGGCCGGGTACTCGTCGATGTAGCCGTATCCGCCGAAGACCTGGAGGGCGTTGTTGGCGGCACGTACGGCTGCCTCCGAGGCGAAGAGCTTGGCCTTTGAGGACTCGGTGGCGAAGGGCAGGTCGCGGTCGATCAGGTCGGCGACCCGCCAGGTCAGCAGGCGGGCCGCGTCCACGTCGACGGCGATGTCGCTGATCAGCTCCTGCACCAGCTGGTGGTGGGCGATGGTCTTCCCGAACTGTTCGCGCTCGCCCGCGTACCGGACGGCCGCGTCCAGGGCCGCCTGGGCTATGCCGACACAGCCCGCCGCCACCGACATCCGGCCCTTGGCCAGGGCGGACATGGCGACCGGGAAGCCCTTGCCCTCGCCGCCGAGCATCGCGGACGCCGGGACGCGCACGTCCTGAAGCACCAGTTCGGCGGTGGCCTGGCCGCGCAGGCCGAGCTTGCCGTGGATGGTGCGGCGGGTGAAGCCGGGCGTGTCGGCCGGCACCAGGAAGGCGGAGACGCCCTTGTGGCCGGGGTCGTCGGTGGAGCGGGCGAACAGCAGCACCACGTCGGCCCAGGTGCCGTTGGTGATGAACATCTTGCTGCCGTTGATGACGTAGTCGTCGCCGTCGCGGACGGCGCGCGTGGCGAGGTTGCCGGCGTCGGAACCGGTGCCCGGCTCGGTGAGGCCGAAGCAGCCGACGTACTCGCCGGAGGTCAGCCCGGGCAGCCACCGCCGCTTCTGTTCCTCGCTCCCCCATGCGGCGACGGTCTTGGCGACCAGGCCGAGGGAGACGGAGACGATCCCGCGCACCGATGAGTCACCGCGGCCGAGCTCCTCGGTGACCAGGCAGTACGCGAGGTGGTCGCCGCCCGAGCCGCCGTACTCCTCGTCGATCGTCAGACCCAGGAAGCCGACCTCGCCGAGCTTCTTGACGATCGACCGGTCTACCTCCTCGGCGCGGTCCCAGGCGACGACGTGGGGGGCGATCTCATGCTGCACGAAATCCCGCGCGAGCCGCCGTACGGCCTCCTGCTCCTCGCTGAGCTCCAGGTTCATGCAGCGTCACCCCACAGAGAACGAATCTTGAAGGCCGTACATTTAAATTAGCACTGCTAGTTTCAGTGCGCAGCCCTACTATGTGCCCCATGGCCCGACCGCACAAGCCCCTCCTCAGCACCGACCGGATCGTCGCGACGGCACGGGCGCTGGTGGACGCGGAGGGCCTCGCGGCCGTCTCCACGCGCCGGCTCGCCGCCGAGCTGGGGGTCAGCGGGCCCTCGCTGTACAACCACTTCCGCACGAAGGACGAGATCCTCGAGGCAGTCGCCGACTCCGTGAGCGCGCAGGTCGACCTGTCGATGTTCGAGGACGGCCGGGCCTGGCGGACCGCGCTGCACGACTGGGCCGTCTCGTACCGGGCCGCCCTGCGCGACCACCCGAACATCGTCCCGGTCCTCGCCCGCGGCCCCGGCCGCCGCCCCGCCGCGCTGCACCTCGCGGACGCGGTCTACGGCGCGATGGTCGCCGCGGGCTGGCCGCCGGCACAGGCCACGTCCATCGGCGCGCTGATGCGGTACTTCATCATGGGCTCCGCGCTCGGCTCCTTCGCCGGCGGCTTCGTGGACGACGCGAGCGCGTACGACCCCGCCGACTACCCCCACCTCGGACAGGCCCACCTCCTCGCCGAACAACAGGAGAAGATCGACGAGCGGGCCTTCGAGACGGGCCTCACGGCGCTGCTGGACGGGCTGGTGCGGCAGTACGAGCAGGCCAGGGGTACCGCGTAGGGACACTTCGGTGGGCACCGAAGTGTCCGTGTCCCATGCTGGAAGGCATGACCACCAGGGACCCTCAGGCACCGCGGCTGGCGCGCCTCGCCGGACTGATCGCCGACGAGACCCGGGCCACGTGTCTGCTCGCGCTGCTCGACGGCCGGGCGTGGACCGCCGGTGAGCTGGCCCGGCACGCGGGCGTCGCCGCGTCGACGCTCAGCGAGCACCTGGGCAGGCTCGTCGCCGGCGGACTGCTCACCGAGGAGCGGCAGGGCCGGCACCGGTACGTCCGGCTGGCCGGCCCCCGGGTCGCCCAGCTGGTGGAGGACCTCGCGGCCCAGGTCGCACCGGAGGCAGTCGTACGACCACGCACGCTGCGCGAGTCGAGCGCCGGGGCGGCGATGGCCCGCGGACGCACCTGCTACGACCACCTGGCCGGACGGCTGGGCATCGCACTCACGGACGCGCTGACGGCACGGGGACTGTTGCGGCAGGACCTGGGGTTCGCACTCACGGAGGCGGGCCTCGGCTGGTTCGACGCGGCCGGTATCCGCCTCGACCGTACAAGCCGCCGCCCACTGGCCCGGGCCTGCCTCGACTGGACCGAGCGCCGCTCCCATCTCGCGGGCGTCGCGGGCGCGGCCCTGTGCCGGCACACCCTGGACGCCGGGTGGTGCGTGCGCATCGGCTCCGAGCGGGCCGTGAAGGTGACGGCGGCGGGCGAGAGCGCCCTGTCCCGGCTGCTGGGCATCGAGGCGGGTGCGCTGCGCTGAGGCTCGGCCGATGTCCGTACGCGGCTCAGCCCGGCGGATGCACACGCGGTCGGCGTCACGTCCGAAATCCGCGAGACTCCTGACTCTCCCCCACCTAACCTCTGGAGCATGATGAACTCCCCCCGTCGTCCGGAGCTGATGGCCGCCGGCGCCGCCACCGTCACGGTCGTGCTGTGGGCCTCCGCTTTCGTCTCGATCCGCAGTGCCGGCTCCGCCTATTCACCGGGTGCGCTGGCGCTCGGACGCCTGCTGGCCGGGGCCCTGGCGCTGGTGGCGATCTGTCTCGTACGACGGGAGGGGTGGCCGCCGCGGCCTGCCTGGCCGGGGATCGCGATATCGGGGGTGCTGTGGTTCGGCTTCTACATGGTGGTCCTGAACTGGGGCGAACAGCAGGTGGACGCCGGTACGGCGGCCCTGGTCGTGAACATCGGGCCGGTCCTCATCGCCCTGCTCGGCGCGGGACTGCTCGGTGACGCGATGCCGCCGCGGCTGCTGGCGGGGATGGCGGTGTCCTTCGCCGGAGCGGTGGCGGTGGGGCTGTCGATGTCGGACGACGGCGGATCGTCGGTGCTCGGGGTGGTGCTGTGTCTGCTCGCCGCGGTCGGCTACGCCGGCGGTGTCGTGGCACAGAAGCCGGCCCTCGGCCGGGCGAGCGCGCTGCAGGTGACGACGTTCGGGTGCCTGGTCGGCGTGGTGGTGTGCCTGCCGTTCGCCGGCCGGCTGGCCCACGAGGCCGCCGACGCGCCTGCCTCCGCGACCCTCAACATGGTCTACCTGGGTGTGTTCCCGACCGCGCTGGCCTTCACGACCTGGGCGTACGCCCTGGCCCGTACGACCGCCAGCCGCATGGGAGCGACCACGTACGCGGTCCCCGCGCTGGTCGTCCTGATGTCGTGGCTGGCGCTGGGCGAGGTGCCGGGGCTGCTCACACTGGCAGGCGGGGCGCTGTGCCTGACGGGCGTGGCGGTGTCGCGGTCGGGGCCCCGGGGCCGCACGGCCCGGGCCGCGGTGCCGGACGGGGTTCCGGAGCCGCGACCCGAGCGGGCGCCCGACTCAGCGTGAACGGGCCCGGTCCGCAAGGACCTTGATCGAGACCAGGGCGATCAGCGAGAGCACGACGATGTAGCCGGACACCGCCATCGACGTGCCCGTCACCTCCAGGAGCAGCACCATCACGAAGGGGGCGAGCCCGCCGCCGAGCACGGCCGCGATCTGGTAGCCGAGCGAGGCGCCCGTGTAGCGCATCTCGGGCGTGAACAGCTCGGCGAACAGGGCGGCTTGAGGGCCGTACATGATGCTGAGGAAGCAGCTGGCGACGAACGTGCCGACCGCCAGCCACAACAGCGAGCCGGTGTCGATCAGCAGGAACAGCGGTACGGCCCACAGTGCGATGCCGGCCGCGCCGAACGCGTAGATCCGGAGGCGGCCGATGCGGTCGGAGAGCGCGGCGGCAGCGGGGATCAGCACGAGCTGGGTGAGGCTGACGCAGAGGGAGACCATGAGCACCGCGCTGCGCTTCATACCGAGTTCGCGGGTCGTGTAGTCGAGGACGCCGGTGATGATGATGTAGAAGGTCGCGGTGTTCACGGCGAAGGAGCCGCCCGCGAGGAGCACGGTGCCGAGGTGACCGCGGAGGATCGTGCGCAGGGGGGAGCTGCGCTCGGCCTTCTCCTTCTCGGACAACTCCTGTTCGGCCTGCCGGAATTCGGGCGTCTCCTCGACCCGCGTGTGGATGTACCAGGCGAGGACGAGCACGAACAGACCCACCAGGAACGGCAGCCGCCAGCCCCAGGCGGCGAAGGCGGAGTCGCTGGTGAAGGCTCCGGCCAGCAGGAAGACGGTGTTGGCGGTCACCACGCCGATGGGGACACCGAGCTGGACGAAGCTGCCGTAGACGCCGCGCTTGCCCTCGGGGGCGTATTCCGTGGCCAGCAGCATCGCGCCGCCCCACTGTGCGCCGACCGCGACGCCCTGGGCGACGCGGAGGACGACCAGCAGGATCGGCGCGGCGACACCGATGGTGGCGTAGGTCGGGAGCAGGCCGATGCCGGTGGTGGCCACGCCCATGAGCGTGAGGGCGAGGACCAGCATCGGCTTGCGGCCGCGCTTGTCGCCGAGGTGTCCCGCGACGATGCCGCCGAGCGGACGGGCGAGGAAGCCGACGCCGAAGGTGGCGAAGGCGGCGAGGACACCGGCGGTGGGGCTGCCGGCCGGGAAGTACAGGTCGCCGAGGACGAGGGCGGCGGCTATGCCGAAGACGAAGTAGTCGTACCACTCGACGGCCGAGGCGAGCGCTGCCGCGGTGGCTACGCGGCGGCCGTTGGCCGCGGGGGGAGCCGTCGTGGCGAGTGGGGGAGCGGAAGGGGCGGTGTCCATGCGTGCACACTCCGGTGGGTGCGGTGGGGACGTTCCCGGGAACGTACCGACCAGGCGGTATGGAGTCAACGGTGTGCAGGGTGGTTTCTCGGCCGCGGGTGGGACCGGGGCGCGTTCGTGCCGGGTGGGACCGGGGGCGGCGTTCGTGGGGGCGGGTGGGACCGGGGGCGCGCTGGGGAGGATGCGGGTGGGGGCTCAGGGCGCGCTGGGGGGAAGATGCAGGCGGGGGCTGGGGGCTCTGCGCCCCCGGCCCCCGATCGGCCGGAACGGCCTCGTCCTCAGACGCCCGGACGGGCCGGGTGTGCGACGTCCGTCAGAAAGTGATCAGCGCGCGTCCGCCCTTGCCCGCCAGCATGTTCTCGAAGGCCGCCGGGATGCCCTCCAGCCCGATGCGATCCGTCACCAGCGCCCCCAGGTCCAGGCGGCCCGCCCGTACGTGCTCGGCCAGCACCGGCAGGTCCTTCGCCGGGTCCGAGTTGCCGTACACGCACCCCGAGAGGGTCCGGCCCCAGTGGAAGATCTCCAGCGCGTTGAAGGTGACCTGCTGGTCCTTGCCCCCGATGCCCACGACCGTCGTACGGCCGCCGCGGCGGGTGGAGTCCCAGGCCGTGCGGATCGTGGCCGCCCGGCCCACGCACTCCACGGCCACGTCGACGCCCTGCTTGCCGGTGAGGGCTCGGATCTCCCGGGCGGTGGTGTCGGAGGCGACGACGTAGTCGGTGGCTCCTGCCGCGCGCGCCAGCTCCTCCTTCTCCGGGGAGACGTCGACCGCGACGATCTTCGCGGCGCCGGCGATCCGGGCCGCCTGGAGGGTGGCGAGCCCCACCCCGCCGACGCCGAACACGGCCACCGTCTCCCCCGGCCTGACCTTCGCCGAGTGGTGGACGGCGCCGTAGCCGGTGAGGACCGCGCAGCCGAGGAGGGCCGCGTCCGCGAGAGGGACGCCGTCCGGCACGGGAAGCACGCAGGCCGCGGACACGACCGTCTCTTCGGCGAACGCGGCGACGTTCAGGCCGGGGTGGAGGTCGGCGCCCTGCGTTGTGCGGGCGTACACGTCGGTGGCGCCGTTCATCGCGTTGGCGCACAGCCAGACCTCGCCGAGCGAACATGCGTGGCAACCGCCGCAGGACGGCGCCCAGTTGAGGACGACGCCGGCGCCGGGAGAGACATGGGTGACGCCTTCGCCGACGGCGACGACCGTGCCCGCGCCCTCGTGGCCGAGGACCGCCGGGACCGGTACCCGCATGGTGCCGTTGGCCAGGGACAGGTCGGAGTGGCACACCCCGGCGGCGGCGAGGCGCACACGGACCTGGCCGGGGGCCGGGTCGGGGAGATCGATCTCCGTGATCTCCAATGGGGCACCGACGGCGGGAAGTACAGCGGCTCGCACCACGTGAAAACGCTCCTCAGAACTGCAGGGACTTGGTCTGAAGGTACTCGGACAGGCCATGCGTGCCGAGTTCGCGGCCCACGCCCGACTGCTTGTAGCCGCCGAACGGGGCGAGCGGGTTGAAGCGGCCGCCGTTGATGTCGACCTGGCCGGTCTCCAGCCGGCGGGCGAAGGCCACCGCCTCCGCCTCGTCGCCGGCCCAGACGGCACCGGCGAGGCCGTAGACCGTGCCGTTGGCGATCCGCAGGGCGTCCTCCTCGTCCTCGTAGCGCAGGACCGACAGGACCGGGCCGAAGATCTCCTCCTGCGCGATCGTCATCTCCGGGGTGACGTCGGCGAAGACCGTGGGGCTGACGAAGTAGCCCTGCTCGCGGGGGGATTCGGGACCGCCCGCGACCAGACGGGCGCCCTCGGCCACGCCCTTGACGATGTATCCGCGCACCCGCTCCTGCTGCTGGGCGTTCACCAGCGGGCCGATGCGGTCGCCGTACTTGGCGGCGGCGGCCGCGGCCAGTCCGACGGCCTCGTCGTACTGGTCCCGGTGCACCAGCATGCGCGTCCACGCGCTGCACGTCTGGCCGGAGTTGGACATGACGTTGGCGACGCCGACGTTCACCGCCTTGGCCAGGTCGGCGCTCGGCAGGATGACGTTGGCGGACTTGCCGCCCAGTTCCAGGGCGACCTTCTTGACCGCGGCGCCGGCCGTTGCGCCGATCCGCCTGCCGACGGCCGTGGAGCCGGTGAAGGAGACAAGGTCGACGTCCGGGTGCTCGGCGAGGGCCTGCCCGGCGACCGGGCCGAGGCCGGTGACCAGGTTGAAGACGCCCGCCGGAATCCCGGCCTCGTGGACCGCCTCGGCGAACAGCTGAGCGGTCAGCGGGGTGTCTTCCGCGGGCTTCAGAACCACCGTGCAGCCCGCCGCCAGCGCCGGGGCGGCTTTGGCGACGATCTGGTGGAGGGGGTAGTTCCAGGGCGTGATCGCGGCGACCACGCCGACGGGCTCCAGATAGACGGTGGAGTTGCCGGCCTTCTCCTCGAAGGCGTACGTCGCCGCCAGCTCGGCGTACGAGCCGGCGACCGCGATCGGGATGCCCGCGTGGACGGTCTGCGAGAACCCGAGGGGCGCGCCGAGTTCGGCGGTGACCGTCTCGGCGATCTCGTCCCTGCGGGCCACGAGGACGTCCCGGAGGGCCGCCAGGCGTGCGGCCCGGTCGGCGGGCGCGGTCGCGGCCCAGGCCGGGAGAGCCGCACGGGCGGCCCGTACGGCCGCGTCGACGTCCGCGGCGGTGCCCGCGGGGACGGTCCCGATGACCTGCTCGTCGGCCGGGTTCACCACCTCTGTCACGTCCTGGCCCGCGGCGGGGCGCCATGCGCCGTCGATGTACATGCCGTCGTGTGCCTTCATCGTGCTTCCTCCCGGCGGGGTGCGCGTCGTCCGACATAAACTAGCGATGTTAGTTTTAGTTGGCCAGACGTCCCATGACATCAGAAGCCGACGCCGGCCGGGGCACTCCGTGTCCGGCTTCACTCACCCAGGTCCGGCTAGCCGCGCCGGGGCCGGGCAGATGCTCTCGCCGTGCTGGTCGAAGACGAAGAGGTGGGCGATGTCGACCTACGGGACCTGGCCGTCGCAGGACGCTCGATGCGCCACAGCGAGCCGGACGCGGCGGCTGCCCCGGCGCCCGCGCGAGCAGGGCGAGCGCGCTGGTGCCCGCCATGTCGCCCCCCGCCAGTCCGCCCCGCACGAACAGGACCGCGACTTCGGCCACTTCACCATCGGTGCCTCGCTCGGCCGGCTGGTCGGCCCGATCGCGGCGGGCACCCTGATCGCGACGAGCGGCTGGGAGCCGATGACGAAGCAGAGACGGCCGAGTCCCATCACCCCGCTCCACACCGCTCGCCCAGAGGGAGTCCGCGACACCGCTCATGGCGCAGCCGCCGGCGCTGAGGACGACACCGACGGGCAGCAAGGGTGCGCAGCGGCCGTGGTCGGTGCGGCGGCCGAGCGGTACGGCGGCGAACAGCGGGAGGAGGGCGTACACGCCCGCGATCACGCCGGTCGCCCGCTCGTCCGCGCTCAGCGCGAGGGCCCGGCAGGACACGGCAGGCCGGGCCGTCGACACCGCCCCCTGCGCGAAGCCGAAAGGCGATGACGAGGCGGAGCAGCCAGCCGCGGTTCCCACCGGGCCCATGGGTTTCCTCCGGGGAGGGTCAGATGATGCCGTACAGGATGCCCGCGCCGAGGATCAGCAGGCAGGTGAGGGCTGCCCACTTCACCACGAACCGCGTGTGGTCGCCGAACTCGACCTTGGCCATGCCGACCAGGACGTACACGGCCGGGACGAGCGGGCTGGACATGTGCAGCGGCTGGCCGACGAGGGAGGCGCGGGCGATCTCCAGGCTGGAGACACCGTGGGCCTGACCGGCTTCGGCGAGCACCGGGAGGATGCCGAAGTAGAAGCCGTCGTTCGACATGAAGTACGTGAACGGGAGGGACAGCAGGCCGGTGACCAGGGCCATGTGCGGGCCCATGCCGTCGGGGATGCCGTCGACGACCCACTTGGCCATGTGGTCGACCATGCCGGTGCCCTGGAGGACGCCGGTGAAGACAGCGGCGGCGAAGACCATGCCGGAGACGTTGAGGACGTTGTCGGCGTGAGCGGCGAGCCGGGCCTTCTGGTCGGGGATGTGCGGGAAGTTGACGGTCAGCGCGAGCGCGGCGCCGAGCAGGAACAGCACCGGGATCGGCAGATACTCCATGATCATGGCGGTGAGCAGGCCGACCGTGAGCAGCGCGTTGAACCAGTAGAGCTTGGGGCGCAGGGTGGGACGGTTCGGGTCGAGGCCCTGGAAGCCCTCCTCGGGCTCGTCGGCGGCGTCCGCGCCGGAGCCGGAGCCGGAACCGCCGGTGCGCGGCGGCGCCTTGCCGTCACCGGAGCCGCCGGCGCCCACGAGCACCGTCTCGGTCTGCTTCTCGTCGGCGTTCTCCTCGACCAGCACGTCGGCCAGCGTCAGCACGCCGAGCCGCTTGCGCTCGCGGCGGCCGAGGACGTACGAGAGGAGGAAGACGCCCGCGAGGCCGACCGCGAGAGCCGGGATCATCGGGACGAAGATCTCGCTGGCGTCCAGCTTCAGGGCGGTGGCGGCGCGGGCCGTCGGGCCGCCCCACGGCAGCGTGTTCATCACGCCGTTGGCCATCGCGGCGACACCGGTCATCACGACCAGGCTCATCTTGAGGCGCTTGTACAGCGGGTACATCGCCGAGACCGTGATCATGAAGGTGGTCGAGCCGTCGCCGTCGAGCGAGACGATCGCGGCGAGGAGCGCGGTGCCGACCACGATGCGAAGGGGGTCGGCCTTGCAGAACTTCAGGATCGCGCGAACGATCGGGTCGAAGAGGCCGACATCGATCATCACACCGAAGTAGACGATCGCGAACATGAGCATCGCCGCGGTGGGGGCGAGGCTGGAGACGCCGTCGATGACGTAGTCACCGAGTTTGGCGCCCTTCCCGACGAAGACGCAGAACAGTGCCGGGATCAGCACGAGCGCCGCGATCGGCGACATCTTCTTCAGCATGATCAGGACCAGGAAGGTCGCGATCATGGCAAAGCCGAGGATGGTCAACATGAATGGATACCTAACGTTCGCCCTTGAACTCCCACCAGGGCCGGCGGTGCGATGACGTTAGGACCGTTCGTTTGGCGTTAACAAGATGCTGACGTGCGAGCAATAAGCGCAAAACTGCAGGTCACGGCTTTGCACAGGTCAGAGGCGTGAGCAGTTCGGGGCTCTTTCAGGACACGGAGGCGAGTGCGGTGATCTCAACGGGCACTCCGTTGAGCACCGCGTTGCCCGACAGAGGGTCGAGCAGGCTGCCGTCGAGGAGCTGGTTGACGTTGACGCCGGGGTCGGCGGACGCATGGCTCATCCGGGTGCCGGGCCGGTCGTGGCCCCAGCCGTGCGGCAGGCTCACCACGCCCCTGCGCACGCCGTCGGTGACCTCGGCGGGGGCGGTCACCTCTCCCCCGGCGCCCTTGACCCGCACCGGTGCCCCGTCGCTCACGCCGAGCCGTTCGGCGTCCGCGGGGTGGATGTGCAGGGTGCAGCGATTGGTGCCGCCGGTGAGGGCGGGCACGTTGTGCATCCAGCTGTTGTTGGACCGCAGATGGCGGCGGCCGACGAGGACGAGGCCGTCGGGGCGCTCGCGCAGGGCTTCCCTCAGGCGCGGCAGGTCGTCAGCGATCGGCTGCGGCAGCAGTTCGACCTTGCCGCTCCGCGTCTTCAGCGGCTGCGGCAGCCGGGGCCGGAGCGGGCCCAGGTCGATGCCGTGCGGGTGGGCAAGGAGCTTCTCCAGGCTCAGCCCGTCCGGCCGTCCGCCGAAGCCGTCGCCGTAGGGGCCGAGGCGCAGCATCATGTCGAGCCGGCGCTCGGGGCCGGTCTCGCCGGAGAGCTGCGCGGCCAACTCGCGGGGGTCGCGGCCGTGTACCGGTGAGTGGGGTTCCTTCACCGCCTTGCCGAGGGTCTGGCCGATGACCAGGTCGTCGACCGCGGACGGGTCGGCGCCGTGCATACCGGTCGCGGCCAGGGTCAGCCGTGCCAGGATCTCGGTCTCCGCCATCCGGCCGGGCTCCAGGGGGACGGCGGGGCGGTTGTAGCGGACCTGGTTGCGTACGGCGAGGGTGTTGAAGGCGAAGTCGTGGTGCGCGCTCTGCGAGGGCGGGGGCGGGGGCAGCACGACGTGGGCGTGGCGCGAGGTCTCGTTCAGGTACGGGTCGACGCTGACCATGAAGTCCAGGGAATCCAGGGCCTTGTCGAGGCGGTCGCCGTCGGGGGCGGACAGGACGGGGTTGGCGGCGACCGCGACGAGGGCCCGGACCGGTTCGCCCTCCGCCGTCGCGGTGTCGATCTCCTCGGCGAGCGCGGAGATCGGCAACTCGCCCTTCGCCTCCGGGTGTCGGCTCACCCGGGAGTGCCAGCGGCCGAGCGCGAAGCCGTGGCCCGGTCCGGCGGGGCGGGGCGTCTTGTCGGTGGCCGCCTGCGGGAAGAGGGCACCGCCGGGGCGGTCGAGGTTGCCGGTGAGGATGTTGAGGACGTCGACGAGCCAGCTCGCCAGGGTGCCGTGCGGGACCGTGCAGCTGCCGATGCGGCCGTACACGGCGGCGGTGGGGGCGGCGGCCAGTTCACGGGCCAGGGTACGGATCACGGAGGCGTCCACGTCGCAGGCCCCGGCGACGGATTCGGGCGTGAAGTCCCGTACGCTTTCACGGAGTTCGGCGAGCCCCTGGAGGTGCTCGGTCAACTCGCCGGTGTCGGCGAGGCCTTCCTCGAAGAGAACGTACGCCATCGCCGCGAGCAGCAGGGCGTCGGTGCCGGGCAGGATCTCGATGTGCCGGTCGGCGAGCTTGGCGGTGCGGGTGCGGCGCGGGTCGATGACGGTGAGGGTGCCGCCGCGGGCCTTGAGTGCCCTGAGCTTGCCCGGGAAGTCGGGGGCGGTGCACAGACTCCCGTTGGACTCAAGGGGATTGGCGCCGATGAGGAGCAGGTGGTCGGTGCGGTCGAGGTCGGGTACGGGGATCGCGTGGGCGTCGCCGTACAGCAGTCCGCTGGAGACGTGCTTGGGCATCTGGTCGACGGTGGACGCAGTGAAGATGCTGCGGGTGCCGAGGCCCGTGAGCAGCGCCGGCGGGTAGAGGGCGCCGGCCATGGTGTGCACGGTGGGGTTGCCGAGGACGACGCCGACGGAGTTCGGGCCGTACCGCTCGACGATGGGCCGCAGGCCCGCCGCGACCGCGTCGAACGCCTCCTCCCAGGTGGCCTCGCGCAGCTCGCCGTCCTTGCGCACGAGGGGGGTGCGCAGCCGGTCGGGGTCGCCGTCGACGGCTCCGAAGGAGGCGCCCTTCGGGCAGATGAAGCCGCGGCTGAACACGTCGTCGCGGTCTCCGCGGGCGCCGGTGACCCGGGTGCCGTCGATGGTGAGGGTCAGCCCGCAGGTGGCCTCGCACAGGGGGCAGATTCGCAGGGCGGTGCGGGACACGGGTCCTCCCGGTGGACGGCGAGCGGCGGCGGTGACGCATGGACTGCGGCCGAGCATACCGACCGGTACGCACGTAGGGGAGACCCGGCGTGGAGCGGGATCGGAAATTCCCGCCGGGTCCGCTCGCCGGCAGGGTTCAGTCCAGCACGCGCGCCAGATACCCCCGCAGCATCTCCCGCGCCTCCTCGATGATCCGCCCATCCCCCTCCGGCGCCACCCGGAAGGCCAGGTGGACCAAGGTGTCAGCGGTCTCCACGGCGATCAGGAAGGTGCGCCGCAGATCGTCGTCCGGCTCGCGGCCGAGGAAGCCGGAGAGCAGGTCGGTGAGGCGGTCGGCCACGCGGTGGTTGGGCTCCGCGTCGCGTGCCCCGACCGGGATCTGGTTGCCGAAGTCGACGAGGGAGAAGCCGGGCGCGGTGCGTTTCATGGCCAGGTATTCGTCGAGTACGGCGTCCATGGCCGCCCGCCAGTCGCCGCGCCGCGCCTCCTTCAGGCGCAGGGTGACGCGCTCGGCGTACCGCTCCAGGTTGCGCTGGGCGAGCGCGTCGGCCATCTGCCGCTTGTTGCCGAAGAAGCGGTAGACCGAGCCGATCGGGACGCCGGCGCGCAGGGCGACGGCGCGGGTGCTCAGGGCGTCGTAGCCGGCCTCGTCGAGGAGGTCGGCGCAGGCGTCGAGGATCCTGGTCAGACGTTCGGCACTGCGCCGCTGCACGGGCGCACGGCGTAGCGATGTCGCTTGGGGCACGGGCTTCATGATGCCTCTCCGCCGCGGTCCGGTGAACCTCGCCCCTCGGTACGCGGACGAATGCCCGGGGCACTCAACGCGCCGGACGTGGCCGCGGCCCTGTCCGCACCCCCGCCGAACGTGGTCATGGCACCGTCCGTGCCCCAGCCGGATGTGGTCATGGTCCCGTCCGCACCCCCACCGAACGCGGTCATGGCACCGCCCGCGCCCCCACCGAACGCGGTCATGGCACCGCCCGCACCCCGCCGGACGAGGCCATGGCACCGCCCGCACCCCCGCCGGACGTCGGCTCCGGCTCCGGCTCCGGCTCCGGCTCCGATGCCGTGATGTCCGCCGTGCTCTCCACCGGCTCGCCGTCGACGGCCCACACCGTGTCGTCGTCGGCGTACAGGCGCGCCGTGACGTGATGCGTGCCGTGCGGGACGTAACGGGCCGCGAGGTGGTATTCGGGGGCGCGGAGGCCGGCGACGGGGCGGCCGTCCACGAGCAGGACGGCGGCACCGCGGCCGGGCACCGCCTTCGCCTTCGTGCCGGCGGGCGAGAAGCGGAAGTTGCGGACGGTCAACCGGACGTCCCAGCCGGCCCGGGGATCGGGCTGCACCTCGATGTCGACCTCGGGTGCGCCCTGCTCGTCAACCTCACGGTAGTGCCGCCCTCCTTCGTCGGTGTCCTCGAGGAGCCTGCCCACCGGGGAGGGCGAGGCTCCGTTCTTCCCGTTCCGCTGCTCGTGACCATCGCCGGAGCCGCAGCCCGCGGATCCGGTCAGCAGCAGGACACAGACCGCGAGCGCGGCGAGGAGTCCGCGCGTCCACGACATGCTCCGGAGACTAGAACACCGGTCCGACACCCGAATCCCCCTGGAGTCTGGTTCCCCTCCTCCCTGGTGAGGAGGTCCCGCTGACCTCTTGCGCACACGAAACCGCAATCCTACGGTGATACATAGGAATCGATGCCAAGGGAGCGATCATGAGCGGGGACGCGCGGAAGACCGCGGAAGGCCTGGCCCACCTCACCGGATTCGGCAACGAGCACGGCTCCGAAGCCGTTCCGGGAGCACTGCCCGAGGGCCGCAACTCGCCGCAGCGCGCACCCCTCGGGCTGTACGCGGAGCAGCTCAGCGGTTCGGCGTTCACCGAGCCCAGGGCGCACAACCTCCGCTCGTGGCTCTACCGCATCCGCCCCTCGGCCGCACATCCCGCGTTCACCCGCACGGACAACGGCGCGATGCGCACCGCCCCCTTCACCGAGGCGGTCCCCGACCCGAACCGGCTGCGCTGGAACCCCCTGCCCGAGCCCCCGGCGGGGACGGACTTCCTGGCGGGCCTGTGGACCCTGGGCGGCAACGGCGACGCGGCCCAGCGCACCGGCATGGCCGTGCACCTGTACCACGCCACCTCCTCCATGGACCGGGTCTTCAGCGACGCCGACGGCGAGCTGCTGATCGTCCCCGAGCAGGGCGGGCTGCTGCTGCACACCGAGTTCGGTCAACTGCATGTGGAGCCGGCACACATCGCACTGATCCCTCGTGGGGTCCGCTTCCGTGTGGAACTCCTGGACGCCTCGGCCCGCGGCTATGTGTGCGAGAACTACGGGGCGCCCTTCCGCCTCCCCGACCTCGGCCCGATCGGTGCCAACGGGCTGGCCAACGCCCGTGACTTCCGCGCTCCCGTCGCCGCGTACGAGGACGTCGAGGGCCCGGTGGAGGTGGTCAACAAGTTCTGCGGCAACCTCTGGACGGCCACCTACGACCACTCACCGCTCGATGTGGTCGCCTGGCACGGCAACTATGTGCCGTACGCCTACGACCTGCGCCGATTCAATGTGATCGGCAGCATCAGCTACGACCACCCCGACCCGTCGATCTTCACGGTGCTGACGTCTCCGTCCGACACTCCCGGCCTCGCCGGCGTCGACTTCGTGGTCTTCGCGCCGCGCTGGCTGGTGGGCGAGGACACCTTCCGGCCGCCGTACTTCCACCGGAACGTGATGAGCGAGTACATGGGCCTGATCGAAGGCGCGTACGACGCGAAAGCGGAAGGCTTCGTGCCGGGCGGCGGCTCGCTGCACAACATGATGTCGGCGCACGGTCCGGACCGGGACACCTTCGACCGGGCGAGCGCCGCGGAGCTCCGGCCGCAGAAGATCGACGACGGACTGGCGTTCATGTTCGAGACCCGCTGGCCGGTCACTCTCGCACCGCACGCGGCACACGCGGAACACCTGCAGCACGGGTACGACGACGTGTGGCAGGGGCTCCAGCGCCACTTCCACCCCTTGCACTAAAGAATCCCCTACCGGTACGGATGGCCCCGTGACCTCCTTCGCCCCGGACTCGATCGTCCTGAACCGCAAGCTGCCGCTCTGGTACCAGGTGTCGCAGTCGCTGCGCGCCTCGATACTCGGCCGCTCGCCGCGGGACCCGCTGCGCCTGCCCACAGAGGAACAGCTGGCCGGGCACTACGGGGTGAGCGTGCTCACCATGCGCCAGGCACTGAAGGAACTGGAGGACGAGGGGCTCATCACACGCCACCGCAGGCGGGGCACGTTCATCGAGCCCGCCGCCCAGCGGGGCGCCCCGGTACGGCTGCTCGGCTCGGTGGACGCGATCGTGGCCCAGCAGTCCGGCATGACGACCGAGCTGCTGGACCACGGCACGTCGCCCGTGCCCGCCGAACTCGCCGAGTACTTCCCGGACCTGGCCGAGACGGCGACGTACCACCGGCTGCGCAGCGACGAGAAGACGGGCGAGCCGACCAACCACGCCCGCAACTGGCTCCGCCCCGAGCTGGCCCGGCTCATCGTTCCGGAGGACCTGGTCCGCTGGCCGATGACCAAGGTGCTGCGGGACGTCGTCGGGGCGGACATCAGCCGCATCACGGACACGGTGGAGGCCCGCCTCGCGGACCCTGAGACGGCACGGCTGCTCCAAGTCCCGCTGCTCAGCCCGATCCTGCACTACACGGGCATCACGTACGACACGGACGGCCGCCCTCTGGACGTGGCCGTCATCCATTACCGGGGCGACCGCTTCTCCTTCACGGTGACCCTGGACGCCACCTGAGTCCCGTGGCCGTACACCGACGTACCATGCCCAGCGTGACGCACGACGACGCTCCGCTGCTGGCGGACCTCATGCCGTGGTCCGTCGCACCGCCGCGGCTCGGCCGGGGGTGGCCGGCGGGCCCCGACGCCGCATCCCTCACAGCCCGCTGGGACGCCTTCGTGAAGGCCGAGGGCCCCGACCGGGAGGCGCTGTTCGAGCCGACCCGCTCACGCACGCTGCACTCCGCGGTGGGCCAGTTGCCGGGCCGGTCCAGCGGCACGGAGAAGCTGGTCCGCGCCTCGGGCGCCTGCCCGGAGCCGGTGCGGGTGCTGCACGCCCCCTTCGACGAGCAGTGGCTGATCCCCGACCAGCGGCTGATCGACACGGCTCGGCCCGAGTTGTGGCGGGTGGCGGACGAGCACCAGATCTTCACCGTCGAGACGCCCGGCCCCTCCGGCCCCCTCCTCCTCGCGACCTCCCTCCTCCCGCTGCTCCGCCCCGGCCGCATCCGCCCGCTCTACCGGCGCCCGGGCGGCGAGGAGCCCAACCTGGCACCGGGCCTTCCGGGCCACCTGGCAACCCGCCTCGGCCTTGCGCCCGCCCCCCTGGACATCCTGGCCTGGATCATGGCGACGGTACGGCCCGGCCTGTCCGTCCCCCTCACCGCCGACGCCGAACTCTGGTCGCACGGCGTCGAGTTGGGCCGGCACATGCTCTGGCTGATGCGCCGCGACGGCCAACGCCCCAAACTCCCCGGCGGCCGGCGCCCTTACGTCCGGGCCCCGCTGCCGCCCCGCCCTCTGACCCTGCACTACGACCGCAACGAAGAGACCCTGCACCTGGACGGGGGCCGCATATCCCCGGTCCCACCGGATGCCTGGGACTTCGAGGTGGCCGGGGTACGGGTCCTGGAGCAGTGGTTCGCCGCTCGCACGACCGACCCCGAGCCGGGCACACTCGCGGTGATCCGCCCGGCGACATGGCCGCAGACATGGACGTCGGAGCTGCTCGAGCTGATCACGGTGCTCGCACTGCTGGCGGAACTGCGCCCACAGCAGGAGGAGTTGACGGTGGCCTCACCGATCACGGCGGCGGAGCTGCGGAAGGCGGGAGTGCTCCCGGTGCCGGGAGCGGCACGGCAGCCGGCCTCGGTCTTCGATCACCACGAGGAAGGCCCAGAAGGCCAGTTCACGCTGCTGTGAGCGCCCCGAGGGGCGCGGGGCTGTGACGGCATGCGGCCCCGCCGCGTGGGCGCCACCAGCCACAACGAGCCCGCATCCGCCGCCGAGTCACCCCTACGGCGCACATACATCCCTCCGCGGGGGCTGCCGGGCCGGCTGCGCACGGCGGCCGAGTGGAATCCGGTCAGCGCGGTGACGACGGCGCTGCGGGATCTGTTCAGGACCGCGCCGGTGCCGGCGGGGGCGGCCTGACCGGTGGCGCATCCCGTGACCGGGTCACTGGCCTGGTGTGCCGTGCTGCTCGCGGTGTTCGTGCCGCTCGCCAGTCCACCGGATACGCGCCCGGCCTGCGGCAGGGCCGGCACCTCGGTGCACGGGTGGGTGGGACCGTGCGGAGGTGACCGGCAGGTTCGGTCGGCGTGGTGTCCGCGCTCGGTGAGCAGACCGGGGCAACGCTGCACGCCGTGGGGATGACGGACGGTCAGATCGCAGCACTGCGCAGGGACGGCTGGCAGCCCGAGCGCGGACCTTGGGGAACGCCGGTGTAGCTCAGCGCCCTCCGAACAGCGAACGGCGCAGTCGGCGCAGCGGTGCGAAGAGCGAGACCCTGCTCACTCGCGCGCCCCAGCCGCTGCGGTCGTGCGCGGTGTCACGCGCGGTCAGCTCACGCATCAGCGAGGTCGCCTCGGCCGCCTCCCGCTGCGGGACGGCAGGACCCCCCAGCACCGAGAGATGGCGGTCGAGGCGCGAACTGGTCGCGCTGCTCCCGCAGGTGATCGCAGGGACCCTTGCCCTGCTGCGCACTGTTATCTGTTCCATGTCACTCCCCACCCGTACGAGTCCACCCGGCCCGGGCAGGGTAACCCTATCGCCCCCTCGGGGCACCCGTGTATCGCGGTCACAGGATTCACCTTCCCTGTAGGCGGGTTGACGATTACTCTCCGAATCCGACTGATTTCAGGGCGAGTTGGACAACCGGCCGGGTGGTTGGCTGTGCTGAGCCCCCGTCGGGCTCGACTGTCACAGCGAGTGACGTGGACGACTTGGTGAGACCGGACGCGACCAAGGGCGTGTCGCTCTTGAAGAGCCCGAGGGAGCGCGGTTGTGCGCCCGGGCGCATGAGCCACAGCTGGCGTACTTTCCCTCCCGGCGGGGCGTCGTACCCGCTCAGTGTGACGACCGCGCGCCCCTCCGATGCGGAGGCGATCACTCCGATACTTCGGCCCCGGGTGTCCCGGCCGGTCGTCGCCCGTGCGTCGGGGGCCGCGAGAACGTGGGCGATCTCACTCGCCCGGGCCCGCTCGGCGTCCAGCCTCTCCTGCGTCTGGCCGGCCTGGACGGCGAAGAGTGAGGCGACCACGAGCGCCGCGGCGGCCGTCGCGGTGGCGAACGGCACGAAGAGGGGGCGCGACCGGGGCGCACGGGTGCGCCCCGGCGGCGGCTGCGTGCCCCAGACATGGGGCGGCAGCTGGGGCGCCCGCGCCGGGTCCTGCTGGGCGGACTCCTGGGGAGTCGTGCGTACGGCGGCCAGCACCCGTTCGCGCATCGCGGCCGGCGCGGGTGCCGCCGTCGACCAGGCGAGGCGGACGGCGTCCTCGGACAGGGCCCGTACCTCGGCGGCACAGCTGTCGCAGTTCTTCAGGTGCTTCTCGAAGCGGACGCGCTCGGCGGGTTCCAGGGCGTCGAGGGCGTACGGGGCGGCGAGCGAGTGGATGTCCTCGCGGTTGAACAGACGGTGGAGGAGACTCACGCGACACCTCCCAGGCACTTGCGCAGCTGGGTGAGTCCGTCGCGCATACGGGTCTTGACCGTGCCCAGCGGCAGGGAGAGCCGCTCGGCCACTTCACGGTAGGTGTAGCCGTCGTAGTAGGCGAGGGTGACGGACTGCCGCTGGAGGGCGGTGAGGCGGTCCAGGCAGCGGCGGACCCACTCGCGTTCGAGGCCCGCCTCCACCTCCTCGGAGACCTGGTCGAAGGCGGGGTGGTGGGCCCGCCGGGCCTCGCGCTGCTCGCGTTCGCCTGCCGCGCGGGCGCTGCGCACCCGGTCCACGGCCCGGCGGTGGGCGAGGGTGAGGACCCAGGACAGGGCGCTGCCCCGGCCGGGGTCGAACCGCGCGGCGGACCGCCAGAGTTCGAGCAGCACTTCCTGGGCGACCTCCTCGGACTGTGCCGGGTCCCGCACCACGCGCCGCACGAGCCCGAACACCGGCCCGGACACCAGTCCGTACAGCTCCTCGAATGCCTTCTGGTCCCCGCCTGCCACGAGCACCAGAAGCTCGTCCGCCTCCAACTCCGTCCCCCTCCCACAAGGCCGCACTCGGCCCGTCCCGTCACATGAGGCATTCGCAACCAGTGTGCCTCCGGATGGGGTTACGGATCAGCGAGCCGAAAAAGCGGGTCGCCCGACGGTGAAACAAGTTCTGAGACGCGACGTAAGAACGTTTGAGATTCGACCAATCCACCCTGTCGGCCGCTCCGAATGGCGTTCGTCAGGCAAGTTGGCACTGAGGACGGACGGCATGACACCTATATCCAGGAGCGGTGCGGGACGCAGGAACCTCGCGACCCTCGTATGTGGTGCGCTGGCCGCCGGAGGGCTCGCAGCCGCCGGCGTGGCCACGCTGGAACCGGGGGCGGCCTCCGCCTCCAGCCACCGGGAGGCTCCGCTGATCTCGGGGACCCCGCAGTACGACAACACGGACGTGTACGCGTTCGTCAGCCCGGACCACCCGGACACGACGACGATCATCGCGAACTGGATCCCGTTCGAGGAGCCGGCCGGCGGCCCGAACTTCTTCACGTTCGCCGAGGACGCGCAGTACGACCTCCACATCGACAACAACGGTGACGCGCAGGGTGAGCTGCTGTTCCGCTACACCTTCAAGACGCACACGAAGAACGACAAGACGTTCCTGTACAACACGGGCCCGGTCACCAGCCTGGACGACCCCGACCTCAACATCACGCAGACGTACGACATCGACCTGATCAAGCTGCACAACCAGAAGGAGACGGCGAGGACGAAGATCGCCGACGACGTTCCGGTCGCTCCGTCGAACGTCGGCAAGGCGTCGATGCCGGACTACAAGACGCTGCGCAAGCAGGCGATCCACAAGCTCACCAACGGCGCCAAGACGTTCGCCGGGCAGGCCGACGACCCGTTCTTCCTGGACCTGCGCGTCTTCGACCTGCTGTACGGCGGGAACCTGTCCGAGGTCGGCCGTGACACGCTCAAGGGCTACAACGTCAACTCGATCGCCCTGCAGGTCCCGACGGACATGATCACCGAGTCGTCCCACCAGCCGGTCGTCGGCATCTGGTCGACCACCCAGCGCAAGAACGCGCAGGGGTACTACTCGCAGGTCTCGCGTCTGGGCAACCCGCTGGTCAACGAGGTGGTCAACCCCCTCAAGGACAAGGACAAGTTCAACGCGTCCGCGCCGTGGGACGACGCCCAGTTCCTGAAGAACGTGACCAACCCCGAGCTGCCGAAGCTCATCGAGGCGATCTACAAGATCAAGGCGCCGGCCGAGCCGCGCAACGACCTGGTCGACGTCTTCCTGAAGGGCGTGAAGGGCCTCAACCAGCCGCCGAACGTACGCCCGGCGGAGGAGCTGCGTCTCAACACGTCCATCAAGCCGGCCTCCAGCCCCAAGCGGCTCGGCGTCCTCGACGGTGACAACGCGGGCTTCCCGAACGGCCGCCGGCTCGCCGACGACGTGATCGACGCCTCGCTCCAGGTCGTCGAGGGTGAACTGGTCGGTTCCAAGAACGACCTGGGCGACGCGGTCGACAAGAACGACAAGAAGTTCGGCAAGTCCTTCCCGTACCTGGCCAACCCGACGGCGGGTTCCCGCGGCGCGCTCGCCAAGGGCGTCAGCGGCGGCAACGACGTCCGCAACCAGCTGGGCGACGCGCTCCAGCCGGCCGGCGCGGGCACCTCCGACGACACCACCCTGATCGCCGCCTCGGCGGGCGCCGGCGCTATCGGCATCCTCCTGATCGGCGGAGGCCTGATGTGGTGGCGCCGGATGCGGGGCCGGGCGTACTAGTGCCGCGTCAGCCAAGGTTCGCCCCGTCGCGACGCCCGGCACGCCCTCTCGCCGCACCGGCCGAAAGCCCGAGTACGTCCAGTACGAGGACTTCCGGCC
>NZ_JBVIVK010000005.1:0-427742 GCF_055595715.1 Streptomyces sp. NPDC040410
ATCAGGGCAGCAGGCGCGCAGCGCTGAGCACGATCGGCCTCTCGACACCGGCTGAGGCGCCCCCGGAGGCGACCGAGCCATCAGGGCAGCAGGCGCGCAGCGCTGAGCACGATCGGCCTCTCGACACCGGCTGAGGCGCCCCCGGAGGCGACCGAGCCATCAGGGCAGCAGGCGACCGAGCCATCAAGCACGCCCCCCGGCAACACACGCTCCCGTCCGGATAAGGCAGTCTTGTCCCCGTGCCCCATCCCGAAGCCCGCCCTCCCGAAGCCGCCGCTCCCGACGTCCATGCGCACTCCGCGACCCTGAGGCGGCTGGAGAAGTCGTCCGGAAGTCTCGCCGCGCAGGCCATCACGCGCATGGACGAGACGCTGCCGTGGTACCGGGCCATGCCCCCGGAGAACCGTTCCTGGATCGGCCTGGTCGCCCAGGCGGGCATCGCCGCGTTCACCGAGTGGTTCCGGCATCCGGACGCCCCCCAGGCCATCTCCACCGATGTCTTCGGCACGGCTCCGCGTGAGCTGACCCGGGCCATCACGCTGCGGCAGACCGTCGAGATGGTGCGGACCACCATCGAGGTCATGGAGTCCGCGATCGACGAGGTCGCGGCCCCGGGCGACGAGCGCGTGCTGCGCGAGGCCCTGCTCGTGTACGCCCGGGAGATCGCCTTCGCCACCGCCCAGGTGTACGCCCAGGCCGCCGAGGCACGCGGTGCCTGGGACGCGCGCCTGGAGTCGCTGGTCGTCAACGCCGTGCTCAGCGGCGAGGCCGACGAGGGCGCCGTCAGCCGGGCCGCTGCCCTCGGGTGGAACTCGCCCGAACATGTCTGCGTGGTGCTGGGCACGGCTCCCGACGGTGACTCGGAGCTGACCGTCGAGGCCATCCGGCGGGCCGCCCGGCACGCCAAGCTCCAGGTCCTCACCGGCGTGCTCGGAGACCGGCTCGTCGTCATCGCGGGCGGCAGCGACAACCCGCTCGCCGTCGCCAAGTCGCTGATCGGGCCGTACGCCGCCGGGCCCGTGGTGGCGGGCCCCATCGTGCCCGATCTGCTCGCGGGGACCCGTTCCGCGCAGGCCGCGGCCGCCGGGCTCAAAGCGTGTTCTGCCTGGCAGGACGCCCCGCGGCCGGTGCTGGCGGACGATCTGCTGCCGGAGCGCGCGATGGCCGGCGACCCCTCGGCCCGCGAGCAGTTGGTGGAGGAGATCTACAGACCGCTGGAAGAGGCGGGGTCCGCGCTTCTGGAGACGCTCTCCGTCTATCTCGAACAGGCGAGCAGTCTCGAAGGGGCCGCACGGATGCTTTTCGTCCATCCCAACACCGTGCGCTACCGGCTTCGACGTGTGACTGACGTCACCGGCTGGTCACCCTCTGATGTACGTTCGGCGTTCACCCTGCGTATCGCGCTGATCCTGGGGCGTCTGGCCGAGGGAGATCTCCAGACCTAGGCTTTTGTCGGGGGCCCACAAAACCCCCTCGTGTTCTTCGTCCTTGTCCCCACGGGCGGCCGTGCCCGAACACAAGAGAGAGTGTGAGAGTGCTCGTACTCGTCGCTCCCGGCCAGGGCGCCCAGACGCCCGGCTTCCTGACTCCTTGGCTCGAACTCCCCGGTGCCGCCGACCGTGTCGCCGCGTGGTCGGACGCCATCGGACTCGACCTCGCCCACTACGGCACGCAGGCCGACGCCGAGGCGATCCGCGACACGTCCGTTGCTCAGCCGCTGCTCGTCGCCGCCGGACTGCTGTCGGCCGCGGCACTGGGTGACATCAGGCCCGGCGCCGTCGCCGGCCACAGCGTCGGCGAGATCACCGCGGCCGCCTTCGCGGGCGTCCTCGACGACGCCGCCGCGCTGACCCTCGTGCGCAAGCGGGGCCTGGCCATGGCCGAGGCCGCGGCGGTCACCGCCACCGGCATGTCGGCGCTGCTGGGCGGCGAGCCCGACGTGAGCGTCGCGCACCTGGAGAAGCTGGGCCTGACCCCGGCGAACGTC
The DNA here is from genome assembly GCF_055595715.1 of Streptomyces sp. NPDC040410. NCBI lineage: Bacteria > Bacillati > Actinomycetota > Actinomycetes > Kitasatosporales > Streptomycetaceae > Streptomyces > Streptomyces sp. NPDC040410. The sequence continues at coordinate 1,988 of NZ_JBVIVK010000005.1, forward strand.
AACGGCGCGGGCCAGATCGTGGCCGCGGGCACCCTGGAGCAGCTCGCCGCGCTGGAGGCGGACCCGCCAAAGGGCGTACGCCGGGTCGTCGCGCTGAAGGTGGCCGGCGCCTTCCACACCCACCACATGGCTCCCGCGGTCGACACGCTGGCCAAGGCCGCCGAGGACCTGACGCCCGCCGACCCGAAGGTCGCCTACGTCTCGAACAAGGACGGGCGGACGGTCACCGCCGGCACGGAGGTCCTGGAGCGCCTGGTCGGCCAGGTCGCCAACCCGGTCCGCTGGGACCTGTGCATGGAGACCTTCAAGGAGCTCGGCGTCACCGCGCTCATCGAGGCGTGCCCCGGCGGCACGCTCACCGGTCTCGCCAAGCGCGCCCTGCCGGGCGTCGAGACGCTGGCGCTGAAGACCCCCGACGACCTCGACGCGGCCCGCGAGCTCATCGCGAGCGTGTCCGTTTCTGCTGCTGACGCAGCGGGCGCCTGAGCCTCGAAGGAGCCGACCGACACATGTCGAAGATCAAGCCCAGCAGGGGCGCCCCGTACGCGCGCATCCTCGGTGTGGGCGGCTACCGCCCGACCCGGGTCGTGCCCAACGAGGTGATCCTCGAGACGATCGACTCGTCCGACGAGTGGATCCGTTCGCGCTCCGGCATCGAGACCCGGCACTGGGCGTCCGACGAGGAGACCGTCGCCGCGATGTCGATCGAGGCGTCCGGCAAGGCGATCGCCGACGCCGGGATCTCCGCCGAGCAGATCGGCGGTGTGATCGTCTCGACCGTCTCGCACTTCAAGCAGACGCCCGCCGTCGCCACCGAGATCGCCGACAAGCTCGGCACGGACAAGGCCGCGGCCTTCGACATCTCGGCCGGCTGCGCGGGCTTCGGCTACGGCCTGACCCTCGCCAAGGGCATGATCGTCGAGGGTTCCGCGGAGTACGTCCTCGTCATCGGTGTCGAGCGGCTCTCCGACCTCACCGACCTCGAGGACCGCGCGACGGCCTTCCTCTTCGGCGACGGCGCGGGCGCCGTCGTCGTGGGCCCGTCGCAGGAGCCGGAGATCGGTCCGACGGTCTGGGGTTCCGAGGGCGACAAGTCCGAGACCATCAAGCAGACCGTGCCGTGGACGGACTACCGGTCCGGCGAGGTCGCCAAGTTCCCTGCGATCACGCAGGAGGGCCAGGCGGTTTTCCGCTGGGCCGTGTTCGAGATGGCGAAGGTCGCGCAGCAGGCGCTGGACGCGGCCGGAATCACCCCGGACGACCTGGATGTCTTCATTCCCCACCAGGCCAACGAGCGGATCATCGACTCGATGGTGAAGACACTCAAGCTGCCGGCGCACGTCACGGTCGCCCGTGACGTGCGGACCACCGGCAACACTTCGGCCGCCTCGATTCCGCTCGCGATGGAGCGGCTCCTGGCGACCGGCGAGGCGAAGAGCGGCGACACCGCGCTCGTCATCGGATTCGGGGCGGGTCTCGTCTACGCCGCGACGGTCGTTACCCTCCCCTAGGCACTCCGTGCCGGATCATGTGATCCGGCACGGGAACCGCAACACCTGCCGCTGCCGCGGCGGGCGCCAAACCCCCTGGATAGATACGAAGGAGCGCCTCACATGGCCGCCACTCAGGAAGAGATCGTCGCCGGTCTCGCCGACATCGTGAACGAGATCGCCGGCATCCCGGTCGAGGACGTCCAGCTGGACAAGTCCTTCACCGACGACCTGGACGTCGACTCGCTGTCCATGGTCGAGGTCGTCGTCGCCGCCGAGGAGCGCTTCGACGTCAAGATCCCCGACGAGGACGTCAAGAACCTCAAGACCGTCGGCGACGCGACCGACTACATCCTCAAGCACCAGGGCTGATCCCCGGATCGGTCGCCTGCCCCGCCACCCGGCGGTGGCGCCGTAGTCCCCGCCTACGCGGGGGTTGTCCCCCTCGTATCCGATGGAGAAAGAATTCCCGTGAGCCCGACCAATCGCACCGTGGTCGTCACCGGTATCGGCGCAACCACACCGCTGGGTGGCGACGCAGCCTCTACCTGGGAGGGTCTGATCGCCGGCAAGTCCGGCGTGAAGCGCCTGGAGCAGGAGTGGGCGGCCGATCAGGCCGTCCGTATCGCGGCCCCGGTCGCCGTGGAGCCGACCGAGGTCATTCCGCGGCCGCAGGCCCGCCGTCTGGACCGTTCGGCGCAGTTCGCGCTGATCGCCGCCAAGGAGGCGTGGGCCGACGCCGGTTTCACCGCCCCGGCCGGCGAGGACAGCAGCGTCGACCCCGACCGCCTGGGCGCCGTCATCGCCTCCGGCATCGGCGGCGTGACGACTTTGCTCGACCAGTACGACGTGCTCAAGGAGAAGGGCGTCCGCCGCGTCTCCCCGCACACCGTCCCCATGCTGATGCCGAACGGCCCCTCCGCCAACGTGGGTCTGGCCGTGTGCGCCCGGGCGGGCGTGCACACGCCGGTCTCCGCCTGCGCGTCGGGTGCCGAGGCCATCGGCTACGCCATCGAGATGATCCGCACGGGCCGCGCCGACGTCGTCGTCGCGGGTGGCACGGAGGCGGCCATCCACCCGCTGCCGATCGCCGCGTTCGGCAACATGATGGCGATGTCCAAGAACAACGACGACCCACAGGGCGCCTCGCGCCCCTACGACGTCGGCCGTGACGGCTTCGTCCTCGGTGAGGGCGCGGGCGTCATCGTCCTGGAGTCCGCCGACCACGCCGCCAAGCGCGGTGCCCGCGTCTACGCGGAGGCGGTCGGCCAGGGCATCTCCGCCGACGGCCACGACATCGTGCAGCCGGAGCCCGAGGGCCGCGGCATCTCGCACGCGCTGCAGAACCTGCTCGACAACACCGACCTGAACCCGGCCGAGATCGTGCACGTCAACGCGCACGCCACCTCGACGCCGGCCGGTGACGTGGCCGAGCTGAAGGCGCTGCGCAAGGTGTTCGGGGACGACGCCGACCACTTCGCGGTCTCCGCGACCAAGTCGATGACCGGTCACCTGCTGGGCGGCGCGGGCGGTGTCGAGTCCGTCGCGACGGTGCTGGCCCTGTACCACCGGCTCGCCCCGCCGACCATCAACGTCGAGAATCTCGACCCGGAGGCGGAGGCGAACGCGGACGTCGTCCGCGGCGAGGCGCGCAAGCTGCCCGTCGAGGGCCGCATCGCCGCCCTCAACGACTCTTTCGGGTTCGGCGGGCACAACGTGGTGCTGGCGTTCCGGTCGGTCTGAGAAACGTCCGTACGTGTGTGAAAGGGCCCCCACCGGCTGGTGGGGGCCCTTTCACGCGTGCTGAGCGGACATCAGACAACCTGGTGCAACCAGCGCACCGGGGCCCCTTCGCCCGCGTATCTGAACGGCTCCAACTCGTCGTCCCAGGGCTTGCCCAGGAGCTTGGAGAGTTCAGCTTCCAGGTCGGTTTCACCGCGTTGGGCGCGGGACAACGCTGCGCGCAGGCGGTCCTCGGGGATGAGGATGTCGCCGTGGATGCCGGTGACGGCGTGGAAGATGCCGAGGTCGGGGGTGCAGCTGTAGCGCTCGCCCTCGGCGGTGGGGCTGGGTTCGGCGGTGACCTCGAAACGGAGCAGGTGCCAGCCGCGCAGCGCGGAGGCGAGCTTGGAGGCAATGCCGGCTTCGGCCTGCCAGGAGAACTCCGAGCGCCAGGTGCCGGGCGCGGCGGGCTGCCGGATCCAGTCGAGGTTGACGCGCCCGCCGAGCACCCCGGCGACGGCCCACTCGACGTGCGGGCACAGCGCGCGCGGCGCGGAGTGCACGTACAGAACTCCACGTGTCGTCACCGGGACCTCCGGGCAGAGCGGGACATCTTGCGAACTGGCGGACGGCAGTGGCCGGGGGCCACGTTGATGGCGAGGCTACCGTGCGTCGGCGCAAGGAGTGTGACGTACCGTCGGTCCGGGTGCCGTGAAACGCCTGCCATTCACCCGGCAGGACGCTTGTACGGACGTGCGCAGTTGCGAGTCGGCCGCTCGGGAACCCTCGCGCGTTGTTATGGAGGGGATGAACAAGCACCGATCGGACCACGTACCGATCCGTGCACACACGACCGAGGGGATCACCAGGGGATGCGGAAGCCAAGCCACCGCTCACGCGCCGTACTCGCCGTCCTGGCCGCGGCCGTCCTCGGGGTCTCGGCCTGTGACGCCGCCGGTGGCAACTCCCCCGGGCCGAGCGGCTCCGGGGCCATGAAGGCCAAGCCGTCCCCGAGCTCCACCCCGTCCTGGGACCGCAGCCCGGCTTCGATCGCCGCCGTGGGCGACTCCATCACGCGCGGCTTCGACGCGTGCACGGTCCTGTCGGACTGTCCCGAGGTCTCCTGGGCAACCGGCAGCAGCGCCGAGGTCGACTCTCTCGCCGTACGGCTGCTGGGGACTGCGAAGGCGGCCGAGCGGAGCTGGAACTACGCCGTGACCGGGGCGCGGATGGCGGATCTTGCCGGTCAGATGGCGCAGGCGGCGACACGGAAGCCGGAGCTGGTGACGGTGATGGCGGGAGCGAACGACGCGTGCCGGGACAGCGCCTCCGCGATGACCTCGGTGGCCGAATTCCGTGCCGGGTTCGAGGACGCGCTGCACACGCTGCGTGAGGCCCGGCCCAAGGCGCAGGTGTACGTGGCGAGCGTGCCGAACCTGAAGCGGCTGTGGTCCGAGGGACGCACCAACCCGATGGGCAAGCAGGTGTGGAAGCTGGGCATCTGCCCGTCGATGCTGGGCGACGCGGACGCCCTGGACGCGGCGGCGACGCTGCGGCGGGACACCGTGCAGAAGCGGGTGGAGGCGTACAACGAGGTGCTGGAGGAGGTCTGCGCGAAGGACGAGCGATGCCGCTTCGACGGCGGCGCGGTCTACGACTACCGCTTCGGCACCGGCCAGTTGAGCCACTGGGACTGGTTCCACCCGAGTGTGAACGGACAGGCCAGGTTGGCGGAGATCGCGTATCGGACGGTCACGGGCAGGAAGGCGTGACACAACGATGTGACCCGGGGTTTCGCACATGAGCGAACTCTTCGACGGTGCTGCGGCCGGGCGAGGCGGTGGGATCGGAGACGGTGTACGGCTTCGCGGTGCGACAGCCGTGTCGGCGTGCCGGCCGTACCGCTGACAAGCCCCGGCCCGGGTGTCAGGTCCCGGACCGGGGTTGCTCGTGGGGAACGCTGTCCCATGATCAGACGTTAATCGTCGCGGTCACCCGGCGGTCGGCGATCTGGCGTCACACCTGTATTTGGTACGAACCCTTCACAAAGGAATGGAAGTCCGTCCGCTCGTCGCAGCTCTCGAAGCCGCTGCACGGGAGTTCCACGGTGAAGGTCCACGGTGACCTCGGCGCGCCCGGCGGCGCCGTCGTCCACTGCGGCTGCGAGGTCCGAGGTCGCCTATCGGGCGACGCCGCCGCGGGACCGGCTGGGGCTGCACGACGTGCTGCCGGGCGGGCATGCGCACACGCCGGTCCCGCAGTTCGGGGCCGACGACACCGATTCCGTGACCGGGACGGTGACCGGTCCGGGGTTCGTGCGGAGCCGGCTGGACGTCATCGACCAGGTGCGGACGATTCTGATCGTGGCGGCGAGCACGCCGGTCACCAGGTGGCGTGCTCTTCGTCCGAGGGGGCCCCGTCCTCCTCGTCGTCCCCTTCGGTGATCTCCTCGCCCAGCAGGTCGCGGGCCATGAGGGTGGCGCCCGCGACCGCGCCCGGCATCAGGAACACCGCGACGAACGGCACGAGGAAGGCCAGGGCCAGGGGCGTCCCGAAGCCCCACACCAGGGTCTTGCGGGCGCGGAGCAGGGTGAGCCGGTCGCGCAGGTCGACGCGGCGGCGCTGCAGGGCGACGGCGGTGAGTTCCTCGGTGAGGAAGAACCCGGTGACGAAGAAGCCGATCACCGGGACGGTCGTCTGGCCGAGGAACGGAACGAAGCCGAGGGCGAAGAGCAGCACGGCCCACAGCAGGGCGCGCACGACGATACGGAGGCTGTCGCGGGCCGAGATCCACAGCTCGCGCCACAGGGGCAGGCCGGACTCGGGCGCGGTGCCGTCCGGGGACACGTCACGGTCGACCTTCTCGGAGAGGCTCTCGTAGAAGGGCTGGCCGACCAGCAGCGTGACCGCGGTGAAGGTGAGGACGGAGAGAAGGAGGGCGAGGGCGAACAGGACCGCGGTGAGCAAGCCGCGGAAGAGCCCCAGCCAGGGGCTCGACCAGTCGTCGGCGAACGGGGTCGCCCAGGCGACGAAGTCCTCGCCCCACAGCGCCAGCGCGACGAGCGCCGCCGCGTAGAGGACGAGGGTGATCAGGCCCGGGAGCAGGCCGAAGCCGTACTGCTTGCCGTGCCTGGCCACCCACCGCTGGCCCTTGAGAAGGTAGTTGAATCCCACCCCGAGATCACGCATGGGGGAACTCTATCGGGGACGGTTGCCCGGCCGCCGGGGCAGCCGTCGCTCACACCGGCGTGACCGCGACCACCACCCCCGGCTCCGCCGTCGGAGACACCGCCGCCGACACCCGTACCGCCGCCGCCCGGGCCACGCGTCCCGTTCGGGAGGCGGCTGCCAGAAGCGCGGGCTGGAGGTGCTCCAGGCCCGAGACGAGGAGTTCCTCCCCGGCGATCAGCAACGGGCGCGCCGCCTTCGCCGTGGCCGCCGCGGCCTCCGTCAGGTCGGCCAGGGGTGGCAGGGCCGCTCGGGCCACGCCCGCCCCCGCAGCGGCCGCGCGTGTCCTGCCGTGGTTGAGTCGAACGCGTGCACCTCGCCGTACCGATCTCCGGAAGCCCGGGAGGCGGTACGCGTGCGCAGCAAGCGGTTCAGGTGAGGAGAGCGGATGACTGAGGAGATCCACGGCACCGTCGCGGACGGCTTCGAGGCGGTTCGCGAGGAGTTCGCCGCGTTCGTGGCAAAGGAACGGCCGGACTACGAAGGACAGTTGTGCGCGTACGTGCACGGCCGGCGGGTGGTCGACCTGTGGGCGGGCGGGAGCGGCGACTCCCTCTACGGTGTGTACTCGTCGACCAAGGGCGCCGCCCACCTCGTGGTCGCACTCCTCGTCCAGGAGGGCACCCTCGAACTGGACCGCAAGGTCACCTACTACTGGCCGGAGTTCGGGGTCGAAGGGAAAGGCTCGCTCACCCTGCGCGACCTGCTCGCGCACCGGGCGGGTGTGGTCGGCCTCGACGCCGGGTTCACGCCGCAGGAGCTGACGGACGACCGGGCGGTCGCCGAACGACTCGCGGACCAGCGCCCGTTCTGGCGCCCGGGCACGTCGTTCGGCTACCACGCCCTCGTCATCGGCGCGCTGACCGGTGAGGTGGTGCGCCGCGCCACCGGCCGTCCGCTCCAGGAGGTGTACGAGGAGCGGGTGCGCGCCCCGTACGGGCTGGACTTCTTCCTGGGGCTGCCGGCCGCCCTGGAGCCCCGCTTCCGCAGCGTGCAGCCGATGGACCCTTCGGCGGATCAGCAGGCCCTGCTGGACTCGCGGCCGACCGGACCGCACACTCTGGCCGCGATCGCGTTCAACCAGCACGTGCCGGGCTCGGGTGACCTCGTGGAGTACGCCAACTCCCGCGCCGTGCGCGCCAGGGGACCGGCGTCGGCGGGCGGTGTGGCCGCCGCACGGGGGCTCGCCGGGATGTACGCGGCGGCGATCAGCGAGGTGGACGGGCGGCCGCCGCTGCTGAAGCCGGACACCGTCGCCGAGGTCGGGCAGATCCATTCCGTCGGGTACGACCTGGTGGTGCGGGCGCACAAGTCGTACGGGCTCGGTTTCCAGGCGACGGCGGACTGCTGGTACCCGTTCCTGGGCACCGGGGCGTTCGGGCACAGCGGTGCGGGCGGTTCGCAGGCCTTCGCCGATCCGCGCAGCGGGCTGGCGTACGGGTACGCGCGCCGCCGTATGGCGTTTCCGGGCGGGGCGGCGCCGGAGAACGAGCGCCTGGTGGCCGCCGTGCACCGGGCGGCACTGGCGAGTTGACACCCGGGGCGGCCCGTCGAAAGGGACCGCACCCCACGTCCAAGGGTGCGGCCTCCGTCGTGGGGAACGAACGGTGTCGGGCGAACGTCACGGTGATGCCGCCGTCGCCCGAGTGAGGCGCTCCGGCAGGCGAACCGATGTCACGGCGTCAGAGCTTGACGATCATCTTTCCGGTGTTGTCGCCGCGCAGGACGCCGAGGAAGGCCTGCAGGTTGTTCTCGATGCCCTCGGCGACGGTCTCGCGGTACTTGAGCTCGCCGGAGCGGATCCAGGCCCCGGCCTCGGCGACGAACTGCGCCTGAAGGTCGTAGTGGTCGCCGACGAGGAAGCCCTCGATCCGGCCGCGGGTCTGGATGAGCCGGGCGAGGTTCTTCGGGCCGGGGGCCGGCTCGGTGTCGTTGTAGACGGAGATCATGCCGCAGACGGCGATCCGGCCGCCCTGGTTGAGCTGCCCGATCGCTGCCTCCAGGTGGTCGCCGCCGACGTTGTCGAAGTAGACGTCGACGCCGTCCGGCGCGGCGTCCCGCAGCTGCTCGCTCACCGGCCCGTTCTTGTAGTTGAAGGCGGCGTCGAAGCCGTACTCCTCGACGAGCAGCTTGACCTTCTCGTCGGACCCGGCGGACCCGATGACCCGCGAGGCGCCCTTCAGCTTGGCGATCTGGCCCACCTGGCTGCCCACGGCCCCCGCCGCGCCCGACACGAAGACCGAGTCGCCCTCCTTGAAGGAGGCGGTGCGCAGGAGGCCCGCGTAGGCGGTGAGCCCGGTCATGCCGAGGACACCGAGGTACGTCGACAGGGGCGCGGCCTCGGGGTCGACCCTGACCGCCTGCTTGGCGTCGAACGTGGCGTACTCGCGCCAGCCGCCGAAGTGCAGCACATGGTCGCCGGGCGCGATGCCCTCGGCGCCGGAGGCGACGACCTCGCCGACCGCACCGCCCTGCATGGCCTTGCCCAGTTCGAAGGGGGCGACGTAGGACTTGGCGGCGCTCATCCGGCCCCGCATGTACGGGTCGACGGAGAGGTACTTGTTCCGCACGAGAACCTCACCGGGGCCGGGCTGCCGGATCTCGGCCTCGACCAGGGCGAAGTCCTCGGGCTTCGGCCAGCCGACCGGGCGGGCAAGGAGGTGCCACTCGCGGCTGACGGCGGGGAGGGTGGGGGTGTCGGACATGGCTTGCTTCCTCACGTGATGCGACCCAAATACTTCAGTACCTGAAACAACAATGCTCCTGAATATTTCAGGATGTCAAGCAACGGGGTACCCTGGACCCCATGGCCACACCTCGACAGACCAGCCGCCCCGACGCCCTGACCATGGAAGTCGTCGAACTCATCGGTGACGTGGTGGCCCGCTTCTACGAGGACTACGAGGAAGCGGCCGCCGAACACGCGCTGACCGGCGCGCAGGCCCGGCTGCTGAACCTGCTGTCACTGGAGCCGCTGCCGATGCGGAAGCTGGCCCAGAAGCTCAAGTGCGAGCCGTCGAACGTCACAGGCATCGTGGACCGCCTGGAGTCACGCGGCCTGGTGGAGCGCCGCCCGGACCCCGCGGACCGGCGCGTGAAGGTGGCGGCGGCGACGGAGGAGGGACGCCGGGTGGCCCTGGGCCTGCGGGAGGGGCTGCGCTTCGCCCGTGAGCCGCTCGCGGGGCTCTCCCACGACGAGCGGCTCTCCCTGCGGAACCTGCTCCTGCGCATGCTCGGCACCTAGTGCCGGGTCAGCCAAGGTTTGCCCGTCAAGGAGCGGCGTCCGGTGCGTGCTCTCGGCGTGCCGGCCGGAAGTCCTCGTACTGGACGTACTCGGGCTTTCGGCCGGTGCGGCGAGAGGGCGTGCCGGGCGCCGCGACGGGGCGAACCTTGGCTGACGCGGCACTAGATCCCGTCGTCACATTCCCGTCGCCCGCCCGGAGGGCGGGCTCCGCGGGGTGACGGACGCTCACCCGTGCGGACGCAGCGCGGTCCGTCCGGCCGGAGTCCTACGAGCACCACCACAGGAAGCGCGTGCACGTCTGCGAAGGCAACGGATTCGAGGCCGGGGAGTCCGAGACCGGACCGGGAGCCGGGGTGCTGGAGTTCGCAGGCGGGGAGTTCGGGGTGGGAGCCGAGGACGCGGGCCCCACTGTCACACTCGGGCGTGAGGAGTCCTTGGGCTTCTTCCGTTCCTCCTTCTCGGGTCTCTTCGACTCCGAGGCCGTGGAGGACGGCGACGCGTCCGGCGAACCCCCGTCCGCGCCGGCCGGTCCCCCCGAACCGCCACCGGACTCCGAGAGGCCCTCCGCCGAAGCCGTCGGTGAACCGGCGGGGGCATCATCCACGGACGTCGTGTTCGGCTCCGCCGGGGCCTCCGTGCCGAGTTCCGCGAGACCCAGTCCACCCGCGGCGAGCAGCAGCCCCGTCCCGATCAGCAGGGCCCGTCGGCGACGGCGCCGGTGCAGCGCCGCCCGCCGGTCCCGCCGGCCCGGCTGACCGCCGTGTCCACGGCCCCCGGACCGGCGCGCTCGGTGTCCCTCGGCCGCCGGCGCGTCGTCGTCGTGTGCCGCGCCGCGTTCGTCCGCGACCGCGTCGTCCTGATCGGACCACGAGTCCGTGTACGCCTGGCCCGCTTCGGCCGGTCTGCCGCACCCCGGGCAAGCCAGGGCGCCATTGAGGTGCCGTTGGCACGGGTGGCAATAGTCCATGACGCGGGAAGGCTATGTTCCGCATGGGGGACGTTCCCCGTCGTGGCTGTGAAAGTTGTGTAGGAACCTCGTGTTCCGGCACGCGGGGACGAGGGCAGGCCGGACTATTCCCCTCCATCCCGGCCATCGTGTCCAAACCGTTCCGCGTTCGGCAGGCCACACCGGCGCGCTGATCGGCTACCTGCTCGGGTACGGCGGCATCGTCCAGCCGCTGGAGATCCCGGGCCGGCACGGCGGGCCTCACGCGGAAGGCGGGCCCTCGGTTCCGTAACTCACACCTCTTTCACACCCGTTGAACAACGCACCACCAGCCTCCGTATGTAAGGGCGGCCCGTGCTCCCCCGCACGGGCCACCCAGACGACGGGCCCGGTCGTCCCCGCCGGGCCCGCCACCTACGGAGGCTCCCCTTGGCTGACAACGTCACCTCGCTGTTCCGCAGCACAGCGGCGCACAGCCCGTCAATGGCGGCGTTGACGCGAGAAGGCGACGGATCGGGCCCCGTGGACTTCTGCATCCCGTGCAACCCGTACTTCCCCACGCCCGCCATGTTCGACGAGATGTCGGCCAGGATGCGCGACATCATCACGTACTATCCGAGCAGCGCCGACACCATCACGGCCGAGCTGTGCAGCCTGCTCCGGCTGCCACCGCAGTGCGTGGCGATGGGCAACGGCTCCACGGAGCTGATCACCTGGATCGACCACCTTCTGGTGCGCGAGTCCCTCGCCGTCCCCGTCCCCACCTTCGGCCGCTGGACCGACCAGCCGATGGAGACCGGCAAGCGGGTCGACATGTTCCCGCTCCAGGAGTCCAGCGGCTTCGCCCTCGACCTCGCGCAGTACGCCGAGTTCATCCGGGCCCGCGGCACCCGCGTCGCCGTCATCTGCAACCCGAACAACCCCGACGGCGGCTTCCTGCACAAGCACGCCATCGTGCAGTTCATGGACGCGATGGCCGACCTGGACCTGGTCGTGATCGACGAGTCCTTCCTCGAGTTCGCGGACGCCGAGGCCGAACCCAGCGTCGTCCAGGAGGCCATGCTGCGGCCCAACGTCATCGTGCTGCGCAGCCTCGGCAAGAACTTCGGCCTGCACGGCATACGTTTCGGCTATCTGGTCGCCAACCCGTCGCTCGCGGGCCGGGTCCGCTCCATGCTGCCGAAATGGAACCTCAACTCCTTCGCGGAGTACGTGGTGTTCATGCTCAAGGAGCACGGCGCCGAGTACGCGCAGAGTCTGCGCCAGGTGTACCGCGACCGCCTGGACATGTCGAGCCAGCTCTCCGCGCTGCCCGGCCTGACGGTCTACCCGTCGCAGGGCAACTTCCTCTTCGTGCGCCTCCCCGTGGGCGCCGAAGGCACCGTGGTCCGGGACCGGCTGCTCACCGAGCACCGCATCCTGGTCCGCGAGTGCGGCAACAAGATCGGCTCGTCCAGCCGCTTCCTGAGGCTCGTGGTGCGCCCCCAGGTGGACGTGCGTCGCCTGGTGTCCGGCCTGGAACAGGTGCTCTACGGGACCAGGAGGGGAGCCGCCGTACCCGAGCTGGCTACCGGGACCAGCTACAGCTCGGGTACGGCGGCAGTGGACCGGCTGGTCGGCGCCACCAACGGGGCCGGCATGCAGGGCCTTGCCGCTCAGGCCGTCGGTGCCGGGATGCCGGGGCTCGCAGCAGCCCCGGCGGCCGGCACCGGCATGCCGCTGCCGGCGGCGGCTCAGATGGCGCAGATGGCGCAGACGGATCAGACCGGCGGCGGGATTCCGATGCCGGCTCCGGCCGCCGTACCGGAGGTCCCGCAGCCCGTCGCCTACCCGGCACCCGCGCCCATGCCGGCCGCGATGCCCGCTCCGGCGCCCGCGATGCCCGCTCCAGCGCCCGCCCATGCCCCTGTGCCCGCCCCCGCGCCGATGCCGGCGGCGGCCGCGATGACGGGCCCGACCCCGCCCGGTGTCCCCGCTCGCGGCGGCCTCACGGCCGCCCAGGTCCGCGGCACCACCGGCCCCGGCGGCCTGGCGACGGCCCCGGCGACCGGCTGGCCCCACGCCCGGAACTGGCCGAACGCGGCGGGCATGGGCCAGGCGGGCTGACCGCACCGGACGGCTGGTGTCGCCGGACGGGACGGCCGTGGCCGTGGCTGCGAAACCACTTGCACGGCCAATGGCCCGCGCGGTCTCCAGGGCGGTGACTGCGCGGGCCTTGGGTCACAGCTCCTCGAGGAGGCTCGTGACCGAGCCGTTCTCGAAGATCTCCCGGATCGCGTGGGCCACCACGGGCGCGATGGACAGGACCTCGACCTTGTCCAGGCCGGTCGCGGCGGCCGTCGGCAGGGTGTCGGTGAAGACGAACCGGCTGACCCTGGAGTTCTTCAGACGGTCCACCGCCGGGCCGGACAGGATGCCGTGCGTCGCCGCGACGATGACGTCCTCTGCGCCGTTCGCGTACAGCGCCTCGGCCGCGGCGCAGATCGTGCCCGCCGTGTCGACCATGTCGTCCACCAGGACGCACACCCTGCCCTCGACGTCACCGACCACCTCGTGGACGCTGACCTGGTGGGCGACGTCCTTGTCACGCTTCTTGTGGACGATCGCGAGCGGCGCGCCGAGCCGGTCGCACCACCGGTCGGCGACCCGAACCCGGCCGGCGTCCGGCGACACCACGGTGAGCCGGTCGTGGTCCGTCACCGCGGCGATGTGATCCGCGAGCGTGGGCAGCGCGAAGAGGTGGTCCATGGGACCGTCGAAGAAGCCCACGATCTGGTCGGTGTGCAGATCGACCGTGATCACGCGGTCCGCACCGGCCGCGGTGAGCAGGTCCGCGACCATCCGCGCCGAGATCGGCTCGCGGCCCTTGTGCTTCTTGTCCTGGCGCGAGTAGCCGTAGAACGGGGCCACGACGGTCACGCTGCGGGCCGAGGCCCGCTTCAGCGCGTCGATCATGATCAGCTGCTCCATGATCCACGTGTTGATCGGTGCCGTGTGGGACTGGAGGACGAAGCAGTCCGCGCCGCGCACCGACTGCTCGAAGCGGATGTAGATCTCGCCGTTGGCGAAGTCCCGCGCCTGCGTCGGCACCAGACCGGTGCCGAGTTCACGGGCGATCCGCTCGGCGAGGTCGGGGTGGGCCCGCCCGGAGAACAGCAGCAGCTGCCGCTCGGCGCCCCTGGCCACCGCCCTCACTGGCCGAGGATCGGGTAGTCGGTGTAGCCGCGGTGGTCGCCGCCGTAGTACGTCGACTCGTCGGGCGCGTTGAACGGGCCTCCGGCCCGGACCCGGGCGGGCAGGTCGGGGTTGGCCAGGAAGAGGGCGCCGAGGGACACGGCGTCGGCGAGGCCCTCGTCCAGGATCTGCCGGGCCGTCTCGGCCGTGGCCGGGAAGGAGTCCGGGGTGGCGTGCGGGTTGACCACCAGGTTGCCCTGCCACAGGTCGCGCACGGCACGGGTGACTGGGCGCGTGACGATCTCGCAGACCTCGAGGAACGCGAGCTCCGGCAGGGCCGGGACCAGGGCCGCGTACAGGGCCTCGGTGTCGCCCTCGGCGATGTCGTTGTAGGTGTTGCCGGGCGAGACGCGCACGCTGGTGCGCTCGTTGCCGATCGCGGCGGCGACGGCCTCGGTGACCTCGACGGTGAGGCGGATACGGTTCGCGACGGAGCCGCCGTAGATGTCGGTGCGGTGGTTGGTGTTCCCGGCGAGGAACTGGTGCAGCAGGAAGCCGTTGCCGGCGTGGATCTGGACGCCGTCGAAGCCGGCCTCGACCGCGTTGCGGGCGGCGGCAGCGAAGTCCTCGACGGTGGCGGCGATCTCGTCGGCCGTCAGCTCGTGCGGGACGGGATAGTCCTGCTGGCCGTCGGGAGTGAAGCACTGCCCGGCCGCCGCGATCGCGGACGGGGCGACGGACGTGTGGGCGCTGTCGTACAGCGACGGGTGGCCGATCCGGCCGGAGTGCATCAGCTGGACGACGATGCTGCCGCCGGCGGCGTGCACGGCGTCCGTGACGGTCCGCCAGGTCCTGACCTGCTCGGGGTGGTGCAGGCCCGGGGTGTTGACGAAGCCCTGTCCGACCTGGGAGGGCTGCGTCCCCTCGGTGATGATGAGCCCGGCCGAGGCGCGCTGCGCGTAGTACTCGGCCATCAGCTCGGTCGCCCCGCCGCACGGCTTGGCCCGGTTGCGGGTCATGGGCGCCATGACCATCCGGTTGCTCAGCGGGATCTTGCCGAAAGTGACGGAGTCGAAGAGAGAGGTCATGGATCTTCCTTTGCGAGTGTCGGAGATGGAGGAACAGGCGCGCTCGGGGCACGTCCGGCGGATCGGGTGCGGACCGCCCCGGCGGCGGGTCAGCGCAGGCGGGCGAGGACGATGAGGCCGCCCCCGCACGGGCTTTGTTCGAGCGTGGGGACGTCCGGCTGCCAGACGAACCAGGCGCCGGGCCGTGCCGTCGGTGCCGCCAAGCTGTGCCGCCAGGCCGTGCCGTCGGTGCCGCCAAGCTGTGCCGTCGGGGCGTGCCGCCAGGCCGTGCCGCCAGGCTCCCGTCGTCCGCCCGGAGGGCGGGACGGACGAGAGGCGGCGACTGGGCCTGGGCCAGCGGCGGGCCCCCACCGCAGCCGCCAGGTCCTGAGGCCCGGCGAAGGCGGACGCAAACCGCAGCCACCAAGGCCCCAGGTCCGCGGTCACATTCCCGTCGCCCGCCCGGAGGGCGGGGCAGGCGGCAAGGTGACGACAGGGCCTGGGCCAGCGGCGGGCCCCCACCGCAGCCGCCAGGTCCTGAGGCCCGGCGAAGGCGGACGCAAACCGCAGCCACCAAGGCCCCAGGTCCGCGGTCACATTCCCGTCGCCCGCCCGGAGGGCGGGGCAGGCGGCAAGGTGACGACAGGGTCTAAGCCCGGCCGCGGCGGGCGTAGGCCGCGGCGAGGCGGCCGCCGACCTCGGCCGTGGAGATGAGGACGGCCATGTTGGCCTGGGCGGTACGGCCGCCGGTCGCGCGGTCGACCGCGTGCATGAGGTACTTCGTCAGGCCCTGGCCGGTGACACCGTCCAACTCGGCCTGGGCGAGCGCGTCGTTGATCGCGGCCTCGGCCTCGTCGGAGTCGACGGCGTCCTCCGCCCGGGGCGGGGTCGTGAGGACCACGCCGCCGGGGTGGCCCGTGGCCCAGTGGGTGGCGACGACCTCGGCGATCAGGTCCTCGTCGTCGATCCGGTGCGGGGACCTGATGCCGCTGGAGGCACAGTAGAACGCGGGGAAGTCGTCCGAGCCGTAGGAGATCACCGGGACGCACTGGGTCTCCAGGTACTCCATGGTCAGCTTCAGGTCGAGGATCATCTTCGCGCCGGCGCACACGACCGCGACCTTGGAGCGGGTGAGCTGGATCAGGTCCGAGGAGACATCCATGCTGGTCTCCGCGCCCCGGTGGACGCCGCCCAGCCCCGCGGAGGAGAAGAACGGGATCCCGGCGAGCTCGGCGGCGACGAGCGAGGACGCGACGGTGGTCGCGCCGCGGCCCCGGCGGGCGAGCACCACGGGCAGGTCCCGGCTGGAGACCTTGGGGATGCCGGACCCGGACGCGAACCGTTCGATGTCCTTCTCGGTCATGCCGACGCGGATGGCGCCGTCCTCGATGCAGATGGTCGCCGGGACCGAGCCGCCCTTGCGGACGGCGGCCTCGACCTTGAGTGCGGTCTCCGCGTTGTGCGGGTACTTCAGACCGTGGGTGATGACGTTCGACTCCAGCGCGACCACCGGACGCCGCTCGTGCAGGGCGTCGCGGACCTCTTCGCTGTAGACGACGGGGATGCGGCTCATCGGTGTCCTTCAGTGGGGATGGGCTTCGAGTAGTTCGGCTGCTTCCACAGCAGGTGGGACTTGTCGTCGATCTCCGGTGTGTGGACCCGCTCCGTCCAGAGCGAGGGCTCGACGGGCTCCACCGCGAGGGACACCGCTCCCGGTTCGGTGCCGAACACCCGGGTGACGGCCTCGGTCAGCGTGGCGACCAGGTCGGCCTTCTCGGCCTCGGTGAAGGTGCGGGGAAAATGCTTGATGCTGATGTGCGGCACGGCCGCGCTCCCTTCTGAGTGGGGACCTCGCCCCGCAGCGGGGGAATCCGCGGGGCGAGGAGCTTCAGTGACGGTTCGTCACGTCTTGTATTCGGCCGATGAGTTCGGCCACGCCGTGCTTCTTCAGCACCCCGTAGTGATCCCCGTCGAGATCGACGACGGTGGGCGGCGTCGCGGAGTAGCCGGAACTGGACTCGAGGAACGAGTAGTCGTCGCCCTGGGCCTTGAAGATCGTGACCGGCGCGTCGATCCGGCGTTCACGCAGCTCGCGGAAGCTGTACTCGAACTCGTACGTCTCCGCGACGATCCGGGTGATCCGGCGAATCGTTCCTTCGTCCAGCGCGGGCAGCCGGCCGTGGACGAAGGCCACGAAGGAGTCCTCGTCCATCGCCTCGCGCAGGCAGGCCTCCACGGCCGGGCCGTGGACGGTGCCCGCGAAGACGGAGAACAGGATGGTGACGTAGGCGGGGTTGGCGAAGGAGGCCTCGCGGCCCCAGCGCCGTCCGTCCTCGGCGCGCACCTCGGGGTTGCCGGGGCAGATCAGCAGCAGGTTCTCGACCTTCTCGCCGAACTGCTCCAGCTGCCAGGCCGCCTCGAAGGCGACCCGGGCGCCGAAGGAGTAGCCCCACAGCGTGTACGGCCCGGACGGCTGGACGCGGCGGATCTCCGCCACGTCGGCCATGGCCATCTCCCGGATCGTGCCGTGCGGCACCTCGCCGGGGTTGATGCCGTGCGCCTGGATGCCGGTGACGGGCCGGCCGAGGTCCACGCCCCGGGCGAGCGGCCGCAGGTTCATCGGGTAGCCGCCGAGCCCCGGCCAGCAGAACACCGGGCTGCCTGCCCCGCCCGTGTGCAGCGGGACGAGGCGGGACGCGCGCTCGGGCGTGCCACCCTCGATGCGTGCGGCGAGGTCGGCCAGCTTCGGCGACTCGAAGATCACCTGCAGGGGCAGGGAGGCCCCGTACTCCCGCTTGATCCTGTTGACCAGTGCCACGGCGTGCAGGGAGTTGCCGCCCGAGGCGAAGAACTCGTCCTGGGTGGAGACGTCGTCGTACTTCAGCATCCGGGCCCACTCGGCCGCCAGCCACCGCTCCGTCGCCGTCGCGGGGGCCACGTACTGCGTCGCGGTGCGGGCCTGGGCGACCTCCGGCAGGAGCGCCGTGGCCTTGGCGTCGATCTTCCCGTTCGCGGTGAGCGGCAGCTCGTTCACCACTTCCACGCGTGCCGGGATCATGTAGTCCGGGAGGAACTGAGCCAGGTCGTCGCGGATCATCTCCGCGGGGCCCTTGGTGTGCACCGCGTCCTCGTTCATGCCCTCGTGCGCGGCCTGCCCGGCGCTGATCCGGCCGCCGACGAAGAAGTACGAGGCGGGCGCGGCGGCCACACCGGAGGCCGCGAGCAGGTCGTCGAGACGCCGGGAGGCCGGCAGGGGGTTGCCCGTCTTGGAGGAGTAGCCGGAGGACATGAGGCCCATCTGGGGAACGCGCTGGAGGCGGTGCAGCAGGGTGCCGAGCACGATGTACGTCCGCCACTCGTCCGTGGCGCGGGAGACGGCGCTGATCCCGAAGGAGGCCGCGTCGTACACGCCCTGGTTGATGGCGATGACGTGGCGCCGCTCTACGACGTCCGCGCCGATCCGGTCGAGCCGCCCTTCCCGGTACCGGTACAGGCCCGCCGCCAGCCCCGCCACCCGGTCGTCGTGGGCCTGCACATACAGCTCGACCTCGTCCGGGCCGGCCCTGCCGTGGTCCTCGGTGATCGCGTAGGTGCCCAGGTAGTGGTCGTCCTCGGCGACGTCGAGCCGCGTCCTGACCGCGGGCTCGAAACCGACGGGGGAGATGGTGAGGCCGTGTCCGGGCAGGACCTCCTCGAACACGCCGAGCATGTGGCCGGCCTCGAACTCCAGCACCTCGACGATGTTGTTCTTGTAGACGGGCTCGATGGCCCGCCTCCGGCCGAGGAAGTGCACCCTCAGGCTCGGGGCCGGGGTCTCTTCGGGCAGGTCTGCAACGCGGACGAGGGTGTGGTCGGCGGGGTGGTGGTAGTAGACGCCGGACAGGCCGGACACGCCGCTGATCTCCAGGTACAGCTGGGTGGCGTACAGGGCGCCCGGTGAGGCGTAGGCGTACTTGGGCAGGAGCCGCTCCTCGCTGCGGAACGGGCCGAACCAGCGCAGGATCCGCCCGAGTTCCTCCAGGGTGAGCTCGGTGAGCGCGCGCGGCGCGTGCGCCGTGCGGTGGCGCGGGGAGAGCAGGGCCAGCAGGTCGTCGGCCGTGACGGAGCCGCCTTCGTAGGAGCGGTAGGTCTTGCGGGCGAACGCCTCCCGGCGCTGCTCGTCGGTGGCCTGCTTGCCCGGCAGCTCGGCGACCTGGCGGTCCGCCAGCTCCTCGGGCGCGCGCAGGCCGGGGTTGGCGAGCTGGGCCCGCACCTGGAGCTTGGACGCCTTCGACTGGTGGTGGGCGGCGTCGTCGCGGCCCTGGTCCATCACCGCGGCGGTGCGCTCGTTCAGTTCCACCGCGGCGACGAGCGACTTGCCGCCGGTGCGCGGGTCGTCGGTGACGATCGCCGCCGCGCGCCGCACCCAGGTGTGCTCCTCGATCCGGGACGCGACCTCCTCCAGCTCGACCCGGTACCCGCGCAGTTTGACCTGGTTGTCGGTGCGGCCGGTGAACTGGATCGTGCCGTCCGGGTTCCACTGGCACAGGTCGCCGGTGCGGTACAGGCGTTCCGTCGGGTTGAACGGGGAGGTGAGGAAGCGCTCGGCCGTCACCGCGGGCAGGCCGATGTAGCCGCGGGCGACCTGGACGCCCCCGATGAACAGCTCGCCGCTCTCGCCGATGTCGACCGGCTGCCTGTTCTCGTCGAGGATGTAGCAGGTCACGTTGTCGGCCGGTACGCCGACGGGGAGAATCCCGGCCGGAGCCTCGCCGAGGACGTCGGGGTCGACCCAGTGCGAGGTGGCGTTGATGGTCGTCTCGGTAGGCCCGTACAGGTTGACCAGGGACACTCCGGGCAGGGCAGTGAACAGGTCTCGGGCGAGCCTGCGGGTGAGGGCCTCACCGCCGGAGAAGAGCCGCGTCAGGGAGGTGCACGCGCCTAATTCCTCGGTGTCGACGAGGGCCTGGAGCAGGGTCGGCACGGCCTGCAGCGCGGTCACCCGGTGCTCGCAGATCATGGTGATGATCGCCTCGGGGTCCCGGAAGAGGCCGGGGGCGCCCATGACCACGCGGGCACCGACGGCGTTGGCCAGGATCTCCCATTGGGCGGCGTCGAAGCTCATCGGCGTCTTCTGCAGGATCGACACGCCGGGCCCGAGGTGTCCGCAGTTGGCCAGCCACTGCAACTGGGAGACGATGCTGCGCTGCTCGATCATCACACCCTTGGGCTTGCCGGTGCTGCCCGAGGTGTGGATGACGTAGGCGAGGTGCTCGCCGTGCGACTGCGGCAGGGGGGCCGCCGGGGCCTCGGCGGCGTCGGCCGTGGTGACGACCCGGGTGCCCTCGGGCGCGAGGCGCAGGGCCTGGTCGCGCAGGTGCGGCTGGGTGACGATGACCCGGGCTCCGGAGTTCTCGACCATGAACCTGAGGCGGGCCTCGGGATAGTCGGGCGACAGCGGCAGGTAGGCGGCGCCGGCGGTGAGGATGGCCCAGACGCCGGTCATCAGATCGGCGGAGCTTTCGGTGTAGAGGCCGACGCAGGTGTCGGGTGCGACGCCCATAGCGGTCAGATGGGAGCCCAACCGGTCGGCGTGGGCCTTGAGTTCGTGGAACGTGAGGTCGCCGGCCGTGGTGGTGACAGCGATGTCGTCGGGGCGCAGCCGGGCCTGGTAGGTCAGCAGGCTGCGCAGCGACGCGTGCTTGAAGAACACGCCGGATATCGGAGTCTGGGTGTTCATACGGTTGTTCCCCCCGTGGTTGGTGTGGTGCTCAGACGCGGCTGGCGGCGCGCGTCGGCGGTACCGGTGTGATCGGTTTGGCTCGGTTACGTGGCTGGGCGAGGACCACCGCCGCCACGACGGCGGCTGCGCCGAGCAGTTGGAGCGCGCCCAGGGTCTGGTCCAGGAAGAGATAGCCGAGGATCGTCGCGCACAGCGGTGAGGCGAACGACAGGAACGAGGCGGCGAGGGCGGGCAGCCGCGACAGTCCGCGGAACCACAGGACGTAGGCGATCAGGGCACCGATGACGCTGAGGTAGAGGAATCCGCCGACGTTGCCCCAGGTGAGATGGTCGGGCAGCTCCTCGGTGGTCAGGGTGATCGGCAGCAGGACCAGGCCGCCGACGGTCAGCTGCCAGCCGGTGAAGGTGAGCAGGCTGACGTCGTCGGGGCGGCCCCAGTGCTTGGTGAGGACGATGCCGGACGCCATGGACAGGGCGCCGAGGAGTCCGGCCACGACGCCGACACCGTCCAGGCCCGCGTGCGGCTGCAGTACGAGCAGGGCCACGCCCGCGGCACCGATCAGGCAGGAGAGGAGGTGGATCCGCTGGATGCGGTCCTTCAGCAGCAGTGCGCCGAGCAGCAGCACGATCATCGGCTGGACGGTCATCACCAGGGCGGCCACTCCGCCGGGCAGGTGGTAGGCGGCGAGGAAGAGGAAGTAGAAGAAGGCGCCGATGTTCAGCACGCCGAGGACGACGGCCCGCCACCACCAGATCCCCTTGGGCAGGGTCCGCGTCACCAGCAGCAGGATCAGCCCGGCCGGCAGGGCGCGCACGGTGGAGGCCAGCAGGGGCCGGTCCGGCGGCAGGAACTCGGTGGTGATCAGGTAGGTGGATCCCCAGACGGCGGGGGCGAGGGCGGTGAGCGCGGAGGTCGCGGCCAGCCGCTGACCCCTCGCTTCGCCGCCTGCCGGACTGGTGGCCTGGCTGCTCATGTGTTGGCTCCGGAGTCGGTCGTACCGAAGAAGCGGTCGCCGAAGTCACCGATGCCGGGGATCATGAACGCGTGCTCGTTGAGCCGGTCCTCGATGGCGCTGGTGACGATCTTCACGTGCGGCCGCGCCCGGTCGACACGGCGCAGCCCTTCGGGGGAGGACAGGAAGTTGATCATAATGATGTGGTCTTCGCGCACGCCGGAGTCGAGCAGCACGTCGACGGCGGCCAGCGCGGACCCGGCGGTGGCCAGCATCGGCTCCAGCAGCAGTACGTGGCGGTCGGCGATGTCGGCGGGCAGGTGCTTGTAGTAGAGATGCGGCAGCTTGGTCCGCTTGTCGCGCTGGATGAGGATCTTGCCGATGCGGATGCCCGGGTGGACGTCGCGGAGCTCGGCCTCCATGGCCTCACCGGCCCGGATGACGGGCACCGCGCAGATCTTCGTGGCGAACTCGAGGCCGTGGTAGGTGGCGCCGACGGGAGTGGCGATGTCCTTCTTGGTGAACGGCAGCAGGTCCATGCCGGCTTCGAGCAGGAGTCGGATCACGCGCCGCGAGTAGAAGACGAAGTCCTCCCGGGTGCAGTCCTTGTCCCTGATGATCGTGTGGATGGCGCGCAACTGGTCGGTTTGCGGTAACAGGTGCACGTTGTGGCCCGTGGCCATGGCTGAGCTCCTCGGCGGTGGCTGGAACGCGGGTCGCTGGAGAGTGCGGGAAGGGTGGGGCATCCGGGCGGCCCTCCGGCCGGACGCCCCCCGCTTCGACGGGCGGTCAGCCGATCTCGTCGAAGGCGCGGCGCGCCTCGGCGATGAACTTGGCGACCTTCGCGCGGTCCTTGCGCCCGTCCGGGCCCTCCAGTCCGGTGTGCGCGTCGACGGCGGCGGGCTTGACGGCCCTGATCGCGTCGGCGACGTTCTCCGGGTTCAGGCCGCCGGCCATCATCAGCGGCTTGGGCGAGCGGCGGACCAGCTCGGCGGAGACGTTCCAGTCGTGGGTCAGGCCGGTGGCGCCCTTGGCGCCCGTCCTCGGGTCGAACGTGTCGGTGATGTACATGTCGACGAAGGGGTGGGTGTCGTCGACGAGTTCCAGCAGCTCGTCGGCGTTGTCCTGCTTGACGACGAGGGACTTCAGCACGAACAGGTCGGGGCGGGCCTCCTTCAGCCGCCGCAGCTGCTCCGTCTCCACATCACCGTGCAGCTGTACGGCGACGACACCGAGCTCGTGGCAGAAGTCGCTGATCTCCTCCGCGTCGGTGAGGTAGCTGATGAGGACGCCCGCGTGCGGGGCCTTGAGCCCCTTGATGATGACTGCGGCGTCCTGCTCGGGGATGTCGTCCTTCCCGGACGGCAGCCGCAGCGCGAACCCGATCCAGTCGGCCCCCTCCCCGATGATCATGTCGGCTTCCGCGGCGTCGATGATGCCGGCGACCTGGACGAGCTTGTTGACAGTGGTCATGTCGGACCAACCCCCCTGGTGATTACGGATGTTCTGGTAATGGTGGTGCTACGGCGCCCCGTCAGGGGCGCCGGGCCGTGTGGATGTGCGGTTCCGCCGGGCGCGACAAGCCCACGACGGACCCGCGACCGGCCCACGGCATGTCCGGGCGGCTCTCAGCCGTAGGTCTCGCTGTACACCGTCGACGACCGGTCTCGCCGCCCCGGATGAAGCCGCGTCTCGGACGGATAACCGAGCGGCATGAGAAGGGCGATGTGGAGATCCTCACGGCCCTCGATCCCGATCGCCTTCTTGACCGCGCCCTCGTCCCACCCGTTCATGGGACTCGTGGCAAGGCCGGCGGCATGCGCGGCGATCAGCATGAAGGACGCGGCGATCATGGCGTCCTTCACCGCGTACTCACGGGTGAGCCCACGCTGGTGCAAGTCCTCGTGAAAGGCACGCGCGTCGTCCGGCGATGCCGCCGCGAACCGCTCGGACCACGCTCCGAGACGTGTCGCAGTGTCCCAGACGTCGCCCCGGTCCTCCCGCCACGCGCCGGACTCGGCGACGAACACGAGCATCACCGGCGCCTCTTGAGGATGCGGCTGTCCGCCGGTGGCCTCCGCCAGCGCCTTGCGGCCCTCCTCACCGATGACGGTGACGACGGAACGGGCCTGGAGATTGAAGCTCGACGGCGCTTCCAGGGCGAGATCGACCAGTTCGTGCAGCAGCGGCGCCGGTACGGGGTCCGGCCGGTAGTGGCGGATGCTGCGGCGTGAGCGGATGATCCTGGACACGGTGGTGTGGTCGGCAGCCGGCGGCTCCACGGACTCGGACACGAAACCATCCTTCGACGTCGAACTATCTGACATCGAGAAGCTATGGCATGAACTAGAGTGCCGTCAAACAGTTTGGCGTCGAATTAATATGGTTGACGCATTGGCAAAGAAGAGGTGACCTCATGCGTGATGCAGTCGACGACTTCCTCGATCAGTGGGCCGCTCAGCGCACCGACCTGGACCTCGACGCGATGGGCGCGATCGGCCGTATCCTGCGACTGTCTCGACTGGTCAGCACCCACCTGAAGGACTACTTCGCCCAGTACGACATGGAGACGTGGGAGTTCGACGTCCTGGCCACCCTGCGCCGCAGCGGCAGGCCACTGACGGCCAAGTCACTGGCCGCCAGCGTCATGATCGGCTCGGCCGCTCTCACCAACCGCATCGACAGGCTCGTCGCCCGCGGCCTCGTCACGCGCGAGTCCGTCCCCGGCGACCGCCGCAGCCTGCACATCGCCCTCACGGACGAGGGAAGGGACCTGGTCGACCGCACGGTGGAAGGTCACGTGCAGAACCAGCGGAAGATCCTTTCGGGCCTGGCGGACGCGGACCGGAAGGACCTCACCCGGATCCTGCGCGCGCTGCTCGCATCCCTGGGAGACACTCGCTGACCACGACCCCGCGCGCCGACACCCCGGTCTCCGGGTTCCTGCCACCTCGACGGACAGTACGTCCGCCCCGGCATCACCGGAGGCAAGTCGGCCGCACCGCCGAGGCGACGCTCGTCCCGGGCGTGGAGCGGAGCTGACGCCCACCTCGGGCGCTGGGCGACCGCGACCTCACGACTGCGGTCACCCAGGGCCCACTTCGTCCGGTCAGCGGGGAGGCCGCCCGGCCCTCAGGACTCCGGACACTCCTTCCACGCCAAGTGGTACACCGTGCTGATGTCCCCGTCGGTCGAGTCCATCGTCATAAAGCTGACCTTGCCGGGCGCCTGCGTGCCGGCGCTCACGCGGAGCTCGGTGTTGATGTTGAAATTGCGCTGGACTCCACAGGGGGCCCAGACCAGCTGGGCCCAGTCCGTGGTGTCCGTGGCCTGCCAGTTGTCGTTGTGGGGGCCGCTGAAGGGGTGGGTCCTGGAGGCCGTGCTCGGGGAGCCCTGGAAGTAGTACGAGGCTCGCTGGGTGCCGCTCGCGCCGGGCTGGAGCGCGGCGAAGCCGCGGTAGTCGGCGCTGGCGACGGCGTAGGTGAAGCCCTGCGGGACGTGGACGATCAGGTTGAGCTGGCAGTTCTTGCGGAACGCGGTGGGGTCGGAGTTGCCGCCGGCCTGGGCGAGGTAGTCGCTGTAGGTCACCGTGAAGGCGGTGTTGTCCTCGGAGACGGCGATCGCCGTCGTGCCCTGGGGACAGCCGGAGCCGTTCACCGTGGCCACCTTGATGACGATCTTGTCCGGGGGCGGGTCCTCGAACCCGCCGGACGGGCCCTGCGCGGGGAGCGCGGCGGTGAGGAGAGCGGCGACCGCGCCGCTCAGCAGGAGTCCACCGGTCATGGTCTCTCCTAAAGGGGTTGGGGGGTGGCTGCACCCTCGGCCTTCGAAGAACCCACATGAAGAACCTGTGGGAATCCTGTGAAGGGCGAGGGGCGATCGCATCGTAGGAAGCCCCGCAGGAGGCGGTCAGGGCGAACTCCGGCCATTCACAGGTTCGGATTTCACAGGGAACGAACAGTGCCCGGACTCGGTTGAAATCAGCGGGCGTTGGCCGGTGCATCCCCAGGTCATCCAGAGCCGCACCGGGTGACGCTCACCGTGGGCCTCAGCACCGCCTGATCAGACGGCCCACAGACCGAGCGCGTACGGGGCGAAGGTCACGGGTTCTCCCAGGCGGCCGGCTCGGCGGCGAGCTGCCGTACCGACTCGGGCAGCGCGTCCGCCGCGATGTCCGCGAGCGTGACGCCCTCCAGGATCCTTCTCACATTGGCGCGCAGGGCGATCCACAGCGGCAGCAGCGGCCGCGCGGACCCGGTGTACTCCAGACTCGTGGGACGCTCGCCACGGACCGAGACGATGGGCCCGTCCACGGCCCGTATCACGTCGGCGACTGTGATCCGCGACGCATCGCGGGCCAGCCGGTAGCCGCCGCCCCCGCCCCGCCGGCTGTCGACGATTCCCCCGCGCCTCAGGTCGCCGAGGATCCCCTCCAAAAACTTGTGCGGAATGCCCTGAGCAGCGGCGACGACCTCCGCCTTCACCGGCTCGCCGCCCTGCCGCACGGCCAGTTCCAGCACCGCGCGTACCGCGTAGTCCGACCGTGCGGAGATCCTCATACGAACATTGTGAGGCGTCCAGGTGTGCACAATGGCCCAACCCGACATTGACCCCACGTGGCACTCGCGTTACGGCGGAACGGAACAGGCAGTACAGGAGGCGCTCCCTTGGAGCTCAGCAGACGTACATTCAGCGCCCTCGCCGGCACCACGGCGCTCGGTCTCGCGCTGAGCGGCAGCGGCACCGGGGGATCCAGCGCCTACGCGTCCCACACCGCGCCCACGGGTCCCGCGCCGGCGCCGCCGGCCGCCGACGGGCGGGAGCACACGGTGGGCTTCGACCGGTACTCGCTGGTGATCGACGGCAGGCGGCTGGTCCTGTGGTCGGGCGAGCTGCACCCGTTCCGGCTGCCCAGCCCGTCGCTGTGGCGGGACGTGCTGCAGAAGATGCGCGCGCACGGCTACAACGCGGTCAGCGTGTACGTGGCCTGGAACTACCACTCACCCGCCCCCGGCGAGTACGACTTCACCGGCGTCCGCGACCTGGACCTGTTCCTGCGCACGGCCACCGAGACCGGCCTGTACGTGATCCTGCGCCCGGGCCCGTACATCGACGCGGAGATCGACGGCGGCGGCCTCCCGGGCTGGCTGACGGCCACCGGGGGCAGGGCCCGGACCGCCGACCCGACCTACCTGAAGCACGCCGACGCATGGCTGACCGAGGTCAACGCCATCGCCGGCCGGCACCTGTTCACCCGGGGCAAGGGCACGGTCCTGCTCTACCAGATCGAGAACGAGTACGACGCGTACGCCGGGCAGGCGACCGGCCGCGCCTACATGTCCCACCTGTACAAGAAGGTGCGGGCCGACGGGATCGACGTACCGCTGTTCCACAACGACAAGGGCAGGAACGGGTACTGGGTGCCCGGGTCCTTCGACACCGGAGGCGAGAAGGGGCGCTGGCTGTACGGCTTCGACGGGTATCCGTCGCCGGACAGGACCCCGCCGGACTGGGGGCACTTCGGGACCGGCGGGGCGAAGGGCGGGGCGTCGGCCAGTCCGAAGACGCCCGGGTTCGTGCCGGAGTTCGGCGGCGGCTGGTCCGATCCGTGGGGCGGGGTGTCGTTCCAGAAGAAGGGGTACGCTCAGGCGCGGCGGACCCGGGACGCGGCGTACGAGCGGCGTTTCCACTTCACCAACCTCGCCAACGGGATCACGCTGCACAACGTCTACATGACCTTCGGCGGCACCTCCTGGGGATGGCTGCCCGCGCCGGTCGTCTACACGTCGTACGACTACGGGGCGGCCTTCGACGAGGCACGCAATCCGACGCCGAAGCTCGCCGCCGTGCACCAGCTGGGGCATCTGCTGCAGCGCGTGCCGGACTTCGCCAAGCTGGACCGGGCGCCGCGGGTGAAGGCCGCGGACGGGCGGCTGAAGGTGTACCACCTGACCAATCCCGACACGCACTCCCATGTGTACGTCGTGCGCAACGACACCGCCGAGGCGATCTCCTCCCCGCTGCCGGACGCCGGCATCGAGGTGCCGGTCAACGTCCCCGCGCGGGACGCCCGGCTGCTCGCCACCGGGCTGTCCATGGGCGGGGACCGGAAGCTGAAGTACGCCACCGTGGAACCCACGATGTTCCTCAAGGCCGGGCGGCAGGACATCGTCGTGTTCTCGGGTCGGTACGGCGAGATGGCGCAGATCGTGGTGGAGTGCCCGGAGGAGCCCACGCCGACCCGGCTGGACCCGGAGGTCGCCTGGGTGTTCGACCGCGGCCTGCTGCGCATCACCGCGCCGCTCGGCGTCGGCGGGCTGAGCCGGATCCTGGTCGACGGCGGCGGGTCCGACCGGCAGCTGCTGATCCTCCTCGCCGACGACGGCACCGCTCTGCGGCTGTGGCCGTACGACACCCCGTCGGGCACGGTGCTGGTGTATGGCCCGTCGCTGGTGCGCGAGGCCGCCCTGAGCGACTCCACCGTGCACGTCACCGGCGACACGAAGACGGCGTCCGGGATCGAGGTGTGGGGGCCGCGCGGCATCAGCCAGGTGACCTGGAACCAGAAGGTGGTGCCGACGAGGATCAGCGCCTCCAGCAGCCTGATGAACCTGCAGCTGCTGCCCGGCGTGGCGCCGGTGACGCTGCCCTCGCTGGACGGCGGCTGGCGGCGCAAAGCCGAGAACCCCGAGTCGGCGCCCGGCTTCGACGACTCGCGGTGGACGGCCGCCGACAAGAAGACCTCGTACAGCACGACCCCGGTGCCCAAGGGGCAGCCCGTGCTGTTCGCGGACGACTACGGCTTCCACTACGGGGACGTCTGGTACCGGGGGCACTTCAAGCAGGACGTGACCGAAGTGGAGTCCGTCTCTCTCGCCTACAGCACGGGCACGCAGGGGCTGCTGATGGCGTGGCTGGACGGGCAGCCGCTGGGCGCCCATCGCATGCCGGTCCCCGACGAAAGCACCGCGGAGCAGGGCAGTTGGGCGGCGAAGGCCACCTTCGACGTGTCGGAGGAGCTGCGCGGGAAGGTGCGCGGCGAGCAGGGCGCACGTGACTCCCACGTCCTGTCCGTCCTCGTGCGGCGGATGCAGCACGACCGGGACGGCGAGGCGCACGACACCCACAAGGCGGCACGCGGGCTGACCGCGGTCACCTTCAAGGGGGCTTCGCCGAGGATGAGTTGGAGGCTGCAGGGTGAGTCGGCACCAGACCCGGTGCGCGGGCCGCAGAACAACGGCGGGTTGCACGGCGAACGGGAAGGCTGGCACCTGCCGGAGTACGGCGACGGCGACTGGGCGGCCGCCGAGCTGCCGCGGGAGGACCGACGGCAGGGGGTGACCTGGTACCGGACGAGCTTCCGGCTGGCCGTGGACGCGGGCACCGACGCCTCGGTCGGCCTCGTCCTCGAGGACGACCCGTCCCGCGCCTACCGCGTCCAGATCTTCCTCAACGGCTGGAACATGGGCCAGTACATCAACGACGTGGGGCCGCAGCACACCTTCGTCCTGCCGAACGGGATCCTGCGCACACGGGGGGCCAACACACTGGCCCTGGCGGTTCTGTCC
Source organism: Streptomyces sp. NPDC040410 (assembly GCF_055595715.1). Classification (NCBI taxonomy): domain Bacteria; kingdom Bacillati; phylum Actinomycetota; class Actinomycetes; order Kitasatosporales; family Streptomycetaceae; genus Streptomyces; species Streptomyces sp. NPDC040410. Next base: position 31,101 of record NZ_JBVIVK010000005.1, read on the forward strand.
GACGGGACCACACCCTCGGGTCCGGGCAAGGTACGGCTGGCGCTGCTGGGCAGCGCGGCCGGCGGAGTGCCGGTGATGCCGGTATGACCTTCAGTCCGCCGAACAGGGAGGACGGTGAGCGTGCCGTCCGGGGGATGGCGAATGCTGGCCGGACGTCCGGACGGAACTGTGGATTCCGAGCGCCTGAGCGTCGATGGGCCGGGCAGTCGGCGGGTGGCCGGAAGTTTCGAAAGGCCGCGGTCGTTCCCCGTTGAACAACGGTCGGCGGATCACATGACGCGGACACATCCGGACGCGTAGTCTCGAACAACGTGCTGTGCGGCGGTGACAGGGACCAAGGGGGAGCGATGGACATCGCGGGCGCGCGGAAGACGGCGGCCCGGATCGCTGCGGCGCTGCGGCGCTCGCGGAGCGGCTCCAAGATGCGCCGTCTGGCTGCCGACCTGGCCGCGTCCCTGCGGGCGAGACCCCTCCCGCCGGCCGACGTGCGCGAACTGTGCCGGGTGCTGTGCGAGGAGATGAGCACGCGGCGTGGCGGGCGGCGCCTCGATCTGCGCTTCGAGCGGTTCCCGGACGAGATCGAAGTCACCGGGCTGTGGGTCGAGTTCCAGGACTTCGACCTGGTCATCGTGGAGGAGAGGGCCGAGGCCGTGCAGCAACTGGTCATCCTCGGCCATGAGTTGTGGCACATGCACGCGGGACACGTTCATCACCACGGGGCCGGTACTGCGGCGGCCCACGCGTTCGCCGACCAGCCGGCCTGGAAGAACCTCGCGCTCACCGTGGCAGCCCGTGACGGTTCCCGCAAGCAGGACGAGGCCGAGGCCGACGACTTCGGCCACCGCCTCGCCACCGTCTTCCGGCCCCTGCTGTCCTGTACGGGCCCGGGCGTCCCCCTCGACCCTCTCCAGAGGACCCTCGGCTACCGCGGACGCGGAAGGACGGCGCGGTGACACTCGATCACGGCTCCTTCGAGCTGGCGCTCAACCCCGCCGGTCTCCTGGACGAGTTCTACATCTCCTTCTGGATCCCCACCGCGGTCCTCACGTCCGCCCTGGTGATCAAGCTGCCCACCATCGTCAGGCTGTGGAAGGACCCGCTGCTGCGCGCGGTCGGCGGACTGCTGCTGCTCGCCTGCTCCGTGTTCGTGTTCGCGGCGCCCGCCACGATCGCCTGGACCAACCGGGTCACCGGCGTACCGAACATCGCGGCCCCCCTGGTGTACTCCCTGCTCACCGCGTTCTGCGGGTCCTGTCTGCTGCTGATCATCGCCTGGCGCAACGGCCTGTCCGACCGCACGGCGCCCACCCGCCGGGCGATGCGCCGGGTCATCACCCTGTATGCGGGCGTGATCGTCGCGCTGTGGGTGCTGTTCGCCCTCGCGGACGCGCCGGTAGAACGGCAACGGGACCTGGACACCTACTACGCGTCCACCCCCTTCATGCGCGAGGAGATCCTGCTCTACCTGCTCGCGCACACCGTGGCCGTCCTCATCACCTCCCGGCTGATCTGGAACTGGGTGCGCACCGACGGGCTCGACGCCTGGCTCCGCTGGGGTCTGAAGTCGCTGGGCGTCGGCTACGCGATGAACCTGATCTTCGACGGCGCGAAGCTCACCGCCGTGGTGGCCCGCTGGACCGGCCACGACCTGGACTGGCTGAGCACGTCCCTGGCCCCGCCGGTCGCCTGTCTGTCGGCCATCCTGATCGCGGTGGGTTTCATCCTCCCGCACGCCGGCCAGTACCTGCACGAGCGCTGGCGCGTCCGGCTCGCCCACCACGAACTGCGGCCCCTGTACGCGCTGATGCGGACCGTCAACGGCAGCGGCGTCCCCTTCGTGCTGCACGCCACACCGGAACTGCGCCTGATCCGCCGCGAGACGTTCATCCGCGACGTCCTGCTGCCCCTGGCCCGGCACATCGACGAGGAGCGGCGGCAGCGGTCGTACGACGCCGCGCTCGACCTCGGCTTCGAGCCCGGCCCGGCGAAGGCGGTCGCGGCCGCCGTCGCCGTTCAGGACGCCGTGGACGCCAAACGGCGCTCACCCGACGGGGACGGCAGCGGCGACCCCGACACCACGGACCTGCTTCAGGAGATCGCGGCCGTGTCCCGGGCCCTCCGCCGCCCCGACGAGATCTCGGCGGTCCGCACCCGCGCGGCCGCCCCGGCCGAGAGCGTGCCCGACATGAGTGACCGCAGCAGAGAGCGTGCCCGTCCATGAGCCAACGCCCCACCACCGCCGTCGTCCTCGGCGGTTCCCTCGCCGGCATGCTCGCCGCCCGTGCCCTGGCCCCGGTCGCCGGCCGCGTCACCGTCGTCGAGCGCGACAGGCTGCCCGCCGGCCCCGAGCCGCGCAAGGGGCTGCCCCAGGCACGGCACGTCCACCAGTTGTGGTCGGGCGGTGCGCGGGCGCTGGAGGAGCTGCTGCCGGGCGTCACGGGACGGTTGCGGGAGGCGGGGGCGCACCGGCTGCCCGTCACCACGGACATGGTGGCGCTGTCGCCGAAGGGCTGGTACCGGCGCTGGGCCGAGTCGCACTTCATGCTGCTGTGCGGCCGGGACCTGCTGGACGCGACCGTCCGCGAGGAGGTGCTCGCGGACGACCGGGTGGAGCTGGTGGACCGGGCCGAGGTGCTCGGCCTCGACGGTACGGACGCCGCCGTCACCGGGGTCCGCATCCGCGCGCACGACGACACCGAACGCACCCTCGCGGCCGACCTGGTCGTCGACACCACGGGGCGTGCGTCCCGTGCCGTGCAATGGCTGACGGGGCTCGGGCTGCCGGCCCCCGAGCGGCGGGAGGTCGACTCGGGCTTCGCCTACGCGACCCGCCTCTACCGCGCGCCGGCGGCGGCCCGGGACGGTTTCCCGGTCGTCAACGTGATGGCGGACCCGCGCTCCGGGGAGCCGGGCCGGGGAGGCGTCCTGCTGCCCATCGAGGACGGGCACTGGCTCGTCACCCTGCTCGGCACACGCGGCGGCGAACCGTCCGCCGACACCGCCGACTTCGACCGGTACGCCCGCGAGGAACTCCGGCACCCGATAGTCGCCGAGCTGATCGCACAGGCCGAGCCGCTGACCGGCGTCGCCTTCACCCGCACGACCGCCAACCGCCGCCATTTCTACGAGCGGATGCCGGTGTGGCCGGAGAACTTCGCCGTCCTCGGCGACGCGGTCGCCGCGTTCAACCCGGTGTACGGGCACGGCATGTCGGTCGCCGCCCAGGGAGCTGTGGCCCTGCGGGACGCGGTACGGCGCCACGGGTGGGGTTCGCCGGGGCTGTCACGGCGTATCCAGAAGGCGGTGGCCCGGCCGGTCGGGGCGGCGTGGGACCTCGCCGTCGGACAGGACGTCTTCTTCCCCGGTGCGACGGAGTCCGGGCCGACCCGGCGCGAGCGCCTGCTGGCGACGTACGTCGACCGTCTGACCCTCGCGTCCACGGGCAACGGGCGGATCGCGCGGAAGGTGACGGATGTGATGTCACTGGAGCGGGGTGCCGAAGTGCTGCTGGCTCCGCGGGTGTTGCTGGGCGCGCTGGTCGGCCCGCTCAGGCCACCGCTGAGCGGACCACCGTTGACGCCGGAGGAACGAAAGGCAGCGGGGCTGTCGTAGGCCGCCGCCCAGCCGCGGGCGGTCGTGCCGCTGGGGCGGCACCGGTGTGCGCAGGCGGCACCCGGTCACGCCGGGCTGCGCGACCCACCCCCCGGCACCAGCCCACCTCACCCGGCAAACGCCGGTGCCGCCAGCCCCTCCCCCGCGCCCGGAACCACCAGCAACGACCCCGCGCCGAGGGCCGCCTCCGCGCGTACCGCCACCTCGTACGCCGTCGTCACACGGTCCGGTGGCCGAGGTGCTCCGACAGCTCGGCGGCGCCCTTGGCGGCGAGCTGCTCGAGCTCGGCCCGGCGCTCGTCGCTCCAGCGGATCATGGGCACCGAGATGGACAGCGCGGCGACCACCCGGCCGGTGCGGTCGTGCACCGGGGCGGCCACGCAGGAGACGTCCGGATTGGACTCGCGGTTCTCCACGGCGATGCCGCGCCGCCGGACCTCGGCGAGGGCCTCACGCAGGGCGGCCGGGTCGGTGATGCTGTCGGGGGTCATCGCGGCCAGCTCTGCGGTGTCCGGGATGCGCGAGGCGAGCTCCGGCTCCGGGAGGGAGGCGAGCAGCATCTTGCCGACGGAGGTGCAGTGGGCGGGCAGCCGGCGCCCGGCCGCGGAGACCATCCGCACGGCGTGCGTGGAGTCGGCCTTGGCGATGTAGATGACGTCGGTGCCCTCGAGGATCGCCACGTGCACGGTCTCGTCGCAGGTCTCGGCGACCGAGCGGGCGATCTGCTGGCCCTCGGTGGCGAGGTCGAGCTGCTCGGCGTACCGGCTGCCGAGCTGGTAGGGGCGTACCCCGAGCCGGTAGCGTCCGGGCCGGCCGGGCACCGGGACGATGTACGACCGGGCGGAGAGCGTGGTCACGAGTTCGTGCACGGTGGTGCGCGGGAGCTGGAGCGTGCGGACGATGTCGGGGGCGGAGAGCGTCCCGTCCCCGTCGAGGAAGAGCTCGAGAATGTCGAGAGCCCGGGTCACGGCTGGTACGAGGCGTCCCACGACCGCCCTCTCTTCAGGTTCAAGCGGCTGCGTTCGAAATTTCAACAGACGATCGGTATGACGAACACAGGCTGTCACAGTGCGTTTGCCCGGGCAATGGGCATGCGTCCGCCACGTGTCCCCCCGGGGTGGGTCACGGGCGGCTTCGCGCCGGCTCCTGAGGGCGGCCGGCGGTCAGGGCCGCCGCCGGACCAGGTCCGTCCCTCACCTCACCCCTACGGCTCTCCGAGCCTTCCGCGCAGTCGCCGCGCCCGCAGCACCAGCTCCAGCTCGAAGCGGCGGTCGGGGTCGTCGATCTCGTCGCCCCACAGTTCGCGGATCTGGCGCAGGCGGTAGCGGACGGTCTGCGGATGGACGCCCAGCCGGGCGGCCACCTCGGGTGCCCCGCCGCGGGTCTCCAGCCACGCCAGTAGGGTCTCCGCGAGCCGTCGGCCGTGCGTGGGCCCGCAGTGGGCGAGCGGCGCCAGGCAGCGCAGTGTCAGGTCGTCGATCAGCTCCTCCGGCTGCAGCAGCACCAGCGCCTCGGTGTGCTCGGTGCAGTACAGGACCTCTCCGGCCGGCAGCAGCCCCCGCTCCATCAGGTGTACGGCGGCCTCGGCCCACCGCAGCGACTTCGCCGCGTCGGCCAGCGGCACCGGCGGCCCGAGGGCGCCCGTCCAGCCGCCGAGTGCCCGGCGCAGCAGCTCGGGGCGTCCGCCGGCGTCCGGCTCGGGCACGACCATGCGGGGCTGCTCGTACTCCATGTCGAGCAGCACACCCTGCCCCACCGCGGGCGCCATCGCCTCCCGCGCCGGGCGCAGCAGCACGCCCACCGCGACCTTCCCGGGCAGCTGCCAGCCGACGCGGGCGGCCCGTTCGGTGAGCGCGTCGGCCCGGTCGCCCCGGTGGTGTTCGGCGAGCAGGAGCTCCATCAGCCGGCGTTGCAGCCGCAGCCGTTCCCCGGCCTGTCTGGCCGCCGCCTCGGCGTAGCCGCGGACGGACTGGTCGACGAGGCCGTCGAGGTACTCGTAGCCCGCGTCCACCAGCTCGTACATCGCCGGTGGCGGGATCTCGATGCGCTGGCCGATGTCGGCGAAACGGCGCCAGGCCAGGCGTACGCCCATGCGGTAGATCGCCTGGAGCGAGTCCAGGCTGCGGCCGCCCAGACCCTCGCCGCGGCCGAAGTCCTGGAAGACGCCGGGCGGTACGGTCGGGCGGCCCTCCGCGGTCTCCAGACACTGGACGAACACCTCGATGGCCCGGCGGATGCCGACTAGCGCCATCGGCTCGCCCGACTCGTCGAGGACGACGGGCAGATGCGGGTACTCGCGGCGGATCTCGCGCAGGATCTCCTCGGCGAGCGCGGGGGCCTCGGCCATCGCGATCGCGGCGAACTGCCGCACCTGGAGACGAGGGACGTCGAGCCAGGCCGAGCGGGGGGTGACGGTTGCCGGGCGGGCCTGCAAGGGGGGATTCGCCTCCGGCGCGCCCCTCCGGCTGGGCACGGGTCAACTCCCCTGGCCGGCTTGCCCGTACGTGATCAACGGCGTGTTCGGCTGGTCGGGCCGCGCCTCGAGCAGCGCGACGACGCCGAGCGCGGCGCCCACGGCGAGCGCGGCGGCCAGCGCCACGGTGAACGCTGCGGCTAGCAGTCTGGACATCGCAGGGTCAGCCTCTCTGTACGGAGGTCGTCCCACCCCGGTGCCCCGCCCCTGCCCGTCCGGCCCAGTCTCGGCAGACATTGACACTGAGTCAAGGGGCGCCTACGGTTCCCGGCCCATAGAGCGGCCAGAACTCCGTCATCTCACGCCCCTGGAGTGCCCGGATGCGCCGTACAGCCTCACCCCTTTCCCTGATCCTGCTGGGTCTCGGCACGTTTCTGCTGGTCCTGGCTCCGCTGCTGGCCTGGTACGTGACGCCGCGGGCCGCAGTGAATCCCATCGACATCGACACCACCGCCGTCTACCGCGGCACCGGCAGCGTCTTCGACACCGAGCAGGGCGAGACCGTGCCTGACCAGCGGATCACCGTCACCCAGCGGGTGCGGGGCAACGTGGAGGACAGCGAGCGCGGCGGCGACACCGCCGTCTGGGACGTGACGACCACGGTCGACACCGACAAGACGCTGCCGGCCGCCGACCCGCACGACGCGCTGGACTTCGTCCCGCACCGCTGGGTCATGGACCGCAAGACGACCAAGCCGGTGCACTGCTGCGGGGAGACCCCTCACATCGAGGGCGAGGCCTACCTGAAGTTCCCGTTCGACGTGCACAAGCGCTCGTACCGCTGGTGGGACAACTCCCTCGGCGCGACGGTCACGTTGCACTACCGGGGCACCAAGAGGGTTCAGGGCTACACGGGTTACCGCTTCACCGGCACGGTCGCGCCGGCGAAGGTCGACACCCGGCTGGTGCCGGGCAGCATCGTCGGCCTGCCGGACCGGCCGCGGGTGCTGGCCGAGGAGTGGTACTCCAACCACGGCCTCGAACTGGTCGTGGACCAGCGCACCGGCCGGGTGATCTACGCGCAGACCGGACCGAAGCGAACACTGCGGGCACCCGGCGGGAAGAAGGACGCGGTCGTGCTGCTGGACAGCCGGAAGATCGCCTTCACGGCCGAGACGCAGCAGGAGGCCGTGCGACAGGCGAAGCAGGACAGCGGTCAACTGCGCACGATGGGCGAGACGTTGCCGGTCGGTGCGGCTGCGGCCGGATTCGTCCTGACGGTCATGGGCGGCGTTTTGGTGGCACGAGGGCGGCGACGCCCCGATCCGACCGAAGCACCCGATACATCCAGGGTCCCTGTCATGATGTGACGTGACGTCAGCTCTAACAAAGCCGGGAAATTGTCATCTCGGTGAGTAGCCGTGACGAACGCGTGGGCGAAAACTGTCCCCTCCCACCCCAGCACAGCCCGTGCACACCCACCTCGTGACAAGCCCTGAATCCCCCCACAGGAACGCAACCTTCCCCCACGCTGAGTTCCGCACCCCGAGACGAGTTGGAGCACCCATGCCCCAGCACGTGCCGTCCCCGCTGCGCGCCGCGTTTCCCCGGGCGTCGCAGCACACCCCGGCGCCGACCCCTCCGCGCCGAATCGTCTTCCTCGCCCACCGTGACCTGGACAATCCCGCTGCCGGCGGCTCCGAACTGCTGGTGGACCGGCTCGCCGACGGACTGACCCGCCTCGGCCACCAGGTGACCCTGCTGTGCGGCGGCCCGGCGTCCCCCACTCTCGACTCCGCTCGAGCGGGAGGTGCCCCCATCCGCGACTACCGCGTCGTCTCGGCGGGCGGCGAACTGGGCCACTACCTGCGCGCCCGCTCGGCCTTCACCCGCCAGGTCGGCGACTGCGACCTGCTGGTCGAGGTGTGCAACGGGATGCCGTATCTGGCGCCGTTGTGGCACCGCGGCCCCACACTGTGTCTGGTCAACCACGTCCACACCGACCTGTGGAAAATGCGGTTCGGCGGCCCGCTGACCCCGGCCGCGCGGATCGGCCGAAGACTCGAACACTGGGCGCTGACCGGTGCCCAGCAGCGGAATCTGCTGGTCGCCGTCTCGCCCTCGACCGCCCACGCGCTGCGCGGGATCGGCGTCGAGCGTGACCGCATCCGGGTCGTGCACAACGGCGTGGAGGAGCCGGGACCCCGCGCCGGCCGTTCGTCCGAGCCGCTGTTCGTGGCGGTGGGCAGACTCGTCGAGTACAAGCGGATCGACCTGCTGCTGAGGCTGTGGGAGCGGGTGCGGCCGGTGACCGGAGGCCGGCTGCTGATCGTCGGGGACGGCCCCGAGCGGGAGCGCCTGGAGCAACTCGCAGGCCCCGGAGCGGAGTTCACCGGTCATGTCTCCGAGGCGGAGAAGCACCGGCTGCTGTGTGCGGCCTGGCTGCTGCTGCACCCCTCGGCCGTCGAGGGCTGGGGCCTGGTGGTCACCGAGGCGGCGGCGCGCGAGACCCCGGCGATCGCCTTCGACGTACCCGGGCTGCGCGACTCCGTCGCGGACGGCGAGACCGGCGTCCTCGCCCGGGGCGAGTCCTCCTTCGCCGCGGCCTGGTGCACCCTCGCCCTGTCGAACCACCGTCGCGAGCTCATGGGCAAGGCCGCCCGCGACCGCGCGGCGCGCTACCGCTGGCACCGCACGGTCAGACAGTTCCGCGCGGTGGCGGCCGAGGCGGTGAGGAGCTGGGCTCCATGACAGCCGACGCCGGCTCACGGTCCGGCCCCCGTGCGGGTACCGGCCCGAAGGACCCCTCCATACGCCGTTCCCTCGCCCTCTTCCGCGCCTTCCTGCACGAGCAGGAGGACCCGGAGTCCTGTTACGCGCTGCTCGCCCGGGACGCGGTCGACCAGGTCGAGGCGTACGACGGCCCGGTCGCCGGCCGCACGGTGGTCGACGTCGGCGGCGGCAGCGGCTGCTTCACCGAGGAGTTCCGGCGCAGAGGCGCCCACGCCCACCTCTTCGAGCCGGACGCACGCGAGCTGGGCCCGAAGCCGCCCGACGGAACGGTGATCGCCGACGGCTATCTGCTGCCCCTGCGCGACGGCGTCGCCGACGTGACCTTCTCCTCCAACGTGCTCGAACACGTGGCCGATCCGCAGACCTTCCTCAGCGAGCTGGCGCGGGTGACCCGGACCGGCGGGCTGATCTACGTGTCGTTCACGAACTGGCTGTCCCCGTGGGGCGGTCACGAGTGGGCGCCCTGGCACTACCTGGGTGCCGAGCGGGCCCGCGCCCGCTACCGGCGCCGTACCGGAAGGCCCGCCAAGCACACCCTCGGCGAGAACCTGTTCCCCGTGCACATCGGGCCCACGTTGCGGCAGGTGCGCGCCCGGGACGACGTCACGGTCGTCTCGGCGCGCTCCCGCTACTGGCCGTTCCTCGCGGAAACCGTCGTCAAGGCGCCCGGTATCCGCGAGGTCGCCACCTGGAACCTCCTCCTCATCCTCCGGCGGTGTCCACCATGACGACGTCCACGGTCCAGGCCCCTCCTCCGTCAGCGGTCCCCACCACCGCGGCCTCGTCGGGCCCGCCGGAGGGCCCGCGGTCGAGGCGCTGGCTGCTGGGTTTCTGGGCCGTGGTGTTCGTGCTGTTCCTGGTGGTGCACCCGGGCCGGCAGACCTTCGACACCAAGCTCTCAGTCACCGTCGACCCGGGCCGGTTCCTGTCGGACCTCGGCCAGTTGTGGCACGACCGCGGGTCCTTCGGCGGGATCCAGGACCAGTACGTCGGCTACCTGTGGCCGATGCTGCCGTTCCACTGGCTGTGCGAGGCCGCCCTGCGGATGCCGGTGTGGCTGACGGAGCGGCTGTGGCTGTCGCTGGTGGTGTCGGTCGCGTTCTGGGGTGTGCTGCGGCTGGCCGAGCGGCTGCGCATCGGCAGCGGCACCTCCCGGCTGCTCGCGGCCGCTGTGTACGCGCTCTGGCCGGTGTTCACCATCGTCGTCGGCTCCACGTCCGCGGCCGCGCTGCCCGGCGCCTTCCTGCCCTGGGTGCTGCTGCCGCTGGCCGACGAGCGGTACAGCGCCCGGATCGCGGCGCTGCGCTCGGCGCTGATCGTCCCGTTCATGGGCGGGGTCAACGCCGCCTCGACGCTGGCCGCCCTGCTCCCGGCCGGCCTCTTTCTGCTCTCCCGCCCGCCCGGCCCGCGGCGGCGCAAGCTGCTCGCCTGGTGGGTGCCCGGCGTGATCGTGGCGACGGCCTGGTGGTGGATTCCGCTGCTGCTGCTCGGCGTGTACGGCGAGAACTTCCTGCCGTACATCGAGAACGCGCGGACCACGACGGAGACCATGTCGGCGACGGAGGCACTGCGGGGCGCCGGTGACTGGGTCGCCTACCTGCACTTCGGCGAGGCCTGGCTGCCCGCCGGCTGGACCGTCGCGGCCTCGGTGATCGTGATCGTCTGCTCGGCGCTCGCGGCCGGGCTCGGCCTCGCGGGCCTGGCCCGACGCGACATGCCCGAGCGCCGCTGGCTGGTGCTGACCGTGGTGACGGTCGCCCTCGTCCTGCTCGCCGGGTACGGCGGCGCGTTCGGCGCCCCCTTCCACGGCGTCGCGCAGGACTGGCTGAACGGCTGGCTCGTCCCGTTCCGCAACATCTACAAGTTCCAGGTCGGCCTCGCCCTCGCGCTCGTCCTGGGCCTCGCCCACCTGGTCGGCGTGGCCGCCGAGCCGCGGGGGGCCCCGCCGGTGCGCGGCCGGCGCTTCGCCCCGCCGATCGCGGCGGTCGTGGTGCTCCCCGGTCTGCTGTGGCCGTACTTCAACGGCTCGATCCTCAACCCGGGCTCCTTCCAGGAGCTCCCCAGGTACTGGCAGGCCACGGCCGACTGGCTGGAGAAGTACTCCCCCGACTCCCGCGCCCTGGTCGTCCCGGCGACCGCGCACGGCCTGTACACCTGGGGCTCACCGATCGACCAGCCCCTGGACGTCCTCGCCGGCTCCCGCTGGGCGCAACGCGACTACGTCCCCTTCGGCACGCCCGGAAACCGGCGCGCGATGGACGCGGTCGAGCAGGCACTGCGGAGCGGGAGCGAAGTCCCGGGTCTCGCCGACTACTTGAGCCGCGCCGGGATCCACTACGTCGTCGTCCGGGGTGACCTCGACCCCGACCAGATCGGGAACGTGCCGACCGTGACCGTGAGGCGGACCCTGGAACAGTCGGGGTACGTGCGCACCAAGGGCCTCGGCCCGGTCATGACCGGCGGCCGGATCGCCCATGCCACCCCGCTCCAGGCCGAGGGGCTGTACCCGCGGCAGCGGGCGGTGGAGATCTACCAGCCACCGGCGGACACGCCGCGCCCCGGCCAGGCCGGGCTGGCGCCGGTCGCCGACACGGCCGTCGTGTCCGGCGGACCGGAGGCGCTGCTGCCGCTGGCGTCCGAACTCCGCGGCCGGCCCACCGTGCTGACCGGCGACAACCACCCCGGGGTCGGCTCACCGCCGCTCCAGGTGGTCGGTGACGGGCTGCGCCGCGCGGACACGCGGTTCGGGCTGGTCGGCGCCAACACGTCGTATCCGTACACCGCCGACGAACGCAACGCGCCGGACGCCTCCCAGGACGCTGGCAGGAAACCGCACCAGATCCTGCCGACGCAGGGCATCGCCCACCAGACGGTCGCCGAACTGCGCGGCGCCCGTTCGGTCACGGCGTCCTCGTACGGCAACTGGCTCTTCCATCTTCCGCAGTTCGACCCGGTGAACGCCTTCGACGGCAACCCGGGCACCGCGTGGGTGGAGGGTGCGCCGGGTCCGGCGGACGGCCAGTGGCTGCGGATCGCCTTCGCCGACGGCGCCTACGACATGCCGTCGTCGTTCAAGGTCACTCCGCTGCCGCAGGAGAGCGTGCGGTCGGCGGCGACAGAGGTGCGGGTGGAGACGCAGAAGGGGTCCGTGACCAGCTACCTCGAGCCGAACGGCATGCCCCAGACGATCAAGGCCCCGGCCGGGGCGACGAGTTGGATGAAACTGACGGTCACCGACTCCGTGGCCCGCCGCCCGGGTCTGACCGGCGCGGGCTTCTCCGAGATCGGCCTGCCGGACGTCCAGGTGACCCGCCTGCTGCGGCTGCCCACGGACGCGGACGACGCGCAGGCCGCCGCCTCGGTCGTCTCCCTGCACCGCGCGCCCGACCCCACCGGTCTCTCCGCGACCGGCACCGAAGCGGGCCTGCACCGCCGCTTCTCGACGCCCACGGCGGGGACCTACGAGGTGTCGGCGAGCGCGGTGCCGATCCCGGGCGAGGAACTCGACAGGCTGCTGTACGAGGTCGCGCCCGACCAGCAGAACCGGATCACCGCGACCGCGGACTCCACCGCGAGCCTCGGCGCCGGACTGTCGGCGCGCAACCTCACCGACGGCGACCTGACCACCGCGTGGGTCGCGGGCGACCGCCCGACGATCCACCTGCGCTGGAACGGCGAACAGCCGGTCGGTGAAGTGGTGCTGGCCCCCGCGGGCGGCCTGTCGACCCGCCCCACCGAGGTGTCCATCAGCTCCCCGGACGGCGCGGCGATCGCCGGCGCCGACGAGAACGGCGTGGTCCGCTTCGACCCGGTCACCACCGACCGCCTCGACATCACGATCACGCAGACGGCCCCGCTGACCCTGCATAACCCGGTCGCCGACGAGGACCTGCGACTGCCCGTGGGCCTCACGGAGGCCTACGTCCCGGCCCTCGACCGGTACCGCACCCCGCAGCCCAAGGGCACCCGGAAGTTCTCGCTGCCGTGCGGGCGGGGGCCCGTGCTGGCGGTGGACGGCGAGCTGTACCGGACCAGTGTGAAGGGGACGGTACGGGACCTGACGGAGCGGCGGCCGGTGAAGGTGACGGTATGCCAGGAAGGGCGTGCCGACACGGAGTTTGAGCTGACTCCCGGTTCGCACCGCGTCGAGGCGGGCGACGCCGGCCCGCTGACCCTCACAGACGTGACGCTCACCCGCGGCACGGTCACGGAGCCGACCCCGCTCGCCCGTGAGCTGCGGACACGGGACTGGCTCGGCGACCTCCGCGAGGTGACGGTCGGCTCCGGTGCTGCCGTCTACCTGACGACGTACGAGAACTACAACGACGGCTGGCGGGCCACGCTGAACGGCAAGGAGCTCACCCCGCTGCGGCTGGACGGCTGGCAGCAGGGCTGGCGGATCCCGGCCGGGGCGGGCGGCACGGTCAAGCTGTCGTACGAGCCCTCGACGACGTACGACGCCGGGCTGATCGGCAGCGGAGTGGGCCTGGCCGCCATGGTCGGCCTGGTCCTGTGGCGGCGGCGCGCCCAAAACCCCGACGAGCCGCAGCCGCCGGCGCCGGCGCCCGGCCTGTGGCTGGGCACGGTGGCGCTCACGCTGGTGGCCGTCGTGATCGCCGGGTGGTTCGCCCTGCTGGTCCCGGCCCTGGCCGTGCTCGCGTACCGACGGCACGCGCTGCTCGTGCCGATCGCGTTCGCCGCCCTCGCCGGAGCGGGGATCGCGGCGGCGACGGGGGCCGGGGAGCCGGTGGCCGCGGGCGGGGGCGCGTTCGGGCACGTGGCCCAACTGCTGGCGCTGATCGGGTTGTTCGCGGGGGTGGTGAGCGTCCGGGAGCCGGAGCCGGGGCCGGACGGGAGAGGTGAGGAGACATGACCGCGGCGCGGCATCCGGCACGCATCCCGTTCCCGGTCGTGGACGAGGTGGCCCGGCACTGCATGCAGGAGGAGGAACCGGAGACGGTCCACATCGAGGTCCACCTCCCCGGCCACCTCGACCCGCCCCGTCTCCGCAAGGCCTTCACGGAGGCGCTGCACCGGCATCCGCGCATCCTCATGCGAGAGGCCTGTGGCGGCTGGTACCGGCGCCGCTACGAGTGGGAGCTGACGGCCGAGCCGGACGTGGACGCGGTGAGCTTCCCGCCGCCGGGGCGGAACGCGCTGCGCGACGCGAGGACGCGGGCCCTCGTCGAGGCACCGCCACTGTCGGCCTCGCCGCCGGTACGGCTGGAGGTGGTGGAGGGGGCGGGGCCGGTGGAGGGGAGCGAGGCGACCGATGCGGTCGGTGAGGTGCGTACGCGGATCGCGGGCTCACCGGACGGTCCGCAGCCGGGTCAGCGAGGCGGAACCGTCCTCTTCCTCACCATCAACCACACCGCCCTGGACGGCCCCGCCTGCCTCCGCGTCCTCGCCACCGCCGCCGAGCTCTACAGCGGCAGGGACAACTCCCCCGCCGCACTCCCGACCCGCACCCCGGAGACCCCGCATCCCCGCGAAGGCACCCCCTCCAACTGGTCCCCGCCCGCCAGGGTCGCCCCCGGAGCGCCCGAACCCTCGCCCGGCAACGGCCTGCTCGTCACCGAACTCCCCCTCCCCCACCGCCCCAAGGGATCCCCTTACACCGTGAACGACCAGCTCATGGTCACGACCGCGCTGATGATCGCCCACTGGAACAGGGAACACGGCGCGCGGCCCCGCCCGCTGCGCATCACCATGCCCGTGGACGACCGCCCCCGAGACACCACCATGCCTATCGGCAACGGCACCCGCCTGGTCGAAGTCACCTTCTCTCCGTACGAGTTGATGCACGCCGCGGACGACATGCCGTCGCTGCTGCGGCGCACGGCAGCCCGTACCCGCGCCCTCAAGTCCCTCCCCCGCCCCCAGCTCGGCCACGGCGCCGCCCTCCTCACCGCGCCCGTCACCCCTGTGGCCTGGCGGGCCGCGCTCACCCGGGGCCTGCGCCGCGCCGCCGCGCCCTGGACGTCCACCACCCTCCTCAGCAACATCGGCCGCATCCCCTACGCGCTGGACTTCGGCGAGGAGGCGGGCCGCGCGCACGCGGTGTGGTTCTCGGCGCCCGCCAGGATGCCCCGCGGCCTCACCGTCACCACCGCCTCCACCGCGGGCCGCCTCCACCTCGCCCTGCGCTGGTCGCGCGCCCTGCTCAGCCACGGCGACGGCACCCGCCTCCGTGACCTCTTCGAGCACTGCCTGCACACGACGGAGGCGACCCCATGACGACCGGCACCCCCGTGAAACGCTCCGTACTGTGCGACTTCTACGAGGATCCCGCCGTCCCCGTCGCCTCCGGCACCCCCCGCAGCCTCCGCCAGGCCCGCATGCTGGCCACGGCCCTCGGTCCGGACACCCGGACGACGCGCACGATCCTCGACATCGGCTGCGGCGACGGCACCGCCGCGGCCACGGCCGCCCCGCTCCTGCCCGGCCACCGCCTCGTCGGCCTCGACTGGTCCCAGGACGCGCTGGGCCGCGCCCGTACCCGTATCCACTCCGCCGTCCGGGGTGAACTGGCCGACGGGACTCTTCCGTTCAGGTCCGGGTGCGCCGACGCGGTGCTCTTCAGCGAGGTGATCGAGCACCTCGTCGACCCGGACGCCGCCCTCGACGAGATCCGCCGTGTGCTGCGCCCGGGGGGCCACCTCATGCTGTCCACCCCGAACCTGGCCGCCTGGTACAACCGCGCCCTGCTGCTGGCCGGCGTCCAGCCCGTCTTCTCCGAGGTCAGCCTGCGCGCGATCCACGGCCGGCCGGGCCGCGAGGTCGTGGGACACCTGCGGCTCTACACGGCCCGCGCACTGCGGGAGTTCGTCACCGCGGCCGGCTTCGAGGTTGTACGGCTCGAAGGCGCCCCCTTCCACGGCGTACCGCGGCCGTTGCGGCCGCTGGACCGGCTGGCCTGTGCCAGACCCCCGCTCGCCTCGATCCTGCTGCTGCACGCGCGGAAGACCTAGGGGCGCCGCCATGTGGTGGGGAGTGGCCGCGGCCCTTCTGGCGAACGTCCTGTACAGCACCGGATTCGTGCTGGAGAAACGGGCCCTCGCGGCCCTGCCGCAGGTGAGCATCCGGCAACCCGCCCGGCTGCTCGGGCTCGTCCTGCGCAGCCCGCTGTGGATCGGGGGCTCGCTCGCGCTGGCCGCCGGGTTCGGCGCGCAGCTCGCCGTGTACCGCACACTGCCGATCGCCGCCGCGCAGGGCATCTTCGTCTCCGGCCTGGTACTGCTCGTGCTTCTGTCCGCCCGGCTGCTCGGCGAGGAGACCACCGGCCGCGAGCGGTACGCGCTGGCCGCGATCCTCGCCGCGATCCTCATGGTCGTGCTGTCGCTGCGCGAGGGCTCGGACAGAGCCGGCCAGGACGCCCCCTACCCACTGATCCTGCTGGTGTGCGTGCCGTCGCTGGCGGCGGGCGTGTGGCTGTACGGGTCCGCCGAGCGCCGCTCCCGCCACCGCCACCGGTTGCCGACCACCGGCGTCGAGTACGGCGTGGGCGTGGGCCTGCTCTACGGCGTCAGCTCGCTCGCCATCAAGGGCGTATCCACGTATCTGTCCGCCGGTGACGTGGGCGGTGCGCTGCTCGGCGTGCTCCGCTCCCCGTACCCGTACCTCCTGCTGCTCACCGGAGCGTTCGGCCTGGTCATGTCGCAGGCGGCGCTGCAGCGCTGCCGGGCCTCGCTGATCGTGCCCGTGTGCACGACGGTGACCTGCCTGTTCACGGCCGTGCTCGGCACGCTCTCTTTCGGCGAGTCGCTTCCGCACGACCCGCTGCGGCTGGCCCTGCGCCTGGCGGGCACCGCACTCGCGGTGACCGTGCTGCTGACCATGCCCAGGCACGACACGGCTCCCCAACCCCCCATAGGTGCCAAGGAGTTGACACCACCGTGAACCCCGAAGACCCACTCCTGAAGATCCTGGCGTGCCCGCTCGACAAGGGCCCGCTGCACCTTCTCGTACCGGACGGGCCTGCGAGAGCCGAGGCCCTCTACAACCCGCGGCTGCACCGCCGCTACCCCGTCGTCGACGGCATCCCGCAACTCCTGCCGTCCTCCGGGGAGCAGGTCTCGGACGACGAGCACGAGGAGCTGCTGAAACGGATGTCCCCATGACGGCCGCGCCCACACTGGCCGCCCGCCTGGCCGCTCTCCTCCCGGCCCGCCTGGTCGCCGCGGCCGCCAAAGCCGTCTACCCCCGGTTCGAACCCCAACTGGCCCGGCTCGGCGAGCTGTGCCCGGCCGGCTGCGGCACGGCCGTGGACGTCGGCGGCTGGTACGGCCCGTGGACGCGGCGCCTGTCCGGACGGGCACGCCAGGTGGTGACCGTCGAACCGGTCCCCCACCTGACCCGTCTCCTGACCGCCGCGGGCCCGGCGAACGTCCGCGTGATCCAGGCCGCCGCCGCGGACCGTCCCGGCACGGCCCGCCTCTGGCTCCCGCCGGGCGACGCGGGCGACCGGGGCGTGTCGTCCCTGGTCCGCCGCGACATCCACGGCCACGCGATGGAGGTGCCCCGCATCACCCTCGACGACCTCGGCCTGCGGGACGTCGGCTTCATCAAGGTCGACGTGGACGGCAGCGAGCTGGCGGTGCTGCGGGGCGCGACGGCACTCCTGGCCCGCGACCGCCCGGCCCTGTTCGTCGAGCTGGAGTCCCGCATCCAGCCGATCGCTCCGGTACTGACCTACCTCTCGCTGCTGGGCTACGACGGCTGGGTGCTGCCGCACGACAGATGGATCCCGCTGGCCTTCTTCCCCTTGGAGGCTCACCAGGCGAGGGCCTCGTACGTGGCCTCCCAGGGCCTGCTGCGCCGCGTCCTGTCCTTGCGGGGCCCGCGCTACGTCAACTCGGTGCTGTTCCTGCCGGACGGGCGGCGTCCGGGCTCGTCCCCGGTGCGCGACGATGGTCCCCATGCCCTCCGGAAAGCCCCCCGTCGGCCCCTTCACCCCCGACCACTTCCAACTGGTCCTCCTCCGCCGGATGGCGGACCACAACCCCGGCCTCGTGGAGGACGCCCGCCGTCGACTGGGCGCCTCGATGGCGGACATGCGCCAGGCGAACAAACGCTGGCAGGCGATGCTCCGCTCCCCGCGCGCCCGCGCCGCCGCCTCCCGCTACCGCTCGGTCCTCGGAGCTCCCGAGTCGGTGACGGCGCGCAGGATCGGCGACCTGCAGTGCGAGGCCCGGCAGTGGTCCCTCCCGCTCTGGCCGGACCTGCGCTTCGAGGTGCTCGTCGCCCCGAACGGCGCGGTCTGGAATGAATGGCTGGTCCGCGCCCCGGGCGCCCCCGCCCCCGAGCTGCACACCCTGGAAGACCTCACCCCCTGGTCCTGCACGGTCGACGAGGCGGCCCGGGCCTTCGCCCCCGCAAGGCCTCTGGAGGGCACGGCGCCGACCCGCTGGGGGCTGGCGTTCACGGCGCCGGACGGGGAGGGGGTGCGGCGGGAGGTGGTCGCGGAGTTCACGTGGGGGTTGCTGCAGCGGGTGGCTGCCGCCGGCTAGTGCCACGTCAGCCAAGGTTTGCCCGGCAAGGAGCGGCGTCCGGTGCGTGCTCTCGGCGTGCCGGCCGGAAGTCCTCGTACTGGACGTACGTGGGCTTTCGGCCGGTGCGGCGAGTGGGCGCACCTCCCACGCCCTTGAGGCAGTGGGGGAGCGTGCCGGGCGTCGCGACGGGGCGAACCTTGGCTGACGCGGCACTGGTGCAACGTCAGCCGCACTGGCCGGGCAGCCCCTGGTGGTTGTGCTTGCGGACTGCGAAGCTTGCCCGCACGCCCAACGAGGAGGCCCTGTGCTCTACGCGGAACCGATGGCCCGAGCCGTACTGGCACCCGCCGCGCGTGAACTGCTGCGACAGTCGGCCGACGGCCGGGAGCACACCACAACGGTCCCCTTCGGGGGAGACGACTTCACCCTGTACGGCCACGTCAGGGTCCGCCGGACGGCGCCCGGCCGAGCCGAGGTGGCCGTGGCCTGCTGGCTCGTCAATATGGACCTGGCCCGCTTCGTCGGCGGCAACCCTCCGGCCACGGACGAAATGCGGCTTCCGCCGGAAGGGACAGCCAGGCCGGACGGCGCGTTCACCGTCGAAGCGGCCCGCCATCTGGCCACCTGCCTGGGCGCCCTCGACGGCCCCCGCCCGTCGGCCAACGGCGACGGCCACCGCACCATGACGGTCCCCGTCACCCACCCGGAGTGATGATCAACCACAAGGTCGCGCCAACCCGGCACAGCTAACGGGTAGCGGCCGCCAGGATCGCCGCCACGACTGCCTGCACCGACTCAGGATGCAGGTCCAAGAAGAGGTTCGGCTCGACCAACTCCAGTTCCATCACGCGCGGTTCGCCGTTGTCCCCGTCCACGAGGTCCACGCGGGCGTAAAGGAGCTCCGGTGCCTCCGGTACGGCGGCCAGGGCGCGCTCCGCGACGGCGACTTCGGCCGGGGTCGGGGTCCAGCGCTCCAGGCCGGGGTGGGCGACCTTGTCCGCGTCGAAGGCCGTGCCGGGGGCCAGGACGGCCCGCTTGCGGCTGGCGTGCAGGAGGCGCCCGCCGAAGAACTGCAGCGCCCGCTCACCGGCGGTGTCGATGCTCCGCAGGTATGGCTGGACCATCGCCGTCAGCCCCTCCTCGCGCATCCGCGCGAGGTGTCGTACGGCCGTCTCCCGCTGCCCGGGCGTGTAGCGCGCCGCGTACCGGGCGCCCGCCCCGGAGGTGGGCTTGACGACATAGTCGTGGTCGTCGGGCAGGTCGGCGGCGTCGCCGGGGGCGAGGTAGCGGGTGGGGACGACGGGTATGCCGGCAACCGCGAGGTCGCCGAGGTACCGCTTGTCGGTGTTCCAGCGCACGACCTGGGCCGGGTTCGCGAGCCGTGTCGCCTTGCCGCACCGCTCCGCCCACGCCACGAACTCCTCCGCCCGCCAGCTGTAGTCCCAGGTCGACCGGATGACGGCGAGGTCGTAGGCGGCCCAGTCGGTGTCGGCGTCGTCCCAGAACACGGCGTCCGCCTCGGCCCCCGCCTCCTCCAGTGCCCGCAGCAGGACGGGGAGGTCGCGGTCGTGGCTGGGCTCCGGCCGGGGGTCGTAGGTGACGAGGGCGACGCTGGGCACGGCTGGTTCCCTTCTCGGACATCTCGTGAAGCCGCAGGGTAACCGTCGCCCCCGCACCCGGGACAACCCATTTGGCCTTCCCCTTCGGGGAAGCCCCGGCATCGGAGAACCCCATGGCCGCGTTCGCGCGGGACGCAGAAGGGCTGGTGCACCGGGACGGCCTCGCCGGTGATCCGCAGGCGGGCGACGGGCTGACGGTCAGGTGACCCAGATCAATCTCCGACGACGGCAGATTTCTCTGGCGCTGGTGTAGGAACGGTGGTGTTGTGACCCAGGCCCCGACCTTCGAGGAGTCGCCGCGTGTCCTCCCTCTTCCCGGCCCTGACGCACGCCCCGGGCGAACAGGTCGCCCTGCGCTTCGGCGACCGGTCCCTGACCTACGCGCAGCTCGCGGCGGCGGCCGGGGCCGTCGGCGACCGGATCCGCGGGGCCGGCCGTGTCGCCGTCTGGGCGACCCCCTCGCTGGAGACGGCCGTGGGGGTCGTCGGCGCGCTGCTGGCCGGACCGGCCGTCGTACCGCTGAACCCGAAGTCGGGGGAGAAGGAGCTCGGTCACATCCTGTCCGACAGTGCGCCGACGGTGGTGCTGGCGGCGCCGGATGACGAACTCCCGGCCGCTGTATGCGACATCGAGCGCATCGACGTCGACGTGCACGGTGCCGGACCCGCCCCCGACGACCGGTCGGCCCCGGACGAGGACCCGGCCCTGGTCGTCTATACCTCCGGCACCACCGGCCCGCCCAAGGGCGCCGTCCTCCCCCGCCGGGCGATCTCCGCCACCCTGGACGCGCTCGCCGACGCCTGGCAGTGGACCGTCGACGATGTGCTCGTGCACGGGCTGCCGCTGTTCCATGTGCACGGCCTGGTGCTGGGCGTGCTCGGCCCGCTGCGGCGCGGCGGATCCGTACGCCACCTGGGCCGCTTCGGCACCGAGGGCGTGGCGCGCGAACTGAACGGCGGCGCGACCATGCTGTTCGGGGTGCCGACGATGTACCACCGCATCGCCGAGACCCTGCCCACGGACCCAAGGCTGGCCAAGGCGCTGAGCGGCGCACGGCTGCTGGTCTCCGGCTCCGCCGCCCTCCCCGTGCACGACCACGAGCGCATCACGGCCGCGACCGGCCGACGGGTGATCGAGCGGTACGGCATGACGGAGACGCTGATGCTGTGCTCGTCCCGGTGGACACCCCCGGACCCCCGGCCGGGTGTCCGCGCCGAGGGCGAGGCACGGGCGGGTACGGTCGGCGTGCCGCTGCCGGGCGTGGAGCTGAGGCTGGTGGAGGAGGACGGGTCGGCGGTCACGTCGTACGACGGTGAGACCGTCGGAGAGATCCAGGTGCGCGGGCCGAACCTCTTCACCGGGTACCTCAACTTGCCCGACGCCACGGCGGCCGCCTTCACCGCCGACGGCTGGTTCCGCACCGGGGACATGGCCGTGCGCGATCCTGACGGCTACGTCCGGATCGTCGGCCGCAAGGCCACGGACCTGATCAAGAGCGGGGGCTACAAGATCGGGGCCGGTGAGATCGAGAACGCTCTCCTGGAGCATCCGGGGGTGCGGGAGGCCGCCGTCACCGGGGAGCCCGACGCCGACCTGGGCGAGCGGATCGTCGCCTGGATCGTCCCGGCGGATCCGGAGGCCCCGCCGGGTGCCGAGGAGTTGGCCGATCACGTGGCCGGCCGGCTCGCCCCGCACAAGCGGCCGCGGGTCGTCCGCTACCTCGACGCCCTCCCCCGCAACGACATGGGCAAGATCATGAAGCGGGCGCTGAGCCATGACTGACCGCCTCTCCGCGCGCGACACCCTCGCGCTCGTCACCGACGACTCGGCCTTCACCGAACTCCCGTATCCCGCCGGGGACTCCAGGCCCGACGGACCGCTCACCTGGCGGGGCTACGACGCCTCGCGGGCCCGTGCCGCCGAGCGCACCGGTGAGGCGGAGTCCGTCGTCTGCGGCACCGCGCGTGTCGAGGGCACCCGTGCCGTGCTGATCGCGTTCGAGTTCGGCTTCCTCGGCGGCTCGCTCGGCGAGCGCACCGGCGACCGGCTGGAAGCGGCGTACACGTACGCCCGTGAGCACCGGCTTCCGGTCGTGCCGCTGGTCGCCACCGGGGGCAGCCGGATGCAGGAGGGCATGCTCGCGCTGACCCAACTCCAGCGCGTGGCACGGCAGTCGGCGCTCACGAGGGAGGCGGGCCTCCCTCAGATCGCCGTGCTGCGGGACCCGACGACCGGCGGCGGCTGGGCCACGCTCGGCGCGGGCGCCGACGTGATCCTCGCCCTGCCCGGCGCCCAGGTCGGCTTCGCGGGCTCCCGGGTCCGGCCACCGTACGCGGACCCGGCGGCGTACACCGCCGAGGCGCAGGTGGCGGCGGGCGCGGCCGACGCGGTCGTACGGCCTGGGGAACTGAGGCGGTCCCTG
Source organism: Streptomyces sp. NPDC040410 (assembly GCF_055595715.1). Lineage (NCBI taxonomy): Bacteria > Bacillati > Actinomycetota > Actinomycetes > Kitasatosporales > Streptomycetaceae > Streptomyces > Streptomyces sp. NPDC040410. Next base: position 53,450 of record NZ_JBVIVK010000005.1, read on the forward strand.
GGGCGGTGGCTGAACCTGCTGATGTCCCCCGCGGGGACGGCAGCCCCGCCACCACAGGCTCTCGGCGCCGCCGGCCTCCCGGCCTCCGGCTGGGACGCCGTCCGGCGCGCCCGTTCACCCGAACGCGCCCGCGCGGCCCGCTACTTGGACGCCTACTTCACCCACCGCGTCTCGATCAACGGCGACCGCTGCGGCGGCGCCGACCCCGACGGCATGCTCTGCGGCTTCGGCGAGCACGAGGGGCGGACCGTCGCGTACGCCGCCCAGACCGGGACCGCGACCCGCCCGGCCGGCTACCGCACCGCCGCGCGGCTGATCCGCCTCGCCGACCGGCTCGGCATCCCCGTGCTGACCCTGGTGGACACTCCCGGCGCGGCCAACGACGCGGAGGCGGAGCGGCAGGGTGCGGGCGCCGCGATCGCGGACCTGTTCGGAGCGGTGGCGGCGGCCCGCACCCCGGTCACCACCCTGGTGATCGGCGAGGGCGGCTCGGGCGGTGCGCTGGCGCTGGCCGCTCCGGGCAACACCTGGGCCACGCCGGACAGTTACTTCTCCGTCATCGCGCCGGAACTGGCCGCGGCGATCCTCAAGCGGCCGCCGGAGGAGGTGGAGGCGACGGCGGACCAACTCCGCATCCGGCCGCAGGACCTGGTGGACCTGGGTGTGATCCGGGGAGTGATATGACATAGCACGCTCCCCCGTCCGACTGGTTTCGGCCATGTCGGCGATTCCGGCGCAATCGAACCCGGGACATCTTCAAGTACCGTCCGTAACAATGAGGTTCAGCGGAGTCACACGGCACGGGGGAGCGAGCAGCTCATGGACGGCTTGACGGAGTTCAAGACCGAGGACGGCGCGCTGGTCGTCGTGGAAGGTGTCGACGAGGAGTCCGGTGCCCGTATGGTCTCGCGCGGCGACGGACCGGACCGGGCGGCACGCACCTTCGAGGGCGCCCTGGACGGCGTGCGGGCGGCGGCCGAGTCCGCGCTGCGGGTCTTCCGGAACGGCTCGCTCAGGCCCGACTCCGTGGAGCTCGAGTTCGGCGTGAAGCTGAGCGCCGAGGCCGGGGCGGTCATCGCGAAGGGCTCGGCGGAGGGCCACCTGGTCGTGAAACTCAGCTGGTCACCCGGGCAGACACCGTCGGACACGGAGGCCGCCGGCCGGTCATGAGCAACGCTGCCTGGCACGCCCGGATCGTCTGCGGGAACGAGGTGGGCGCGGGCTTCCTGGTCTCCGCACACCGTGTGGTCACCTGCGCGCACGTCGTCAGGGGAAGCGGCACGTCGGCGGTGACGGTGTCCTTCCCCAACAGCAGGAATCTCGGCCCGGTGCCCGCCACCGTGGCCGTCCACGGCGGCTGGTCGGGCGACGCCGCCGATCCCGGCGACCTGGCCGTCCTCGAACTGGACCGCGAAGTGCCGCTGGAACCGGCCGAGTTCGCGCCGCCCGGCGCCGAGCTGGGCGAGCCCGCCCCCACCCTGGTCGCGTACGGCTTCCCCAAGGGGTACGACGAGGGCATGCTCGCCCGGTATCAGGCCGTGCCCGGCGCGCTGGTCTCGGACGAGTGGCGGCAGCTGGAGGCCGCCACGGCCCACGGGCAGGCCCTGGCACCCGGGTTCAGCGGCGCCGCGGCGACGCTCGCGGACGGCAGGGTGGTCGGCATGCTGTCGACCGTCGTGGGCGCACGGGACGGACGCGTCGGGCGGATGCTGCCCACCCAGGTCATGGCCCGCTACTGGCCCGAACTCGGCGCCCTGGTCCCCACCCCCGACCACGGGCCGGACGCGGTACGACGGCTGTACGGGCTGGTGCGCCGGGCGGTGACCGAAGGAGCGGACTGCGATCCCAGCCGGCTGTACGTCGATGCCGTGGGCCCCTTCGGACCGCCGCTGCCGGAGGGCGGCTTCGCCTCGCTCGGGGCGGCGGCCGGGTATGTGCAGTGGGAGGTTCCCGAGGGCGAGGCGGTGACCCGGTTCGCCGACCGGCTGCAGGAGGTGCTGGACGCGCCGCCGGCGCGGCCCGCCGCTGTCCCGGCCTGGTCCCCGATCCTCGTCGAGATCGACCACAGCGGCGCCGGCGCCGACCAGGTCACCGTCGAGGTGTCCGCGTACCGCGACGGACAGCGCAGGCGGGTCGGCTCCCACCGCCTGCGCCGCTCGGACGTGCGGACCTACGTCCAGGAGCGCATCGACGAGGCGTTCACCCAACTCGCCCCGGACGCAGACGAGTTGATCACGTTCGTGCTGCCCCGCGAGTGGCTCAACGAGCCGGTGGCGCACTGGGAGTGCGGCGCGTACGACTCCACACCACTGGGCTGCGCCTACCCCCTCGTCGTCGTGGACCGCTCCCGGCACCGCAGCGGGCGGCTCCGCCACCAGCTGGCCAAGAAGTGGCAGAAGCTGGACGCCTGCCTGGACGCCCGTCTGCACCGCGTCGACTGCGGCACCCCCGAGCGGCCGCCCAGCCTGCGCAAGCGGCTGCGCGACGACGACGCCGACCTGGCCGGCTTCGCCTTCCCGCCCGCCACCGCGCAGCCGCACTTCGAGGTCGGCCTGAACACCCCGGTGCCGGTCCTGCTGTGGCCGCGCACGGGCTGCCCCGACACCGGGCACGGCGGCCCCTGCTCCGGCTCCGCGTTCCTCGACGAGCTCGCCGGCTCCGTCACGGGCGTGCCGCCCGCCGAACTCCCCCGCCACGTCATGGCGTTGCGCGAGACAGCGGACGCGGACGACGACCCCGACCGGCACTGGGCGAAGGACGTACAGCTGCTGTGGGACGACCCGCGCTGCTTCCCCGAGCCCGCCGCCTCCCTCCACTCACCCGTCGCCTGAGTTGCCTGCCCCACCCCCACGGAGAGAAGATTCATGCCCCTGTGGCCCGTCTACACCGGCACCAGCGATCCACACGACGGCATCACCCGGCTGCCCCCGCCCCCGCCCTGGCGCGCCTTCGACGGCGCACCCGTGCTCGACCTGCCGGACGAGGGCGACGCGGCCTCCGCCGCCTCCCCGGACCGCACCCACCGCGCCGAGACGTACCGGGCCACGCCGCAGACCGTGCAGCTCGTCAACGCGGCCCTCTACCTGCGCCGCCCGCTCCTGGTGACCGGCCCGCCCGGCACCGGCAAGTCCTCGCTGGTGTACGCGGTCGCCCGTGAACTGCGCCTCGGCCCGGTCCTGCGCTGGAACATCACCAGCCGCAGCACGCTCGACGACGGCCTCTACCAGTACGACCCGCTCTCCCGGCTGTACGCGGCCCGGCAGGCCACCGAGCGCACCGCCGGGGACGCCGGGGACACCCCGCAGACCGGCATCGAGGACCACCTGCGCCTGGGCCCGCTGGGCACCGCCCTTCTCCCGTACACCCGCCCCCGCGCCCTGCTGATCGACGAGATCGACAAGAGCGACCTGGACCTGCCGAACGACCTCCTCAACGTCCTGGAGGAGGGCCAGTACGAGATCCCCGAACTGGTCCGCACCGCGCGCCGCACCCCGAGGGCCGAGGTGATGGTCGACGGCACCGACGAGCGCGTCCCGGTGGAGCGCGGCCGGGTCCGCTGCCGCGCCTTCCCGTTCGTCGTCCTCACCAGCAACGGCGAGCGCGAGTTCCCGCCCGCCTTCCTCCGCCGCTGTGTCACCCTGCGGCTGCGGCAGCCCGACGACGGCCATCTCACGGCCATCGTCCGCGCCCACTTCGACGAGGAGCCCGACGCCTACGCGCAGACCCTCATCACCCGCTTCCTGTCCCGGGTGGGCGGCGGCGACCTGGCCACCGACCAGCTCCTCAACGCCATCTACCTGGCCCGCTCCTCGGACCTCGGCGCCGAGTCCCTGGACGAGCTGGCCGAGCAGCTGATGCCGTATCTGGGCGAGGCACCGCAGGCCGATGCCTTCTGACCACCCCGGCTCACCGGAACCCCTGGTCCGCCTCGCCGACGTCCTGGCCGAGGCGGCTTCCGGCGTCCGCCCCACCCCGCTCGAACTGGCCGAACTCCTGTGGCTGGCCCGGCACATGGAGACCCCGGCGGCCGAGCCCGCGGCAGCCTCCGCGCCGCAGGCCCCCGCCGAGGACGTACGCCCGCCCGAACCCCCCGAGGAGACACCGCCGCCACCGCCACCAGCACCCGAGCCCCGGGACAGGGCCCCTTCCCCTCTCCCTGAGGCTCCCCGCTCCCCGCTGCACCTGCCCTCCCCGGAACGGGCCCCCGGATCGACGGCCCAGCCCCACGCCTCCCTGCTCGCCCCCGCGCCCCCGATGCTGCGCCACCCGCTGGGACTGCAGCGCTCCCTGCGTCCGCTCAAGCGCCGCGTCGACGCACCCACCGGCCACGAACTGGACGAGCGCGCCACCGCCGACCGCATCGCCCGCCTCGGCGCCGCCCCCGAGTGGTGGCTGCCGGTCGTGCGGCCCGCGCGGGAACGCTGGCTGCGCCTGAACCTGGTGTACGACGCCGGCCCCACGATGCCCGTCTGGCGCCCCCTGATCCGCGAACTGCACACGGTCCTGGCCCAGTCGGGCGTCTTCCGCACGGTGACCCCGTACCGGGCCGAGCCCGACGGCACGGTCCGCGGCGAGGGCGCGCACGCCCCAGCCGACGGCCGCACCGTCACCCTCCTGATCAGCGACTGCATGGGCCCGCAGTGGCGCCAGGGGCCCGCCGGCACCCTCTGGTACCGCACGCTGCGCCGCTGGGCGCGCCGGATGCCGCTGGCCGTCGTACAGCCGCTCCCGGAACATCTGTGGCGTGACACCGCCCTGCCGACGGCACCCGGGCGGCTGACGGCGCCCCATCCGGCGGCTCCCTCGGCGGCACTCGCGTTCTCGCCGTACGAGCCGCGGGAGGCGCACGAACCGCGGGAGCCGCACGCCGCCACGGTCCCGCTGCCCGTGCTGGAGCCCGGCCCGCGGTGGCTGGCGAACTGGGCGGCGCTGCTCGCGGCACCGGGCGGCACCGAACTGCCCGCCGCCGTCGCACTGCTGGGCCGCGCCTCCGCCGCCTCCGCCGCCTCCGAGGACCGTACGGACGTCGGCCGGCTGTCCGCCGAGGAGCTGGTGCTCCGCTTCCGTGCGACCGCGTCCCCGGAGGCGTTCCGGCTGGCCGGACACCTCGCCGTCGGCCGCCCCGACCTGCCGGTCATGCGCCTGGTGCAGGCCGCCCTGGAGCCGGACCCGCGCCCCCAGCACCTCGCCGAAGTGATCCTCAGCGGCATGCTCACCACCGTCCCCGGCCCGTCCGGCTCCTACGCCTTCCGGCCCGGCGTGCGCGATCTGCTGCTGCGCGGCCTGCCGCGGACCGCGCGCAGCCGCACCACGGAACTCCTGGACCGGGTGGGCGGCCTGATCGACACCCGGGCGGGACGGGCACCGGGCGAGTTCCGCGCCTCGACACCGGCGCGGTCCGGCACCCGGACGGGGGTGGACGGGGAGGCGTTCGCGACGGTCGCGCCGGAGAGCGTGCGGCGGCTGGCGGGAACGCCGGCGGACCCGCGCCCGGCGCTCCGCGACCGCTACCGGTTCGTGAAACGGCTCGGGCCGAGCGGTTCCCTGTGGCAGGCCGAGGACGTCGAGCAGGGGCGGCCGGTGGTGGTGCGGCTGCACTCCGCGCCGGACGACCGGGAGCACCTGGACGCCTTTCTGCGGGCAGCGGAGGCGCTGGCAGCCGTCGACCACCCGAACGTGGTGGCCGTCCACGACCACGGAGTCGAGGACGGCACACCGTACGCCGTCATGGAGCACGTGGCCGGCATCCCGCTGAACTCCCTTGCCTCACCGGGTGGTTACCGCCTCCCGGCACCGCTTCTGGTGTCGCTCGGGCGGCAGCTCGCCGAGGGTCTCGGGGCCGTCCACGCGGCCGGCGTCTCGCACGGCGGACTCGGAATGAGCCGAGTGCTGCTCCTGCCCGACGGGACGGCCAAGCTCACCCTCTTCGATCTCGGGAAGCTGCCCGCGCAGCAGGGGAAGCGGGCCGACCTCCGGGCCCTCGGCGAGCTGCTCTTCCACCTCTCGTCCGGTGTCCCGGCACAGCGGGGCACACCCGTCACGGCCGACCGGCTCACCGCTCTCCCGGACTCCTTGCGGTCCCCGTACGAGACCGCCATCGTCCGGCTGCTGTCCGGTCCCTGGGAGCAGGAGGAAGGCTCACTCGTTCTTCTCGCTCGCGGCCTGCACCGCATGGCGCGGTCGGCTTACGACCCGCTCCACTACACCCTCCTCGGCCGCCCCTCCGTCAGCCGGGGGCCCGGCCGCCCGCTCGCCGTGGGCTCCCCGCAGGAGCAGGCCATGCTGTGCATGCTCCTGCTCCGCCACGGCCGCACGGTGACCCATACCGAGCTCACCGAGGGCATCTGGAGCCGGCAGGCCCCCGCACGCGCCGACGCCCTCCTGGGCACCTACGCCTCCCGGCTGCGCAACGCCCTGGGCCCCGGCGTACTGGCCACCCGGCCGGACGGCTACGCCCTGCACACCAGCGCGGACTTCGTGGACGCGGTCCACTTCCGGCAGCTGGCCGACCGTGCGGAGGCGGAGCGCGCCGCGGGGAACACGGAAGCCGCTCGCACGCAGGCGGACGAAGCCCTCGGCCTCTGGCACGGCACGGCTCTCGACGGCGTCCCCGGCCCGGCCGCGAACGCCGCCCGCACCCGGCTGCTCCAGCTCCGCCTCTCGCTGTGCGCCACCCTCGCCGAACTCGATCTGGAACTGGGCCGGTCCGAAAGCGCCGCACATGACCTGACCGACCTGGTCCGGGATCATCCGGACCGCGACGACTTCCGCCGGCTGCTCGCCCGCGCGCTCGACGCGGGACCCGACACCCCCCGGCCCGCCCCGCCCGAGCGGCTCCGCCCCGTGATCGTCTTCGAGGCCGACGACCTCGCCGGCCGCCCCGAGGCCCGTATCACCCTCGAATACGCGGTGCACCAGATCCTCGACCGGGCCGCCCTCGCCCCCCGCGAGGTACACGTGCGCGACAACGGCTACCTCGTCCTCGCCGAACCCGGCGCCTACGCACTCCCGGTGCTGGTCGCGGCCCTGCGCGGGCTGGCCGAGGCCCTCGCGGGACTGGCCGGCCCTCCGCGCTTCCGCGTGACGTTCTGGCACACGCCCCTCTTCACCGACGACGCCGACGGACCTGTCGTGCCGCCGGAGGTCCTCGCCCTCCGCGAGAGTTCGGCCGCCGACATCCTGGTCGTCGTCTCGCCCACCTGGTACGAGGAGTTCACGGCCAGCTCCGCCGCGCTCGACCCGCCGCGCTTCCAGCCGCTGCACCGCAGCGCGCCCGACGCACCGCCGGTGGCCTGGTACTGCCCGCTGTCCGGGTCGGCCTCCGAGGCCGAGGACCGGGACCTCGTGCGGGGTCCCTTCATCACGCACGACCTCCACCAGCTGGGCATTCCGGCTCCGGGCCGCAAGGCGATCGTCCACACCCAGCCGGACGGCCCGCTCACCCTGCTCAACCCCGCCCGGCCGCACGGCACCCGCCCGCCCCGGCGCACGACCTACTACGAAGTCGACCTCACCACCCACCAGGCCTTCCACACCGTGTCCCTGCCGAGCTCCGGCAAGGGCGCGTTCGCCGCCGCGGTCGAACTGTCCTGGCACGTCGTCGACCCCGTCACCTTCGTACGGAGCGAGGCCACCGGCGTGTCCGGGCGTCTGCTCGACCACCTGCTGGACGCCGCGGGCCGCATCACCCGCCGTCACCCCCTGCGCCGTGCGGGCGCCGCCCAGCGCGCGGTCAACGCCGGGCTGCGCGGATGGCCGGTGCCGGGGCTGGCGATCTCGTACTCGGTGCAGCTCGCCCCGGAAGGGACACCGCGGCCGGCGCCGCAGCGGTCGGCCCCCTCGCCCCGCCCGCCGTCCGACCTGCTCGGCGAGGCCGAGACCGTCCTGCTCGGCTTCGACGGGCCCCTCACCCGTCTGTTCTCGGCGAACACCGCGCGCGAGGCCGCGCTCGACCTGCTCTCCGTCGTCGCCGAGCACCGCGATCCGAAGGACGCGCTCGCGGGCCGGCCGCTGCCCACCGCGGCCGGCGCGGGGCGGGAGACGTTCCTGCACCCGCTGGACGTGCTCCGCGCCTTCGCCCACGACGGACTCGGGCCCCTCCTGCGGGAACGGCTCGACGAGCTGGAGCTGCGGGAGGTCCCTCACGCGCCCACGACTCACCACTCCATCGCCCTCGTACGCGCCCTCCACCAGGCGGGCCGCCGGGTCTGCGTGGTCACGGACGTCTGCGAACCGGCCGTGCGCGGCTATCTCGAGCGCTACCGTCTCCCCCTCGCCGGCGTCCACGGCCGAAACACGGACCTCGGCCTGCTGATGCCCGACCCCGACTGCCTTCGGCGGGCTCTGGGCTCCCCCGCCGTGCCCGCCCCCACGGGCGTCCTGATCGGCTCGACGGTCGCCGAGCTCACAGCCGCCCAGCAGCTCGGCCTCCGCTTCATCGGTCTGGCCCGCAACCACACCGCCGAGCAGGGCCTGCGCGAGGCCGGCTGCGAGGTCACGGTCTCCTCCCTCGCCCCTCTCCTGGAAGCCGCCCGCGCCCTCTGACCTTCCCCGCCTTCACGTCGCACACGAGCACCGCGGACCCAGGAGGCAAGAACCCCCATTCAGCGGCGCCCCGCCCGGCCCACCCCATCGCGCGCCCGCCCGGCCGTCCCCGCACGATGCCAAAGAGGCCTGCCGTCCGGCGGCCTCCACGGTCTGCGCACTCGGGAGGACCTGCCATGACCGCCAGTCTGGAGCAGCTGCGCCGCTGCCACTTCGCCGTCGACCTGGGCGCGGCGAGGACGCGGGTGTACGTGAAGGGCGCCGGGCTCGTCGTCGACCAGCCGTCCGCCGCCGCCGTGAACACCCGTACCGGCGCGCTGATCGCGGTGGGCGAGTTCGCCGAGCGGATGACGGGGCGCACCCCGCACTACATCCGCGTCGTCCGGCCGGTGTCCGGCGGGACCGTCGTGGACATCGAGATGGCCCAGCGCATGCTGCGGCACCTGCTCGGCGACAAGATCCGCCGCAGCCTGCGCCGCAAGCCCCGGCTGCGCGCCGCCGCCTGCACCCCGCACGACGCCGACCCGCTGGCGCAGCGCGCCGCGATCGAGACGCTCGTCGGCCTCGGTGCCCGCCGCGTCGAACTCGTGGACACCCTCATCGCCGCCGCCGTCGGCTGCGGACTACCGGTGGAGCGGCCCGAGGCCACCATGGTCATGGTGTGCGGGGCCGCCGCAACCCAGGTCGCCGTCCTCTCCCTCGGCTCCATCGTGACCGCCGAACGCGTTCCCGTCGGCGGCGAGGCCGTCGACCACGCGATCGTGCAGCACCTGCGCCACGAGCACGAGCTGATGCTGCCCAGCCAGTCCGTACGACCGCTGCAGCTCGCCCTCTCCGGCAACGGACTCACCCAGCAGGGGCCGGCGTCCACGGAGATCCACGGGCGGGACGTGGCCACCGGCCTCGCACGCTCCGTGCAGGTCGACACCGCCGCCGTCCGGGACGCGATCGAGACCCCGCTGACCGCGGTGCTCGACGGCATCGGCAGGGTGCTGCGCGACTGCCCGCCCGATCTGGTCGCCGACCTCGCCGACCGCGGGATCATGATGGTCGGCGGCAGCGCCCTGCTCCCCGGCCTCGACCAGATGCTCCGGCACGCCACCGGCATGCCGGTGCACATCGCCGAACGTCCCGACGTGTGCGCCGTACAGGGTCTGGGCTACATGCTGGAGGGCAAGATCGAGCCACTGGTCCTGGACCCACTGGCGGGCTGAACAGCGCGCGTCCTGCCCTGGCGGCCGTCAGCGGCCGAACCAGCACCGTACGGTGGTCCCTTCCTCCCCCGTGTGCACGCGCACCAGGTCGGCGACCAGGTTGACCAGGAGCAGCCCGCGGCCGCCGCGCTGGTCGCGGGGGGCGGGCCGCCGGCCGGCCAGCGGGTCCGTCAGCCGGCCCTTGTCGTGCACCTCGCACACCACGTGCCCGCCCTCGGCCCACACCCGCAGCGCGCCCGAACCGCCGCCGTGCACCACGCTGTTGGTGGTGAGCTCGGCGATGACCAGGGTCAGGTCCTGCAGCCGGACGCCCGCGAGGCCCAGCCGCGCACCCTCGTCGGTGGCGATGTGCCGGGCCTGCGGCAGCGAGCCGGCGTCGAAGGGGAAGGACGGGACGTCCGGTACGGCCGGCAGCGGCTCGTTGTAGCGGGCGACGACGTCCGTGGGATCGTACGCGCCGCTGTCCTGCTCCTGTCCGGACCCGGAGAGGATCACGGTGGGGTGGGTGGCGTAGGCGTCCGCGATGACGCGGGCGTCCAGGCAGCGTGTGTCGTACGGACACAGGATGGTCACCGTGCGGCCCCGGAAGGCCGCGTTGATCAGCGCTTCGTGCTGGACGCAGGCCGGATACTCGGTCATCGTGCGGCCGGCCCAGATCGGCTCGCCGATGATCCGCACCCGGCGGCCGGCCGGCTGGGCGTCGGCGAAGGCGCGCAGCACCCCCGGGATGATCCGGCCGGGATTGCGCCCGGCCTCCCGCATGTCCAGGAACCGCACGGCGTCGGCGGCGTCACCGAGCCCGTCCCGGATCAGCCGCAGGTTGTCCCCGGGCACCGCCACCGCCACCGGGTCGCCGGCCGCCAGCCCCGCACGTACGAAAGGAACCGTTCCTGCGAGGTACTCCTGCTCGTCGCCGTAGAAGAGGGCGGGATGGACGAAGGGATCGGCCGGGCCGACGGAGCCGAAGGCATCGAAGGGTTCGGTCGCGGCACTCATGACATCGACACCTCGATCGCCGAAAGGTCGGGCCAGAACATCTCCAGCACGCGTCGCAGGGCGGGCGGCGGCTGGTGCAGTACGATCCGCCGGCCGTCCTCCAGCCGCTGGGCGGCGGACGCGAGCGCTCCGGCACCGGCGACATCTACGAAGGTCACGGCGGACAGTTCCAAGTAGTACACGTCCCCGTCCTCGCGCACGACTCGCTCCAGCACGCGCTCCCAGATCGCGTGCGTCGCCAGACCGACCTCGCCGACCACACGCAGACCGCTCCGCCCCGTCAGCGGCGACACCCTCAGCCGCGGGGTCACGCCGACGGCCCCGGCCGATGCCTGACAACGGATGCCCACACCCTCTCCCCACTTCCGCCGGGTCCGGACGGTCGAGATCGCACGTACCCCCACGGCAACTCCTCATTCCCCGGGCGGGTGTGTACTACGCCGAACGGCGGGCAGGCGGACACACAACGTCACGCAGAGTACCGGGACCGACAAGGCGAGGACCGACGAGCGGGAACAAAAGGGCGGGGACATGACCTCAGCGGCACACACACCTCTCGCAGCGCAGCTGAACACCCTGGTCATCGACCGGCATGTGGACGCGGGCCGGACGGTGCTCGCGCCCCGGGGAGAGCTTGTGCACGGCTGCGCGGCCACGCTGGCCGAGACACTGGACGAACTGCCGGCGGGCACCCACCGGGTCGACCTGGACATGTCCGGGGTGGTGTTCATGGACACGGCCGGACTGCAGTTCCTGGAGCTCCTCGCCGACCACGGTCACCGGCGGCGGATACCGGTGTCGGCCACGCGCTGGAACGGGCAGCCCCGCCGGATCCTGGAACTGGCCGGACTGGACAGCACCGATCCACTGCGTGCGACGGCCCACCGCGCCGCCCCGGAAGCGCAGTCCGCCGCCGCAGCGGTGGCACTGGAACGTGCCGAACAGCTGCACCTGCTGCAGGAGGAGGTCGAGCAGCTGCGCCACGCGATCGTCTCCCGCCCGGTGATCGACCAGGCGCGCGGCGTCCTGATGGCGACCCACGCCATCACCCCCGACCAGGCATGGCACGTCCTGCGCGAGGCCTCCCAGCTCTCCAACACCAAGCTCCGCACCGTCGCCGCGGCGGTCACCGCGAGCGCCGAGACGGACGGCCCGCCGCCCTCGGAGGAACTGCGCACGGCCTTGCGGACGGCGATCGGCCACCAGGCGAGGCAGGACATGTAGGGCGAGACCCGCAGGCCGCGTCAGCGACGGACCGCCAGAAGCGCGGCGCCGATGTCCGCCGCCGCTCGTGGATCGGACAGGGAACGGCCCGTCAGCTCCTCGATGCGGCGCAGCCGGTAACGGACGGTGTTGGGGTGGACGAAGAGGCTCCGCGCCGCGTCGATGGCGGAGCCGGCGGCGGCGAACCAGTGTTGGAGGGTTTCCAGGAGACGGGCACGCTCCGCGGCCGGGAGATCGAGCAGGGGCCGAAGGACCACCTCCACCAGGTGCGCCGCCTCAGCCGGGGCGGCGGCGACGACCATCGCCAGCGGGTCGTCGTCGAACCGGGCGACGCCGGGGCCGGTGCCCTGCAGGCCGGCCAGGGCCAGACGGGCGAAGCGCAGGGCCTGGGGGGTGTCCCGCAGCGAGTGGAAGCAAGGGCTGACACCCACGCGGGCGCGGGCGCGGCGAAGGATGCGCAGGCAGGTGTTCTCCGCCGTCGGCGTGGGCAGGGCGACCAGACCGATCTGCTGGTCGGGCAACAGCCGCCAGGCAGACATGACGTGTGCGTGGCGCAGCGCGGCTTCCGTCCCCGCCAGCGGCTCCTCGCCGGGAGCGCCGGCCGCCGCCGCGGCGACCACGTAGGGTCCGCGGTCGGGCAGACCCAGCTCGCCGGCGGCCTCCCACAGCGTGCTGTCGGCGATGACGCCGGTGAACAGCGCCTCCACCAGTGCCGAGCGGCGCGCCTGACGCCGCGAGGTCAGCTCGGCGGACGTCTCCCGGTAGGCCGCCGCCACCGCCTCCGCGTAGAGACCGAACAGCGCCCAGACCTCCGCCGACTGGGACACCAGTTGGGCGTCGGAGACCTCGGGATGCGTGCGTGCCTCCACGAGGATCTCCGTCCACAGGAGCTCGAAGCCGATCCGGTACGCGTGCAGGGTGTCCGCCAGCGGCACGCCCTGCTCGGCGCGGAGGCGGCCGGTCTCCCGGGCCGGGTTCGGATCGCGGGCGTCCGCGCGGCTCAGCTGTTTCAGGAGCAGGTCCGCGTTGGCGGTGCAGGAGCGGCGCAGCGAGTCGAAGGGGATCAGCGACTCGTCCTTGTAGGCATCGACGTCCGAGCGGATGCGCTGCGCCATCCGCTCACCCAGTTCCGGCAGCCTCGCATGAAGCGCCGAGGCCACCCCTGAGATCTTCATTCCCGCAGCTTAACGCCCTTGTTTTGTACCCGGGAACAATCCGGGACGGGAGACGCTGTCATGCCGCACGTAGGCCGTCGCACCGGACGACAGCACGATGTCGTCGACGTGAACAACGGATTTCAACAAATGACGTTCGTGGAGGCGGGTCATGGCCAATCTGGCGGAGTTCCTGGTGGAGACGGCACGGCGGCAGCCGGAACGCCCCGCGCTGCGGCTGGGGGCCCAGGTCACCAGCTACGCGGAGCTCGACGAGCGCAGCGCCCGCGCCGCCGCGCTGCTGCGGGCCGAGGGCGTGCGACCGGGAGACCGGGTCGCTCTGATGCTGCCGAACGTTCCCGAGTTCGTCGTCCTGTACTACGGCGTGCTGCGCGCCGGAGCGGTCGTCGTGCCGATGAACCCGCTGCTGAAGACCCGGGAGACCGAGTACCACCTGGGCGACTCCGGCGCGGTGATGCTCTTCGAGTGGCACCAGGCGCCGGGCGAGGGGGCGCAGGGCGCGGCCGCCGCCGGAGTGCGGCACATGGCCGTGGAACCCGCGGCGTTCGCCGGACTGCTGGCCGCACACGAGCCGCTGCACGAGGTGACTGGCACGGACGGCGAGGACGTGGCCGTGCTGCTGTACACCTCCGGTACCACCGGCCGTCCCAAGGGCGCCACGCTCACCCACGCCGGGCTGCGGCACAACACCGAGGTCAACACGGTCCACGTGCAGCGGATGACGGCGGAGGACGTGGTGGTGGGCTGTCTGCCGCTGTTCCACATCTTCGGCCAGATCTGCACCATGAGCGTGGCCGTCCGCAGCGGTGCCTCGCTCACCCTGATCCCCCGCTTCGAACCGCAGACGGTGCTGGACGCCATCGCCCGCGACCGGGCCACGGTCTTCGAGGGCGTACCGACCATGTACGCGGCGCTGCTGCAGCACCCGTCGGAGGCGGACGTGTCGACGCTGCGGATGTGCGTCTCCGGCGGGGCCTCGCTGCCGGTGGAGGTCCTGCACGGCTTCGAGCGGCGCTTCGGCTGCGTCGTCCTGGAGGGCTTCGGCATGTCCGAGACCAGTCCGGTGGTCACGTTCAACCACCCCGACCGGCCGCGCAAGGCCGGGTCCATCGGCACCCCGATCCAGGACGTGGAGGTGCGGCTCCTCGACGACAAGGGCCAGGACGTGGCTCCCGGCGGGATAGGCGAACTGGCCGTCCGCGGGCCGAACGTGATGAAGGGGTACTGGAACCGCCCGCAGGAGACGGCGGCCGCCATCCCGGACGGCTGGCTGCGCACCGGCGACCTCGCACGCCAGGACGAGGACGGCTACCTCTACATCGTCGACCGCAAGAAGGACATGATCATCCGCGGCGGCTACAACGTCTACCCCCGCGAGATCGAGGAGGTGCTCCACGAGCACCCGGCCGTCGCGCTGGCCGCGGTGGTGGGCGTGGCGGACGCGCATCTGGGCGAGGAGATCGCGGCCGCGGTGGTGCTGCGCCCGGGCGCGCAGGCCACGCCCGACGAGCTCCAGCGGTTCGTCAAGGACCGGGTGGCGGCGTACAAGTACCCGCGCCAGGTGTGGCTCTCGGACACACTGCCGACCGGCCCGAGCGGCAAGATCCTCAAAAGGGAGATCGCCGCGCCGGCGGGGTGACCTGAATACGAACGGCTGCGCCTGTGCGCGTACCACGGCCACCCCCGGACACGCTGGGCCCGCTGCCGGGTCCGCCGGGGGCGGATGTGGTGTGGCGGCGATCGTAAACTCGGCGGAGGCCACAACCGTGTACGGAGGGGAGACCCGGTGCCTGACAGCCGACCAAGCGTCCATATCGTCATTTTGCGGCTGCGCCCTGAAGCGAGCCGTGAGAGGTTCCTCGACGTCACGCGCCGGATGGTGGGCTGGCTCCGGCTTCAACCCGGCTTCGTGAGTTACGAACTCTACGAGGCGGAGAAGAACTGGGCCGACCGACTTGAGTGGGAGAGCACTGCCCACGCCGAGCAAGGCCGGCAGTCGTTCCTGGCGACCGATATCTACGCCGAGATGATCCAGTACGTAGAGGACGACCACCATGGCATCATCGGCCGGCGCGTCCCGCTGGTGAGCAGTTCCTGAACCACGCAAGCACGCCGAAGACGCCGTCCGGCACCGGGGACCAGGCGCCTCGGTCGCCCAGGAATTTCACGCAGGGCCGCGGGCGGCGACTGAAAGGGCCGAAGGGACCTACGGCCGGTCCCGCCCAGGGGCTTCGCAGGTGATCTCGTCACGCGGGGTGTAGTGGGTGTGGAACGGCTCCCGCCGCACTTCCCTGCCGTCGTCGTAGAAGACCCGCTCGACGGTGACGTCGAAGCCCTCGAGCGGGGTCTGCGGCACGCAGTCCTTGCCGGTGCTCACCTTCCGCTCCGGCGGTTCCACGTTGGTCCGGGGCCCCTTGACCGACTTGATCTCGTCGTACTTCTTGGTGCCGAGGAAGGTGACGGTCACCGAGGTGTCGGTGGACTCGGCCTGGATGTAGATGGCGTTGCCGGAGTCGTTGGTGAACCTGAGATCGAGGCTGCCCCAGGCGACCGTCGCCTCCCGGCCCTCCGGGTAACGCTCGATGTAGAAGGAGTGGGCGCCGTGCTCCACGGGCTCGACCCCGGCGAAGAACAGCGCGTTGAACACGGTCGTCGCCACGGAGGAGACACCACCGCCGGACGCCTTGGTGAACTGGTCGTCGAGGATCATGATGCCCTCGACGAAGCCATTGGCCTCGGTGCGCTCGCCCACGGTCCGGTTGAAGCTCCAGGTCTCGTCGGGCAGGACGACGGAGCCGTTGATGAGTTGCGCGGCCCGCCCGATGTTCTTCGTGCGGTAGGCGGCCGGTTCGAAGTGGACCGTGAAGGAGGACATCTTCTCCGTCAGCCCCAGCCGCGCCGCGTTCTCGCGGGTCACCTCCGGCTGGATCACTCGCGCGGCCACCTCCCCGGTACGGGCGGCGCCCGCCTTGGTGAGCAGCGGCAGCACGGCGTCGCTCAGCGCCTTGCCGGTGACCTGTACGCCGGTGCGGGCGTCGTCGGCCACCACGACCTGGTCGCCGTCCAGGCGCAGCCTGGCGTTCTCGGCCGTGGTGGTGATGCCGGCCAGGGGACGGGCCACCGCGGGGGCGGCACGCAGGCCCTTGCCGTCCAGCCTCGGCGTCAGCCTGCCGGAGTCGTCCGGCCGCATCGTCAGGTGCTCGCCCAGCACGGCCTGGCTGATCGTGAAGTCTCTGCCGCCCGCGGTGAGGGTGACGGGCGCCGACATGGCCGGCTGCGCGAAGTCGCGCACCGCTCGCCGCACCTCCTCCGCCGTGACGTTCGGCTCGGTCTCGCGGGCGGGCAGGGCCGTGACCGTGCCCGCCCCGCCGCGCAGGAAGGAGGTCCGCAGGGTGCCGACCGCGGCGTCCACGTCCAGTGCCTCGCCCCGGCGCGGAGCCACCTGCCCGACCCGGCCGTCGTTGAAGGTGACGGCGCCGTCGCGGACCTTCCGGTCGAGTGTCTTCGCCAGCTTCCCGAGAGCGGTGCGGGCCTTGTCCTCGTCGAGGCGTACGACCGGCTCGATCTCACCGCCCGAGGGGAAGAACCCGCCGATCACACTGACGGGGTCGGAGGCGGTGCGCGCTGCGCGGTCGACGGTCCGCTCGGCGTCGAAGGTGAGTCCGGCCTGCCGCGGGTCGACGGTGCCGCTGCGGTCGCCGAGCCTCACGGCCAGCTCCTGCGAGCCGGCCGCCGCCAGGTGCGTGTCCAGCTTGCGGATGGCCTCCGTCCGGCTGAGGCCCCCGATGTCCACCCCGCGCACCGTCGTACCCGCCTCGATCTCGCCGCCCGTGAGCAGCAGCCCTGTCAGATACAGACCGCCGACGCCGACGGTCAGGGCACCGCTGGTCAGGGCAAGGGGCGGCACGAAGGCTATTCGGGGGCGCATGGGTCTCCCGGACGGGTATCAGGGGGCGGTACACGCGATGACACAAAGCCGCGTACAGGACAAGCACCTCAAGCTACCCATAACCGACGATGAACGCGTATGTCCCAGATCACTTCTGGCCATTCGCACGCGGCCGGCCAGGAGCCATGCGCCGGTTCGCGGTGCTACGGCCGCATCGTGAGGACGGGGTTCCGCTGGTGTGGGCCGCCGAGGCGGGCGTGGCCTGTCGGACCGCGCAGCGGTGGGCCGCCGCCTACCGGGACCGGGGTCTTGCCGGTCTCGTCCGAGCCCGGCGCTCGGACACAGGTCGGACCCGGCCTGGCACGTCTGCGGCATTGCTCTGAAGGTCACACACGCGGACTTGCCGATGACCGGCCGGCTACGGGGCCGCGCCTACTGGCGGGCCATGTGCATGCGCATCTCGCTCTCGGCGTCGACGATGAGGTCTCCGGACAGGTCGACGGTGACGCCGTGAAGGGTGCCGGTGAAGCGGAACGGTGCCTGGTAGTCGGGGGTGACGGCCGATCCGGGGTTGGCGCCGCAGGCCATGCCACCGGGGTTGAAGGCGATCGGGGTGGTGACCGGCATATCGGTCTCGCCGACGAGGCGCCCGTCGATGTACAGCTGGGCCCGGCCGGGTGCGCCCTTGCCGTGGGCGATGTCCGGGGCGCCGGTGGGCTCGAACTCGAAACGCAGGGTGTGCCGCCCCTCGGGCACGCTCTCGCTGGAGGCCACGTGGTGCAGGGTCCGCTGGACGTAGTTGTGGGCGTAGTGGAGGTGGCCGTCCTTGAGGTAGAG
Organism: Streptomyces sp. NPDC040410; assembly: GCF_055595715.1. Lineage (NCBI taxonomy): Bacteria > Bacillati > Actinomycetota > Actinomycetes > Kitasatosporales > Streptomycetaceae > Streptomyces > Streptomyces sp. NPDC040410. The sequence goes on from NZ_JBVIVK010000005.1 coordinate 71,329, forward strand.
GGACCAGCCGCCGGCGTTGGTGCCCTGGCAGAGCAGGACGCCCCCCGCGCCGCCGGGCGGGATCTCGACGTCGGCGGTGACGCTGTGCGGGCGGTTGAGGACCCGGGGCGCGACCGCGGCGGGCACGGCCTGGGTACCGGAACGGAAGGTGTAGCTGGTGCGGGCCTCGGTGATCTGCGGGCGCTCGGTCATGATGCGCTGCAGGACGCTTCCGTCGATCGGCATCACGTTGTACCTGCCCGCCTCCACGTACCACAGCGCGATCATCTCGATCAGCTTGCTGCGGTGCTCCTGGGCGAGGTTCCTGGTCTCGGCGATGTCCTCGTCGACGTGGTAGAGCTCCCAGTGGTGGGCGTCGAGGTCGTCGAGGTCGGCCATGGTGATCGGGGTGCCGAAGGGCCGCTCGGCCTCCTCGAAGGAGGGCCCGGGCCAGGGGCAGACCGCCCGCCACCCGTCGTGGTCGATCGCCCGGTGCCCGAGCATCTCGTAGTACTGGGTACGGTGGCGACTCGCCGCGTCGGCGTCGTCGAAGGTGTGCGCGAAGCTGACCCCGTGGAGGGGCGACTGGGTGACACCCCGAATGGTCGCGGGCGGCTCGACCCCGAGCACGTCCAGGACGGTGGGGACCATGTCGATGATGTGCGCGAACTGGCCGCGGATTTCACCGCGGGCCTGAATGCCGTCGGGCCAGTGGACGAGGAACGGGTCGCTGACGCCGCCGCGGTAGGTCTCCCGCTTCCACCGACGGAAAGGCGTGTTGCCCGCCCATGTCCAGCCCCACGGGTAGTGGTTGAACGTGGCCGGGCCGCCGATCTCATCGATCCGCGCCAGGCTCTCCTCCAGCGACTCGGGCGCGTTGTTGAAGAACTGCAGCTCGTTGGTGGTTCCGGTCACCCCGCCCTCGGCGCTCGCCCCGTTGTCGGAGACCACCATGATCAGCGTGTTGTCGAACTCGCCGGTCTCCTTCAGGAACTCCACCAACCGCCCGATGTGGTGGTCGGTGTGGGAGAGGAACCCCGCGTAGACCTCCATCATCCGCGCCGCGAGGCGCCGCGCGTCGGGCGTCAGCGACTCCCACGGGGGCACGTCCGGATCGTGCGGGGACAGCTGCGCGTCCGCCGACACCACGCCGAGCTCCTTCTGCCGAGCGAAGGTCTGCTCGCGGTAGGCTTCCCAGCCGTCGTCGAACCGGCCCCGGTAGCGGTCCGCCCACTCCTTCGGCACGTGATGCGGGGCATGGGTGGCGCCTGGGCACAGGTTCAGGAAGAACGGCTTGTCCGGGGCGACCTGCTTGGCATCGGCGATGAACGACATCGCCCGCTCGACCAGGTCCTCCGTCAGGTGGTAGCCCTCCTCCGGTGTGGCCGGCGGCTCGACCTGGTGGTTGTCGTAGACCAGGTCCGGGTACCACTGGCTGGAATCCCCGCCCAGGAACCCGTAGAACCGCTCGAAACCCCGCCCGAGCGGCCACCGGTCGTACGGGCCCGCTGCCGACTCCTGTTCCGAGGGCATCAGGTGCCATTTGCCGACCATGTACGTGTTGTAGCCGTGCTGCAGCAGCATCTCGGAGAGGAACCCGTTCTCGAACGGGATCTGCCCGTTGTAGCCCGGGTAGCCGGTGGCCAGCTCCGTGATCGCCGCCATGCCGTTGGCATGGTGGTTGCGGCCCGTCATGATGCAGGAGCGCGACGGCGAACACAGCGCGGTGGTGTGCATGTTGCTGTACAGGAGGCCGCCCGCGGCCAGCGCGTCCAGATTCGGCGTCTCGATCGGACTGCCGTAGCAGCCCAACTGCCCGAACCCGGTGTCGTCGAAAACGATGAACAGCACGTTCGGCGCACCCGCCGCCGCCCGCACCGGCTGCGGCCACGCCGGATTCGAGTCGTCGGTCGTCCGACCGATCACCCCCGGGAACCGCTGCCCCGGCCTGTACTCACTCCACGATGCCTGCGTCATTTCGTTCTCCGTCCCGTCATCGGCGCGAGCGCCGCTGATGTTTGTGGGCGGCCCTCCACAGGGCCTCTGGCCGACGCGGGGTTGCGATCGGAACGGCCGGACAGGGCCCCTGTCGTCGGCCGGGGCTCGACCCGGGCTTCTCCGCGCGGAGGCCGCCACTCCAGCAGGCTTCGCCGAAGTGACTTGTGCCCGGTCGCGGTGGCCACCCCGGCTACTCTCCCTGGGCCTGTTCGGGCCTTGTGCTCTGCTGGGCGGCCCGGCCGGTCGCTGCCAGCAGCGCGAGTACGGCGAGTACCGCGAGCAGGATGAGCACCAGCAGCAGGACGGTCAGCACTGTCGGGTAGCTCCACAGCGCGAGCACCAGGGCGAGGATCAGCAGAACACCGAGGGTGATCCACTGCCGGTGGGCGGCCGTCCAGGTCCCGACCCGTCCTGTGTGCACCCCGTGGGAAGCGCCCCAGCGCGCGGCGGAGTCGGCGGTGTGTTCGGCCGCGCCGCGAACGGCGCGCGGCAGGCGGCCGTGGCCGGACAGGTAGGCACCGATCGCCACCACCACTCCAAGCGCCAGCACCGTGCGGATGGTGATCCGCAGGAAGCGCAGCAGCGTGTCGAAGACCGCTGCTGCCGCTGCCGGGGACTGCACCTGCGCGGGCAGATGGCCGAGGTAGTAGTGGCGGATGATGACCAGGCCGATCGCGAGGACCAGGCAGGCTCCGGCCGCGCCCAGTGCTGTGGTCACCAGCGCGCGGCGCCGCCTGCGGGCGAGCAGCACCCCGATCACGCCGAGCAGTACCGTGAGCACGGGCATCCAGTTGCCGATCACGTCCAGTGCGTGGGCCAAGCCCTGGATCTTGGCGAGCTTGTCGGACTGGAAGAGCACCATCTGCTTGTTCACGTCGGGGATCTTCTCGGCCGGAGTCAGGCCGGCGTCCACGAGGTCCTGCTTGACCGTGTCCACGGCGGCGCCGACGTTGAGGGTGACCGTGCCGTCGCTGACCGAGACGGCACCCCGTCCGTGGCCGGTGAGGACATTCACGACGGCCGTGTGGACGGCGCGGTTGGCGTCGGTCCAGACGGTCTCGAACCTGTCGCTCTGTACGAAACGGGTCGCCGCCTTGGTGACCACGTCGTTGACCGCCTCGTCCAGCTTCGGCCCCAGGGACTTGATCCCCGCGGCCGCGCGCGGCGGCAGGCCCTGGGACTGCAGCCAGGACGCCACATCCGCCGCGACCTCGTTGCCGTTGACCCGGACGTCGGCGGCCGTGGCGATGCGGTTGACGGCGGCCGCCTCGATCGCCGGATTCGTCGCGAGCGGAGACATCGTCGAGACGTACCGGTCGGTGTCCAGCACGATGTCATGGACCCAGACCGTGAGGATGGCCACCGGGACGAGGATGCAGGTGAGCGTAATCAGCACAGCGGAGGCCACGCTCATCGCGATCCGCGTGGCACGTGAGGCACCCGTCCGGCCGGGTGGGGGCGGGACGGGGGCGGCTGCCCCATCGGGTGGCTCGGACGGGGACGGCTCGGACGGGGACGGCTCGGGCGGGGACGGCTCGGGCGGCGTACTCATGGCACTCCCGGGGACGATCGCGGCGAAACCGCCGCCCACCGTCCATTGGATACGCAACGCAACCGAAGTTGCACCTGGGGTTGCGCCCTTGGAGCGAGCGCATGCGGATCAGGTCGTAGCCGCGGACCTCACCGGTGGTCAGGGAGCCGGCCACGCGCAGCATGTCGCCCCAGTGCGCCCGGACCGGGTCCAGGCGCACGGTGTGCCGGGAGGCTTCCTGCAGGGCCCCTCATCTGAGATGAAATCACCTGGCGAACCGGAACGTGCTGACCTGGCCGTATGGCCCATGTCGCTGAACCGGTATCAAGATCACCGATCTACCGCCCAAACCCGGTCCGATCCTGCCCCAGGGCCTCACTCTCACCGGACGTGATCGACGGACTGGGCTCGCCGCTGCGGACCGGACCGCCCCGACGGAGGATCCTGGAATCAGGATGCGGATCGTCTGTGTCGTTGTCGTCCTGGTCGCCGCGAACCTGCTCAACAACTGGCTCGTGCGGAGCCCCAACGCGTACGTGCTCACGTGTGTGACCGCGACGGCCGCACTCATACTGATCGCCCGCTGGGACGGTCTCACCCCGGCCGATCTGGGGCTCGACGCGGCGGGTGTGCGCCGCGGACTGCGGTGGGCGCCCGTCCTGGCCGCCGCCGTCCTCGTCGTCTTCCTGCTCCTTCTCGCCGTTCCGGCCGGCCGAGAGGCGTTCCAGGATGCCAGGGCGGTCGGCCTGTCCGCGGAGCAGCTGCTGTGGCGGGTGCTGGTGCGGGTCCCGTTCGCGACCGTGCTGCTGGAGGAGACCGCGTTCCGCGGTGTTCTGTGGGCCATGGTCCGACGCCGACGCGGAGCGGCGTGGGCCACCGCCGTGTCGTCACTGCTCTTCGGTCTCTGGCATCTGCTGCCGTCCCGCGGACTCAATCGTTCCAACAGCGCCGTGGCGACGGCTTTCGGAAGCAGTCCGGCAGACGTGACACTGACCGTCATGGTGGGCGTCGCGGCCATGACCGCCGCGGGGGTGGTCCTGTGCGAGCTGCGGCGCCGTTCCGGCAGCCTGCTGGCTCCGGCGGCGCTGCACTGGGCGATCAACGGTTTCGGCTACGCGCTGGCCTGGGCGGCGCCCAGGTGGTGACCGCCCGGGTCGCCGCGCATCACCTGGTACGCCGCCGCCGGGAGCTCTCCGAGGACCTGACACTCACCCGGACCCTGTTGGCCGAACGAAGCGGTCGCGTCCCGCCAGCCTCCGCGAACCGCCGTACGACGCTCCAGGCTGCCCGCCGCATTCGGCGGGCAGCCTTTCGGTGACTCCGCGGGGCCGCGACCGGGCATGACCGAGGGCGCCCCCTTCCTCACCCCTCAGGGACGTGATCCCGCCGTTTCGCCCGCTCCTGGTGGAGGCGGACCTTGGTGCGGTTGCCGCAGCGCGACATGGAGCACCAGCGGCGGTTGTGGGCGGGTGAGCGGTCGACGAAGCGCAGGCCGCAGCGGTCGGAGCCGCAGACCCGTATCCGTCGGATCTCGGCGGAGGTAAGCAGGTCGATGGCGTCCTGAGCGATGAGCCCGAGTGCGGTTTCGGAGTGGTCGGCGAGGTTCGCGGTGCCCGCGCGCTCCAGGCGCCCGCCCCTGACGACGAGTTGGGGGGCGGGTACGGGGGCGGCCGCCGCCGATCGGTTGAGCAGCGTCACGTCCTCCGGCGCGGGCAGTCCGCCGTCCGCCACCTCGCGTACCGTCCGGTCGACCGCTTCCCGCAGTAGCCGGCCGGATGTGAGAACGGCCTCCGCCGCGGGGGCGGGGTCGCCCGGTTCGAGCAGGCCGGCCTCGTGAAGCCAGCGCGTCAGGTCGCCCGGCTCACGGAGGGTCTCCTCGGGAGTGGTCCTCCACCGGTGCCGGAGGGTGTTGACGAAGTCCAGGCAGACCCGCCCGCCGTCCCAGATCCACAAGTCGTCCGTTGTCACGGCTCCATTGTGCACGCTAACTTAACCCCCTAAGAAGGTTAGTCCCACTTTTCCGAGGAGAGTCATCCATGGGGCAGCTGACAATGACGACCGGTGTGACACGGGTGGACGGGGTCCGCCTGCACTACGTGCGAGCGGGTTCCGGCCCCCTGCTCGTCCTGCTCCACGGCTGGCCGCAGACCGCTCTGTGCTGGCGCCCCGTCCTCGCGGAGCTCGCCGCCCACCACACCGTCGTCGCCCCCGACCTGCGCGGATACGGGCTGAGTGACAAGCCCGTATCCGGTTACGACAAGCGGCGGATGGCCGCGGACATGGCCGGCCTGGTGGAGGCACTCGGCTTCGAGCGGGCCGCGGTCGTCGGCCACGACCGCGGCGCCCGCGTCGCGCACCGCTGGGCGCTGGACCGCCCGGACCAGCTGGAACGGCTGGCCGTGCTCGATGTCGTGCCGACCCGGGAGATGTTCCGCCGCATCGACGCGACGGTCGCCTCCGGGTACTGGCACTGGCTGTTCCATCTCCAGCCTGACCTGCCCGAGCGCCTGGTGGGGCATGACGTCCGCGGGTATCTGGAGTACTTCTACGAGCGGTGGACCTACAACCGCCACGGGCTGACACCCGAAGCGGTCGATGCCTATGTCGAGGCGTTCTCCCGCCCCGGCGCCCTGCGCGCGGGCTTCGACGACTACCGCGCCCAGGAACAGGACCTCGCACTGGACGACGCGGACGCCGCAGCGGGCCGCCGCCTCACCATGCCGGTGCTGGCGCTGTGGGGGTCAGCAGGGCTGCCGGCCCGTCTGCCCACACTGGAGATCTGGCGCGAGTACGCGGAGAACGTCACCGGCGCGGAGATCCCCGAATGCGGCCACTTCATCGCGGAGGAGCGCCCCGAGGCCCTGCTGGAACATCTGCGCGGCTTCCTGGCCGACGGCACGGTCCGGTGACGGCGGCACCGGCAACCGGCGGTGGATCCCGCCGACGCCCCGGCCGGTGACCGTCTTCAGTCAGCCGTCCGAGGCGGTCAGGCCACGTGCCGACCCGGGCGACCGCCCGACGAGCGGGGCCAGGTGGGCGGGAACCGGTACGCCGTCGGGAAGGGCCGGATCCGGCTCCGGAACGCCCCATGCCGACCGCAGCGGCAGCACGCCGGCCCAGAGGCCCAGCGCGGCGTCGGGTCCGTCTCCGTCCTCGGGGGGCCCGGTGCGCAGCTTCACCGAAGCTTCGTCCAGCGACAGCGCCAGCAAGGTGGTGGCGGCCAGTTCCTTGCGGCTGGGCTGCCTGGCGTAGTCCCACTGGCCGGGGGCGATGTGCTCGGTCAGGACCCGCAGGCCGGTGAGCTTCTCCACCGGGTCGGTCACGGTACGGGGCACGCCGTAGATCATCGCGCTGCGGTAGTTGACGCCGTGCTCGAAGACCGAGCGGGCCAGCACCAGGCCGTCGACATGAGTGACCGTCACACAGACGACGTCCGGGGGCGAGGCGGTCATGCTGCGGCTGGCGACCGAGCCATGGAGGTACAGGGTGTCCCCGTCGGTGCCGTACACGGTCGGTACGACCATCGGGGCACCCTCCACCATCACGCCGAGGTGGCACACGAAACCCGTCTCCAGGACGGCGTCCAGATCCGCGCGGCTCAGGCTGCCCTGCTCTCGCAGGCGGCGGTGGCGGGTGCGCCGGGTCTCGCGCAGGGCAGGGGCGGGGAACCCGGTTCGTTCCGTCATGCGTACCAGTCCTTCGGTCGGCGCGGTCGAGGACCCTCGACGGCAAGCTCACGAGAGACTATCGATTCAGTCGGTTAATCGCTACACCACAACTACATCGGTTGAAAATGCTCGACCTATCAACGAATTCCGCAAGTAGTGAGCCAGCCGTCAGAGGCCACGGCTACACCGCACGGCGGCCGGAGTGCCACTGCCCGAGGCTGGCGAATCACGCGACCGAACTGCGGTCCGGCCCGCCCGGTGCCGGACCGCGGGCGGCGGCTCAGAGCACTCGGTCGTCACGGTGACGGCCGAGGGCACGGCCGAACCGTTCCGAGACGGCCGGCATGAGGCTCTCGCCCGGCGCGGGCCGCTCCAGACCGAACACATAGCCGGGGAAGTCCAGTTCCCTCTGCACGGCCCAGATCGCCTCGTGCTCCTGCGGCGGAAGCACCTGCGCCGGATCACCGACGGCCACCCAGCCGATCGGCACCATGGCATCCGCTGGCAGCACCGTGCGCAGATGCACCGTCCCGTTGATCCGCACCTCGGAACGCGTCCCGATCCGGGCGCCGTTGAAGACCCGGCTGCCGGTTGCCAGGAACACCTCGTCCTCGACCGTGCATCCGGTCAGGTAGGAGCCCGGGCCCACGAGGACCTGGCGCCCCAGGCGGAGGGGATCGCGCCGCGTCCCGCGCAGGACCGCGTTCTCCATCACGATGCAGCCTTCGCCGAGTTCCACGGGCCCGCCCTCCGCGGTCAGCACCGCGCCGAACAGCACCCGGCACCCCGCACCGACACGCACATCTCCGCACAGGGTCGCCGTCGGGGCGACGTAGGCCGAGGGGTGAACGGTCGGTGAAACACCTTCATGGTCAATGAGCATGCCGGGATCATGCAGGACCCAAAACGCCCGATCCACTCATTTCCACTGGTCGATACGGAGGCTTCGTTACTCCCTCGATTCTCTGGCCTGACCAGCCTTTCAACCACGGCAGCCAGGCCGGTGGGCTACGGACGTCCGCCCCGGAGTCCGTCCATGAGGGCCCGCTCCCTTGCCGGGCCCGTCCCTCTATGTCGTGGCAGTCCGCAGTGCCGGCGCGAACAGAAGCGCGATGACAACGAGGTTGGTCACGGTGCCGAACGGCAGGTACCACAGACCGAGTACGGCCAGGACGAGGACCGCCCACCACGCCCCTTGCACCCGCGCGGCGAACGCGATGCCGGCAGCGAGGTAGGCGCTGGCGTACCCGACGAACGTCACTTTTGTCAGCATCGACCGTGGGTCGAGGCCCACTGCGGAGAGCAGGCCGGCCCAGGGGCCCAGCCGGCCCGCGTGTGTTCCGCTCTTCGGCGTGACGAAATCCCCGCTGAGAACGGCGTGCAGGCCGTCGAACAGCATCCATCCGCCGATGATCAAAATGAGGGTCAGGACAACCCAACCTGTCCAGTGCACGACGGACTCCTTGAGGCCCCAGCAGGGCGGTTTCACCACCGGTTTGTCAGCGGGAGACGCTATCGGATGCGGTGCGGCGCCGGCACTGAGGGGGAAGGTCCGCCGGTCCCCCTGACCCCGCCCCGACTCCGTTGACAATGCGAGAGCCCGACCCTAGGCTATTCAACCAATCGGTTGAATATGCGAGGTGCGTGGTGGCCGACGACCGGCTGACCCAGGTCTTTTCCGCACTGGCCGACCCGACCCGGCGCGACATCGTGACCCGGCTTGCCGCCGGGGACGCCACGGTCAACGAACTGGCCGAGCCGTACGACGTCACGGTGCAGGCCGTGTCCAAGCACATCAGGGTCCTGGAAGAGGCCGGTCTGGTCAGTCGCCGCAGGGACGCCCAGCGGCGGCCCTGCCACCTCGAAGCAGAGGTCCTCGACCTGATGGCGAAGTGGATCGAGCGTTACCGGCGTGAGGCGGAGGACCGTTTCCGTCGTCTCGATGCGCTCCTCGAGCAGATGGACGAGCAGCCGGTGGCGGACACCCCGACGGAGGAGGCGGCATCATGAGCACCAGCGACACGCAGCACCGCAACGAGACGCGAATCGAGGCCGACCCGGCTCTGCCGACGATCGTGATCACCCGGGAGTTCGACGCTCCGCCGGAGCGGGTGTTCCGGGCGTACACCGACCCTGATCTGGTTGTCCAGTGGCTCGGCCCGCGGCGGCTCACGATGCGGATCGACCGGTACGACGCACGCAGCGGTGGCTCCTATCGGTATGTGCATCGCGAGGACGACGGGACCGAGTACGGCTTCCACGGCGTGTTCCACGAGGTTCGCCCCGACGAGCGCATCGTGCAGACCTTCACCTTCGAGGGCTTCCCGGACGGCGTCAGCCTGGAGACGGCCGTCTTCGAGGACCTCGGTGGTCGCACCCGGGTCACCGCCAAGTCGCTCATGGACTCCATCGAGGCCCGCGACGCGATGCTCAGGAGCGGTATGGAACATGGCGTCCGCGAAGGCTACGAGCGGCTCGACGAACTGCTCGGCGGCGGCCGGAGCGGCAGCGCCGACACAGGCACCGACACAGGGGCTTGAGGCCATGACGAAGGCAGCCGATGAACACCGCACGGTCGCGCGCGTATTCACCGAACGCGTACGCGGCGCGCATCCAGAGGCATGGGACAACCCGGCGCCGTGCGAGGGGTGGGTCGCCCGAGACGTGGTGCGTCACCTCGTGGGGTGGTTCCCGGACTTCCTGAAGGCCGGTGCCGGCGTCGAACTGCCGAAAGGGCCGTCGGTGGACGACGACCCGGTAGCCGCCTGGGAGGTGCACTGCGACGGGGTACAGGCCCTCCTCGACGACCCCGCCACAGCGGACAGGACACTTTCGAACCAGCACATCGGGCAGATCCCTCTGGACCAGGCAGTGGGCCAGTTCTATACCGCTGACGTCTTCCTGCACACCTGGGACCTCGCACGGGCCACCGGCCAGGAGGAACGCCTCGACCCCGACAGGTGCGCCCAGTTGCTCGCCGGGATGCTGCCGCTCGACGAAGTCCTCCGCAAGAGCGGACACTACGGCCCCCGGGTCGAGGTACCCGAGAACTCCGACGTACAGACCCGCTTGCTCGCCTTCATCGGCCGCAAGCCCTGATGCCCGCCCCACGGCCCGTGCCGGCGCAGATCGCGCGCCACGCAAGCTTCACCGACAAGGCCCTGTCCGCCGGCCAGGCCGGCAACCTCAACGACGCCCTGGCAGTGCCGGCCAGAAACTGGTGGGGCGGGTGGGACTCGAACCCACGGCCGACGGATTATGAGTCCTTTGGGGATCTTGGCGGCCCTTGCGTTTCTACGCTAATCCATGACGTTCTTGCAGGTCAGACGGGGTGAACCGTGTCGGCGCTCCGCTACCTTTGTCGGTCTGTTCCTATCCTTGTGTCCCCAACGCGTCCCCAACGGGTCCAGAATGGACGACTTCACGGGGCCTGAGGCCGATCCCGCCAGCTCGGAAACCGGTCCTGAACCCACCCGCAGCGGATTGCCCTTCCATCGCGCAGCGGCTCCAGAAGCCACCTGCGCCAGCTTCGGCGACCAGACAGGCTAGGGATTTCGGCGGTCTCGGGGTCGCCGACACTCACAAGCGACTGCGGGGCAGTTCCAGATGCTCGCGCAGCCGCACGGAAAGTAGATGGCGATCAGCCTGACGGACATGCCCTGCCAGCCGATTGTCCTGGCAGAAAAGCCGTTCGTTCGTCCGCAGTCAGATCGCGGTTTACGTTCCGGCAGATGGCGCGGATTGCGGCATCGGGCTCAGGTAGGACCGAGTCCCACAACCGTGCGGTTTGGTCGGAACTGCCAGTGGCGAGGAGGCGCTTGTCGGGGCTGAAGGCGACAGACCACACCCAGTCTGCATGGCCAGTGAAGGTGGTGAGGGCCCTGCCTGTGGTTACGTCCCACAGCCGTGCCGTGCGGTCTTTACTGCCGGTGGCGAGTGTGCGTCCCTCTGGGCTGAACGCTACCGAGGTCACGGCGTCCGCGTGGCCTGTGAGGGTGGATCGGATCTTCCCAGTGGCAACGTCCCACAACCGTGCGGTCTTGTCAGAGCTAGCGGTGGCAAGAGTATGTCCGTCTGGACTGAATGCCACCGAGTTCACTGCGTCCGTGTGGCCCGTCAGCGTGGATCGGGGTTTCCCAGTTACCGCGTCCCTCAATAGCACGGTGTTGTCAGAGCTGCCGATGGCGAGGATGCGTCCGTCTGGACTGAAGGCGACGGAAGTCGCCGAGAAGCCCGCCCCATGGCTTACAACAAGCGTGGTGCGGACGTGACCGGTGGAGAGGTCCCACAGCCGTACCGTCTCGTCATTGGCACAGGTGGCGAGGGTGCGTCCGTCGGGGCTGAACGCCACTGAGGTCACTCCAGCAGTGTGGCCTGTGAGCCTAGATCGCGTCTCCCCAGTGGCCACGTCCCACAACCGCACTGTCTTGTCAGAGCTGGCTGTGGCGAGTGTGTGTCCGTCCGGCGCAAACTGCACGGCCCAAACCGCATCCGTATGGCCGGTGAGGGTGGATCGAGTCTTGCCCGTCTTCGGGTCCCACAATCGGGCCGTGCGGTCATCGCTGGCGCTGGCGAGGGTGCGCCCGTCAGGGCTGAACGCCACTGACCCCACCGGACCGGTGTGGCCTGTGAGTGTGGCACCGGTCCTGCCGGTGGTTGCATTCCACAGCCACGCGGTTCGGTCATCGCTGGCGGTAGCAAGGGTGCGCCCGTCAGGGCTGAACGCCACGGCCTCTACCGCGCCCGTGTGGCCGGTAAAGGTGGCTCGGGCATTGCCAGTGGCCACATCCCACAACCGGGCGGTTTGGTCGGCGCTGCCAGTGGCAAGAGTGCGCCCGTCAGGGCTGAAGGCGACCGCCCACGCCTGATCGGTGTGGCCGACGAGCGTTTTACGGCCCTTGCCAGTGGCCACGTCCCACAACCGGGCTGTCCGATCAGAGCTGCCGGTGGCGAGTGTGCGACCGTCTGGACTGAACTTCACGGCCCAAACAGCATCCGTGTGGCCGGCGAGGGTGGATCGAGTCTTGCCCGTCTTCGGGTCCCACAATCGGGCCGTGCGGTCCCTACTGGCGGTGGCGAGAGTGCGCCCGTCAGAGCTGAACGCCACCGAGTACACCCAGTCGGCGTGGCCAGTGATGATGGTGCGGATCTTGCCAGTGGCCACGTCCCACAACCGGGCCGTGCGGTCCTTGCTGGCGGTGGCGAGGGTGCGCCCGTCAGGGCTGAAAGTGACCCAGTTGACCCAATTGGCGTGACCAGTGAGGATGCTGCGGGTCTTGCCCGTCGCCACGTCCCACAACCGGGCCGTGTTGTCAGTGCTGCCGGTGGCGAGGGTGCTCCCGTCAGGGCTGAACGCCACCGACCACACAGCATCCTTGTGTCCGGTGAGGACGGTGCGGGTCTTACCCGTTGTCACGTCCCACAGCCGTACCGTGTTGTCAGTGCTGGCGGTGGCGAGGGTGCGCCCGTCAGGGCTGTAGGCCACAGAGAAGATTTCGCCTTTGTGGCCGACCAGACGCCGGTGCAGCGGGAGGGTTGCGGCGTCCCGCAGACTCGCAACGGCTTCGGGAGTATGGCTCGTGCGGTACGCATGGATGGCCAGCAGTGATGCCAGATCAGGGTTTTTGTCGATGAGCGTGTTTGATTCCGCAGCAAGTTGCCGGGACAAACTAGCTTGTCGTTCGGCTTCGGCTGTCCGCCACTGCCACAACGCTCCGGCTACGGCAACGAGTGCGAGAGCCAGCACGGTGGCGAGGATGATATTGATACGCCTACTGCGCCGGATGACCGCCTGTTGGCGCTGCTTGCTGGCAGCGAGGAAGGCTGTGAGGTCGAATGGCAGGCGGCGCTTGCGTGACCATTCGAGGCCTTCTGCAAGTGCTGTCCCACCGAGCAGGTCTCCCGGGTCGGATGTTGCGACCCAACGGGCATACCGATCGCGGGTGCGGTTGAGCCATCCTTGGAATCGGCGATCTTGGCTGACCCACTCGCGCAGTGTGCCCCAGTCACGGATAAGGGCGTCGTGAATCAGCTCGGCCACCGGTTGGCCGACAGGGGCGTCGGAGCGTTCCGGGGCGTTCAGTGTTTGGGTGGTGATAATGCGCTGGTGCGCAAGGGCGGCGACGACGTCGTTGACGGTCTTGCCGCTGCTCGCGTCATCGGGATCGGTCGCCAGTTCGTACAGCTCATCGAGACGGACCTGCGCCCGCACCGCGGGTACGTTACGGACTGGGTCAGCCGGATGCACTAGGGAAGTCAAGATCATCCTCGCAACAGGCCTTTGCTCGGGGGCCAGTTCATTGAGGGCGGTGTCGCACCAGTTGGTAAGGCTCCCGCTGACCGCTCCGATGCGGCGGTAGGCCTCATGGGTGAGGTACCCGTCGCGGCGCCTATCCCATAACTGGCTGAGTGTCAGTTCCAGCAACGGCAGCACGGTTACCGATGCTCGGTGCCCTGTGGCTGCCTCGGAGTTAGTGACCAGGACATCGGTGACAATCTGCTCCGGCAGTCCAGGTTGGAATTGCAGTCCCACATCATGGGCGGGCAGGGTGATGATGTCGTGCAGGTCCTGCTTGCTCAAAATGGCCGGCACGTTCAGGAGGCCGGGCATTGCGGCTTCCAGCAGCTTGGGGGTCAAGGCGGCCAGCTGGGGGTAGAAGTCATCCCGCATGACCAGGATCACGCTGAGCTCGGCCGGCGAATCGACCGCAGTGGTGATCGCCTCCGCGGCGGCCAGACGGTCCTGCTGGCCGGGCTCGGTCAGAAACTCCTCGAACTGGTCGATGATCAACAGAATGCGCTCGTAGGCGGGTTCGGCCGCGAGTTTGCGGCCGACCGCTGCGGCGATCCCGTAAGTGGCGACCTCGGGCAGTCCGGCGCGCTCGATTTCCCTCAGCAGGTCCTGTCGCGGCCTTACCAGGACTGGAAGCCACCGGTCGCTGCCCGGCAACGCGCCCGCCGCCAACGCACTCAGCACTCCTGCTTGGATCAAGGACGACTTGCCCGAGCCAGATGGACCGAGCAGCAAGGTGAGTCGCCGCTGACGGGCCAGGTTCGCAACGACCTGCCGGACTGAATCCTTGCGGCCTTCGAACCAGCGGGCTTGTTCGGCGGTGAACGGCTCCAGTCCCAGGTAGGGGCACACATCCTGCACCGCCAGTTCCGGCAGGGTTTCCCGGAGCACCTGCGTCGGAGTGACGTAGGCGATGCCCTGTCCCCGTTCGTACGCGTCCGGGGCGGCGATCTCGGTGAGCATGCCAATGACGAGACCGGTTACCTCGTCAAGGACAGGTGCACCGCTGAAGCCGGTAGTGAGGTCGTTGGCTGCGGTCAGCTGCAGGTGTGGTCCCTCTCCCTTGGCAGCCGGCAGTAGATCGCCGGCGACCCCGAAGCCGAAGTGTCCCTGTGGTGGGGCTTGCGCGGGGAAGCCGAAGGAGCGCACTTGGTGGCCGCGGCAACCTGCGGCGGAGCCCAGCGCCAACGGCCACATGTCGGCCGACGTGCTATCCAGACGGATAACGGCAAGGTCGTCCTGCTCGGGAGCACGCCATCGTTCGTTCAGGACGTGTCCCTCTGCCTGGCGCCCACCCTCCAGATGGGGGAAGGCCAGCTGCACGGTCTGCCCGGGACCAGCTGCCGCTGCCTGCACGACGTGCGCACAGGTGACCAAGAGGCGCTCAGCGACCAGGAACCCCGCCCCAGCCACCCTCCCGTCAGGTGCGAGGATCTGGGCCACGGCAGCGGGCAGCTCCGTCGCCGTGTTGTCGCCTGGCTGATGATCGGCGCTGTTCACGGATCAGCCCAAATTTTCGTCTGTGTGCGGTTGACCGGTGTCGTTCTTCTTCCACACCAAGGTCACCCGCAGATGGCAGCCGGCCTGGCTTCTGGTGATCACCGCGCCGACTTCGGCGGCGAGGTCAATACCGAACTCGACTGTGATCTCCGCCGGTCGGGCCTTGCGCAGTTGGTCGAGTGCGGCACAGGCCGCCTCCGTGATCGGCTCCAGAGCCCCCTGCAAAGTCCCCGGGAGCTCATGGATGGCATCGCCGATGCGACCGGCCTTCACCGGCCCCTCCAACGCGGCCGCCGGGTCCTCGAGCAGAATGTAGTTCCCGCCCTCCAGCGATATCCGAGCCAGGGCTGCCATACCGCCCCCTTCGACGTCGACGGCCGTGAACGTGCCTGTTCCCTCTTCCTCGGCCAGCTTTACCCTCCAGGGCATATGCGGCAGCCCTGAGTAGGCCGTAAGCATGAGAGCGTCTGCCTGCGCTCAAGATCTGCCGCCAGTTGGCTCAGGCACCGCCCTCTTCGCCGTACCACGTGACCCACTGGAAGATCGCCCGCTGGACCTGCTCGACGAGTACGCCTTCGAGGCCGGGCAGGACGGCGGACAACCGGCAATGAGTGACTCCGACGTACTGCCGAAGTCCGGGGCCGGCCCCGGCACCCTCCTGCGCTACTGGCGAGCCGGGCGCCTGGGAGGACCACTGGCCCGCCTGCTCATCTCGGGTACCGTGCCCGGCGTCGTCATCGGCGCAGTGATCCGGGTCTTCGCCGTTCCGCGCCCTGGCCTTCCACCTTCGGGCTGGTCGTGGGAGTGATCGGTAGCAAGAGATCGTCTGCCTGTGGCCGGTTCGAGCGAATCAGGACGCCGGGACGCTGTGGCCTCCTTCGCTCCGAAGCAGGGTTGGACGGAAGGAGCTCCTGGTGGTGGACGTGTTGACGTGGGTGATGCAGCGGCGACTGGTGCTGGCCGACCGTGCCGAGCGGCTGCGGAAGGAACTCGCCGACCTGGACGTGGAGGTCGCGCGGCTGGAGGCAGTGGATGTGGTGTTCGGGCAGTTCGCCGACGCCCAGAGGGCCGGGCAGGCCGACGACCCAGCCATGGTCGGGGAGTTCAAGAGGGTCGCGACCGCGCCGGGGGCGGATGGGATGCTGCTGGTCCCGCACCGCGAGGACGCGATGGGCACCAGCCGCTGCCTGCGGACTGCTAAGCGATCATAAAGATCGTGGCCGCGGTGGGCCAGGCCGCCTGGCTTGACTGTCGGCACCGCAGCCACGCCTGGGTGGAAACCGAGATCCGCGACAGCAAGGCCGAGGGCCTCAACCGCTTCCCCTCGCGCTGGATGCGCGTCAACCGGGCAGGCCTCACTGGCACCGCAATCGCAGCCGACCTGCGCTGCTGGCACCAATTCCTCACCTGCACAGGCGACATGGCCAAACTCCGAAGACCCTGCACTACCGCTTCCTGCACGTGCGCGCCGTGATCGTGCTTGGCCAGCGCCGCCGAAGACTGAAGACCCCCGCAAGCTGGCCCTGAGCCGAGCAGATCGTCACCGCGTTCCGCAGCCCGTGGGCCCTGCCCCACCCGACCTGACCCCACCACCCCACCAGCGCCGAGAGGAGGCCCCCGCAGCACCCCCAGCCCCGTGGAAGCCGGCGCCACCAGCGCGACAGCCGACGCGCACCTCTACCTGACAACGCTCGGCGGATAGGATAGAAGCGACATCACGGGCACAAAATCAACCGATAGCGGTCATGAACGATTGAGGCCGGGACGTCCTTCCTGCGCGGAGGTGGTCAACTCCATCATCGCCCGCGAGTAGGTGTCCCCGTCGATCTCGCCGTCCTGATACTGGCGCATCAGCTCGTCGACTGCAGCCTTTAGTTCTGCCCGGTCCATCTCTGTCTCCCGATATGTTGGATTCGGTGGCGTCCTCAGTCAGGCAACTCATCTTCGACGTGGCCGCCCGGCTTGGTGGGATTGGGGCTTTGATCGGCGTGGACTCGGGCTATGAGTCCATTTCGTCCTCGGCCTCGCACCAATGATCTCCGCCATGCTCGGGCTCCAGGCGGCAGCGCACCCCTCCCAGTTTGCGTCGGCCGTATGGGAAGTACAGGGCGTCGCACCAATTGTCCGATTCAGCCATGTGCATCCCCTCCTCTCGCTGGCGCCTGATGGACGCCGTCACCCTGCTCGCCATCTGGAGAGTGCCTGTCATCCGTCCGCCGAGTACGGCGTCGAAGTCTGTCGGGAGGTCAAGAGACCTGATCCTTCTTCACGATCATTCCACAGTTGGAGCACTTCAGTTGGTTGGTCGCGTACGGCTGCTCAGCTCCATGCGGATCACCTGAACCTCCCTTTCTGCAAACACCAGCACCATCCGCTCGATCACCTACGAAGGAAGAACCGATGTCCTCCAGCCCGCTCGCCTCGCGGGCGACCGGATCGAGGTCCGCTCCGCCGGCTCCATCCCGGGCGACCAGCTCAACCCGGCCGCGGTCGAGGCCATGAAGGAAGTCGGCGTCGACATCGCCGACGCCAAGCCGAAGATCCTCACCACCGAGGCTGTCCAGACGTCCGACTACGTGATCACCATGGGCTGCGGCGACGCCTGCCCGATCTTCCCCGGCAAGTAGTACCTCGACTGGGCCCTCGAAAGACCCAGCCAGCAAGGGCGTCGAGTCCGTCCGCCCGTTCCGCGACAAGATCAAGACCCGCACCCCCTTCGTCGATGGCTCGCTGACCACGACCACCGAAGTCGAGAACTCCCGGCTACCTCGGCGTCCGCCTCCAACCGTTCCTACCCGAAACCGCGCTCCGGATCCTGCGGGGCACCCTCGCCACCGGCGTCGGCGCGCCACGCCTCTGGGGGACCGCATCACAGCGTGAGCGACGGCGGCCCCGCGGTCGAGCCACTCATCGGAACACCTGGGCCGTTTCAGTTCGGGCAGTTTCCGTCCGCACGCACCAGCCCCTCACGTCCTGGTGCCGGTGCGATCAGGCTCCTCGAAGCTGTGGTCGAATCCGGTAGGCAGCCCCGGCCGGAGGCCTTCCGGGCGCGGAACAAAGAGCCTGCGGACGGGGCCGACGGACCCCACTGAAACCCCGCGTCCCCAACACGTCCCCACGATCATGAAAATGAGGTCGCGGAGATGTTGCCGGCTCGTCGGATCAAGCTCCGCTCGTCAGCATTCCCGCAGGTCAGCGCGAGGTCTACCCAGCGAGGGAGCAAGATCCTCACCCCGCTCCGAACTCGCGAGCAGCGGATTCAGTCCGTTCAGCGAAAGTTGACGCTCCAACACCTCGCGAGGAACGTTTCCGCAGGTCAGAGGCCTGCACAGGTGGGGCGGGTGGGACTCGAACCCACGGCCGACGGATTATGAGTCCTTTTCGGATCTTCCGATCGCTCCCGGATCTTGCCCCGATCTTCCCATATTCGCTGGTCAGCGACCTGCAACCGTTCTAGCCGCGCGCCGACCTTCCTGATCCTTCCGGGTCCTTCCGTCCCCTGACTGTCCCCTGGTAGCCCTCCGAGGGCTCTCCCCCTGGCAGCGCATCGGGGTGCTTGGCCGCATCTACGCAGGTCGCGCAGTACGGGCAGTCGAGGAATTGAACTCACACGCAGCGGATTGCCTTACCGGCGAAGCGGGCTCTCGCCCCCTGTGCCCGGGGGTGGAGCGGAGCGGCTTCTTGCAGGTCAGCCGGTAATTCAGCGTAGCGCGGATTCCTCCGTTCACGCCGTCTCCGTACGTCCGAGGTCGGGGAACGGCAGTGCGTCGGCAATCGCTATCACCGAGGCGGTCGCATTCGGTGGCTGGACGGCCAGGTCGTAGCCGCCTCCAGGTGCTGCGCCGGGCTTATGCCGCTTATCGATTCCCGTGCGGACTGTGCGGATGGGGCCGCCGCGGTCGAACCAGCCGTCCGGGTAGAGGTGCTGGACGTGGGTGAGCCAGTGCCGGCCTCCGCGTTCGGGTACCGCAGTCAGCTCACGCCAGCCGCGGTGGCTGTGGTCGTGGGCGTCCTCGACGGCCTCGTCCGTACGGCGACGGTCGGGACCCTCCCAGGCGCATCCGAGGCAGGCTCCGCGGTGGAGGTAGGGCCAGGTCTCGCCGGAGCCGTCGGGCGCTGGTTGCTCCCAGGAGCGGACGAGAGCGGTGGGCTGGTGGCTGGCGGTCGGCTCGGGCGGGGTGCGGTGGGTGAATCCGGGGTGCCCCCAGTCGATGCGCCAGATGGGGCGGGAGTTCTTGGCCTTGTCCCAGAACTGGGGCAGGTAGGCGGTGTGGCGGGCGACGGCGCCGACGGGTTCGGGCGGTGTGCTCATTGGTCGAGGCTTTCGGGGCGGGGTGGCCCCGGCTGTGGGCCGGGCCCACCGGGGCGGTCAGGGCGTGGTGTCGGTCTCGTCGTCCGTGAGGGATTCGGCGTTGACTTCGCGGTTGACCTTCATCAGTTCCTGCGGGTCCGTCCCGTTGTTGAGCGCGGCGTGGAGGACTTTGGCCATGCGGTTGCCGTTGTCGGTGGTGAGCGCGTCTTTGAACGCGATGCGGGCGGTGATCTTGTCGCCTTGGCGCCAGGCGATCCATCCGAGGAGGGTGAGCAGCGGTGGTGCCTTGTCGGTGTGCGGGGGTACGCAGCGTCGGGCGAGGTAGGAGTACAGGCTGCGTGCGTGAGGGAGGTCGTCGTCTTCGCTGTGGGTGAGGATGGCTTGGTCGCAGGCCTTGGTGTCTTGCAGGCCGACGATGATCCTGGCGGCGACCTCGTCGTCCAGGCGGACGTTGCCGTTTCGGGTGTCCTTGAGGGCGCCGTTGAGGATTCTGGCGGTGCCTTCTCGTGCGAGGCTCTGGCCCAGGCATGTCTGGGTCTGTTCGTGGAGGTCGGCGGCTACGGCGTCCAGTGCTTCGCGGTAGCGCGTCGCGTTCGTTGTGATGGGGCGGAACTCGCTGGCGATCTCGCTCGTGCGTCGTCCCGGTGTGATGCCGAGGCGGATGAGTCCGGCGGTGAGGCTGTCGGGGGCGTCCAGTGCGGGGAGCGGTTGGCCTTCGCAGCAGTGGGGGCGGGGGCATTGGTAGGCCCACCAGCGGTCGTTGACGAGGCCGATGATCTCGTGGATCCGGACCCCGTAGTCCTTGAGGGTGCAGGCGATGCGGTCGGCGGCCGGGCGGAGCTGGGCGGCGATGTACTCGGCGGTCTGTCCGGGGCGAGGGTCGCGGCAGAGGTAGATGGTGATCGTGTTCAGGATGTGTCCGCGCTGCCGCATGACGTCGATGAAGTGGTGGGCGAAGGCGTCGGCCACGTCGGTCCAGGTTGCCGGGTCTTCGAGGAGTTGGACGGTCATGGTGGGGCCGTCGAAGAAGTCCACGCCGGTGTGGCTGTGCACGATGATGCTGTCCTCGGGCCGGTGGTTGAGGAGGAACGGCAGGAGTTCGGCGATCTGGGCGGGGCCGCCGATGCTGAGTGGGGGTATCGGGATGTTCACTGGTGGCGTCCGTATTCCGTCGTGGTGGGTGGCCTCGGGCTGCTAGATGCCGGCGAGGCGTTCGGTTCGGGCTTGGCGTGCGACGGCGAGCCACTCTCGGGAGTCCTCACCGTCGATGGTCGCGAGGTGGATGCCGGTGGCCAGCTCGTAGTCGGGGTCGGTGGTGATGGCCTGGCGGAGCGCGAGGCGGGCGGTGATGAGGTCGTCTTGGCGCCAGGCGACGAACGCCAGCAGAGTGAGGATTGGGACTGCTTCGCTGGTGAACGGGGTGTCGCAGTGGCGTGCGAGGTAGGCCCACAGCCGTCGGGCATGAGGGAGGTCGTCGTCTTCCGCGAAGGCCATGCCGCCTTCCACGGCTCCGTCGTCTTGCAGGCCGACGATGAGTCGCGCGGTGAGCCCGCGACCGAGCTCGGTGTCTCCCTCTTGGAATCGGCGCATCGCGGTGTCGATGTGCTCCTGCGTGGTGGCGAGCGCGGTGTCCTGGCCGAGCTGGGTCTTGCACTGCTTGTTGAAGCTGACGGCCATGGCGTCGAGGACTTTGAGGAAGTCGCGGTCGACGGCGGGCTGGAACTCCTTGACGATGTCGCGGGTGCGGGGGCCCGGAGTGCGGCCGAGGCGGGCCATCTGCGCGGTGATGCTGGTGGGGTCGTCTGCCGAGGGCAGCGTTTCGCCCTCGCAGCATCCTTCCTTGGGGCACTCGAACGCCCACCAGCGGTTGGCGACGAGTCCGAGCGTTTGGAGAACGGTGGCGCGATGCTCGTGCAGCGTGTCGGTGAGCTGGGCTGCGAGGGGTTCCAGGAGCGCGGCGGTGTCCCAGGGGGTCTGGCCAGGGCGCGGCTCGCGGCACAGGTAGATGATCACGCCCTGGTCGGGGTTGTGTCCCTGGGCGTGGGCGTGGTGGACGAAGGTGCAGGCGGCTGCCTTGACGGCCTGCTGCCATTCGGCGGGGTCGTCGGGCAGGGGGCTCGTCATGGTCGGGCCGTCGTGGAAGTTCGGGCCTGGGGCGTGGAAGGCGATGCTGTCGTCGGGGTAGTGGCCCAGGAGGTACGGCAGGATCTGGGCGAGGTTGCCCAGGCTGGTCACCTGGATCGTGTTGTCGGTGCTCACGTCTGGGTCTCTTCTTTCTGTGGGGTCTGCCCGATGCGGGCAGGTGGGGGCGGGGCGGCGATGCCGCGTGGCTTGTTCGTCAGGGCGGGGAGCAGCCGCTCGCGTACGAGGGCGCCGAGATCGGTGGCGAGGGCCTTGCTGGTACGTGTGTTGAGGACGGCGTGCCAGGTGCGGCCGGGTTGGAGTCGGGCGTCGCGGGCGGCTTGCGCTTCGGCCTGCTCGGCGGCGGTTGCGCCGTCGGGGATCGGCGGCAGGTCGGGGCCTGCGGTGATCCAGGTCTGGATGGCGAGGCCGCCGGGCTGGACGCGAAGGCCGAGGCGGTGGCCGTCGGGGTGGAGGTAGGCGGCTTTGCGGTCGGGGGTGTCGGTCTCCTCCTTGAGCCAGGGCGGGTCGAGGTTGGGGGCGAACTGGTCGAGTGGCGGCACGTTGATCTCGTCGCGGGGCCCGGCGAAGGACGGGCGTCGGCGGCGGGCGGTGGGGGTAGTGCCGGGCCGGGTGAAGTCGTTGGGCTCGGTCACGCGACTGCGGTCTCGACTTCGTCGAGGAGAGCGAAGGCCCGGCGCCAAGCGACGATGGTTTGCGCGGTGTCCACGTAGCGGTCGCGTTGCTCGAAGGCTTCTTTGGCTTCGGTGCGGGTCTTGGCGTAGTCGTCCTCGGGGGCCAGGGAGTCGGCGCAGCCAATGAGGCAGCGCGGGCCGAGGTCCCAGACGATCGCGTTGACGGCTGCGCACCCGGCGGACAACGCGTCGATATCGTTGCCGTACCAGTGGAAGTCGTGGGGGTTGAGGCCGAGGTCGCGCAGGCGCTGGGCGACGGAGCGGAACATCGTGCCGGAGCCGACGGCGGGTTCGCGGAAGGACATGCCCGGCTTCGCGAAGTCCTTGTCGACGGTCATGTTGGCCATCAGGTCGGTGATGCACGCCGGCGTGTGGTACTCGCCGCGCCACTTCTTGTCGCTCTTGTGCCGGAGGCCGGTGAGCAGGGGGCTGAGGACGTCGGCCTCGGAGCGTTGCCAGGGGTCGTCGTATCCGGTGAGGTCGAGTAGGCCGGTATTGATGGCGGCGCGGGTGACGGCGTGGACGGCGCGGAGCTGCTGTTTGTCGGGGTCGGGGTTCCAGGCCCAGTCGTGCAGTCGTATCGCGCGGTTGATGAGGTCGGGGCGGTTGATCCAGTGGCCGAGGTAGATCTCCTTGAACAGCTGCGGGAGTTGTTCGGGCGTGAGGTTGAGAATCCAGTCGGCCAGGCCGGGCTTGTTGCGCACCAGGCAGAGCGCGGCGACGGTGCCGAGGGGGACGTCGATGCTGCTGCCGCCGAAGCTCTGGTACCAGGCTTCGAGGACGTTCTCCGCGATCTTGCGGGCGTGGTCGTGGGGGTCGCGCGGAGCGAAGTAGCGGCGGGCGGTGATCTTGCCGGTGGTGGCCTTGGACTTGGGCGGGGGCTTCTTCGCCCACGACGGTGCGGGCCGTTCGGTGGCCTGGGTCGCGGCGCGGGGCATGAAGTCGTCGGACATGGCTGCGGATTCCTTTCTGCGGGCGCGCATGGGGCCGCCCCGGTGCGCGGGGTGCGCGGCCGGGGCGGCGGTGGTGCTGTGTGGGGTGTGGGTCAGCCGGTCTGCTGGAGGGTGGTGAGGGTGGCGGCGAGGCCGCGGACCTCGATCGCGAAGGCGGCTTGGTGGTGTCCGGCCTGGCGCAGGCCGCTGATGAGGAACATCAGGGCCGCTTCGTCGGCGTCCATGTCGCTGGTGAGCTCGTCGAAGCTGAGGTGGCGCAGCTCTTCGGGGCGGTGCTCGAAGCCGACGCGCAGGGTGTCTTCGATGTCGGCCAGGGTTGCGGTGGTCTGCGCCTCGGTGAGGGCGAGGAGCGCGGACCAGGACTTCAAGGTGGCGTCGTCCACGGGGAGTTTCATGGGCTGGGGCCTTTCGGGAAGGCCGTGCCCGGCCGCGCCGCGGCCGGGCACGGGCGGGGTCAGGAGGTCGGGCGGGTGGGGAAGGGGTTGTGCTGGTGGTCGGGGTGGCAGGCGGCGTACAGGCCGCCGGGGAGGCGTTCGGTGATGACGCCCCATCCGGCCCAGCGCATGACGGCGAGGTAGCCGAGGTCTCCGCCCGCGAAGCCGGTGCGGGCCTTGGCGTCGGGGTCGGGGGCGATGAACACGAAGCCGGGCAGTTCGCCGGTGTCGTCGGGCAGGACCTGGAAGCCGGGGCGCAGTTCGTGGATGCCGTCGGTGTGGATGGGCGGGAGGCCGGCGGAGGTGAGGATGCGCACGGCGTCCTGGACGCGCGGGTCGTCGTGGTGCTCTGGCACTGCGCCGATGCCGGTGTGGATGGGTGCCTGGTGCGGGGTCCTGCCGACGCTGGCCTTGAAGATGTCCATGAGGAGCAGGGCGTCGTCACGGCGTCCGGCGCGGCGCATCGCGATGTTGGCGACGATGGCGATGGAGTGCCGGTCGTGGGTGAACATGCGGCGGAACTGCTCGACGGTCATGCCGGTGGTGGCCTGGACGTGGTTGAAGGAGCGGTGTGCCACGCGCAGGGCCTCGGCGACGTGGTGGGGTTCGAGTCCTATCTGTTTGGCGAGTTCGAGGACTCCGGGCGAGTAGTCGGTCATTTGGGTCTCCAAGAGGAACGTGCGCGCATGGGTGCGCCCCCGGCGGTGAGGCCGGGGGCGCGCGCTGTCGTGGTGTGAGGTTCGGGTGTCTTGCCCCGATTCCCTTACTTATATCTTAATGGCAAATACCCAGAACTCAAGTTTTGCACCGGAATTCCCTTTCAATTCCGAATTCCCATTTCCTCTAATTCGCGGCGACGGGAATGAGGTCGGGCCAGCGGACGGCCTCCAGCGCACGGCGGTGCGAGTCGGGCACGGGCACCGTCGGGTAGCCGAGCCAGTCCAGGCCCATCGCCGCGAGGATCGTGGCGTCGGCCTGGTCGTAGCGGCCCGGCCCTTCGCACTCGACGCCGTACCGCTCGACGGCCACCGAGCGCACCATCCCCTTCGCGACCCGGGAGCGGTCCTTCTTCGGCCACTCCTGGGCGGGGTTGGCCCGGCCGGTCGCGTAGATCGTGCGCCCGTGCGGGGTCACGACGGCGTACGGGATGCGGTGACGCCACAGGTACTGCGTGACCAGCCACCACAGTCCGGCCAACTCGTGGTGCCCGGCCTGCCCGCCCTGGGCGTACGCCGCACCCTCGACCACCACCAGGTCCGCGCCGTCCTGCACGCTCAGCGCCACGGCCGACACCAGCCAGTCCAGCCGTTCGTGGCTGCGGCGGCGGCCGGGCCGGTAGGCGAACGCCCAGTTCGTTCCGGCGATACCCGTCGAGGTGAGCGAGAGGTCGAGGCCGACGACGCGGGGCTGCCACTGCCCGGCGTCCTGGACGCTGGGCAGGGTCACCGGGGCGCTCTGGAGCTCGGCGGTCAAGCGGCACCGCCCGTCCGCCGGATGACGTCGGCCATCGACAGCTCGCGCCGGAACGGGACGCCCATCTCCTCCTCCAGGTCGGCGTACTCGCGCGCCAGTTCGGGGCGGAGCCCGGCCGCGCACGTCAGGTCCGGGACGGAGGCGAGCACGCACAGGCTGCACGAGAGCCGCGACATGCCGGCGTCGTACGCCCAGTGGTAGGGCAGCCCGCGGTCCCGGATGCGCTGCCACACCTCGGCGGTGCTCCAGCGCAGCACCGGGTACCACTGGGTCACGGTGCGCCGCCCGTTGCTGGCCCGGTGGTCGGCTTCGACGGCGGGATGCCGGGCGCGGGCGCGGGACTCCTCCGCCCTGAACCCCATGACGTGCACGATCCGCGCGGGACGGCCCGAGATCCCGAGGGCGTTCACCTGCTCGGTCATGAACCGGTGTGCCACGCCCCTTTTCTCCGAGGTGCAGAACCGGGTCGCGAGGTGCGGGAACTGGCCGCGTGCCCGGATGCGGTGGAACAGGGACGGCCACTTCGCCATGCGGCGGACCTCGAACGGAAGGCTGTAGTGGGCCGCCTGGCGGCGCGCCAGGTCCAGCGTCCCGGGCCACTCCACGGTGTGGCCGCGCGGGGTGCGGCCGAGGTCGATGTGCAGGACGACGATGCGGTCACGGACCCCGGCCTCGTCAGCCAGGCGTACGGCCTCGTCCATCGCGACGATGCTGTCCTTGCCGCCGCTGTTGCTGATGACGATGCGGTCGGCGCGGGAGAGGTCGGGAACCGGCTCGGGGCCGCGCACGGCTTGTGCGCTGACCAGTTCGATCTGGGCGCTCATCGGCCACCCTCGCCGGTTGCCGCACGGTGCTTGGTGATGAGCCGGTCAGCTTCGGCCGTAGCCACAACCTTGCGCCGGTGGACCCACTCGCCGTCGTAGCTCCCTGCCGGGCCCCACAGATACCAGCCGGTGTCGTGGTAGCCGTCGCGGGGATTCCTCAGCCGGTAGCCCAGCTCCCACCAGCCATCACGCCAGCGCCACAGGCGCTTGGCGTCTCCCTCGTCCACCCAGCCGGCACGCTCGGCCAGGGCCTGCAGGCGCGCCACTTCGGTGCGCAGCATCCCGGCCTCCGCCGCAGCGTCCAGGTCCTGGGGAGCGGTACGCGCGACCGCTTCAGCCGAGGAGGCGGGGCGGCCGGAGGGCAGGCCGAGCTGAAGTACGGCTTCGTCCCGCTGACGGGCGACGCGCCTCAGCAAGTGGGCAGCGCCCTGCGCGCCGTGGTTCTCCAGCCACTTCGCGGTGGCATCGATCTCGACACCTACGGATCGGTCGTTCATCTGTCGAACTCCTTCGGCGGGGCCGCCCCGGCGCGCGCCGGGGCAGCCCCGCTGTGCGGCGGTTACGGGCGGGCGGCCTTGGTGGTCTTGGGGTCCTTCTGGATGCAGTTGCCGGACTCCGGCATCGCCCGGCGGCCTGCGACGAGGTCCTTGAACCGGGCGCCGGGCCGGAACTTCACGGCCCGGCTCGGGCCGACCTCGATGGGCTCCCCCGTCTGCGGGTTGCGCCGGGTGCGGGCCGGGCGCTCCTCGGGCGTGAGGCTGCCGAAGCCGGTGACGGAGACGACCTCACCGGCGGTGACGGCGCGGACCATGGCATCCAGCGCGGTCTCCACGGCGAGCGTCGCCTGTGCGCGGTTGCCGGTGGCCTGGGCCACGACGTTGATGAGCTGGGCCTTGTTCATGGTTGGTTCCTCTCGGATCGCTGTTTGAGTCGCGGGAGTTGAGGGGTGAGCGCGCCACGCTGCGGGCAGCGGCCTCAGTCCGAAGCCGGGGTCCGTGTCCTGGTCGTCTGCCGGAGCGCGGGCACTCCTTGCGTAATTCACGAATGGCACCTATCTCGGGTCAGCGGGGAATCTGGACGAGGAACTCCCCGACCGCGAGCACCGCGGAGATCGGCAGGACGACGGCCGCGTAGTCGGCGGTGACCATCTGCGGCTCCTCGCCGGGGCGCGGCCGGGCGGTCACCACCCACTCCGTGCCCGTGGCGTCCACGTACCGTCCCCCCACCTCGAGGAGGAAGCCGTTGTGGAGGAACAGGCGGGTACGCAGCGACGAGGCCCACCCGTCGTCCGGCACGGGACCATCCGAGCGGTGCGGGATCTGGAGGCCGAGGAAATCGGGCCCGGCCGTCACGAGGGTGCCGATGGCCCCCAGGGAGCGGAACTCGATCGCCTCACCGGTCTCTGCCGCGCTCTGCCACAGGGCGAGGTCGTCGGCGCTGAGCTGCACGGGGCGGCCGGAGACCGAGGCGTATTCGCGGGCGTCGAGCACGAGGCGCAGCCCGGTGCGCCAGGGCAGCAGCCGGGCGGTCTGGGAGGCTGCGGGGACCGTGATCTGTGCGGGGCCTTCGGTGAACCTGAGCTGCTGGTGGCCGCTGGCCGTGATGTGTTCGACGGTGACGGTGTCGGACGAGTCGAGCCAGCCGCGCAGGGCTGCGGCGTCGTCGTAGCCCAGGCGTGCGGTCCATTCGTCTCCCGCGACCGCAGTGCGGGCGACGGCCAGGGTCCGCTCGCTGCGCCCGATGGCGTGCAGGTGGCGGGGGGTGCTGTCGAGGATGAGGACGTCGAGGTCGTGGCTGTCGTTGTCCGCCGCGCGGCGGTGCGGGGCGGCCTGGTCGAGGATGGCCGCCAGGCGGGTGGCCTTGATGGTGAACATGGTCTTTCTCCGCAGGAGTTGTAGGGGTGGTGATCAGGGGTTGGCGGCGCGCTTGCGGGCCCGGCGGACCTGTTGGGCGAGCCGTCCGGCTTCCCGGCACCGGTCGCAGGCACGTTCCCCGCGCCGGTTGTGGGCTCGGGCACCGGCTTCGGTGCCGTGCCGGATCGGGCGCCGCCGTCTGCTCTCACGCAGTTCGGCGGGCCGGGCGCCTTCGCAGGTCGCGAGGACCATCCCGTTGCGCCAGAACCGCCCGCCGCACACGCCGTCGAACCGGCATGTCCTCGGCAGGACGAGATCGATGCACTGCGACCGAAGGGGGCAGTCCTGGCAGATGGCCAGGAGGGACAGGACGCGCGGCGTCGTCGGAGCGAGGTGCACCGTCGCCTTGGACGTGAAGCGGGTGTCCCCTGCGCAAGGGGCCTCAACAGCCCACCCGTTGCCGCTCATCTGCTCCTCCTCCCGTGCGTTAGGCGGTCGGCGGCAGCGGCATCAGGTGCACCTGGTCGCTGGTGCTGATGGCGTGCGGGTGGATGTAGTCGCCGGGCAGCGGCATCAGGTGCCGGTCGGCCAGGGCGGGAAGGGCGAGTATCTGGCCCAGCAGCCGGGTCAGCGCGGTGTCGCAGGTGGACGACCACCGCGGGCGCGGGCTGCGCAGCGGTGTGCCGTCGTCGGCGACGCCTTCGAGGACCTCGATGATCCGCCCGCCGGCGCGGCCGTCGACCACGATCGCGGTGGCCTCCGGGTGGTGCTCGCGGACCAGCTCGGCCACGCTGGCGGCGCGGTCGGGCGGGGGCAGCTCCAGAAGCCACGAGTTTCCGTCGCTGGCCGAGTTGCGGTGGACCGACGCCCATGCCGGGGAGGCGTAGGGCGCGAGCGCGGTCTGCAGGTCGGATTCGATCTGGTCCGCGATGTAGTCCAGGGGATGCTCGTCGGGCTCGTCGGTGCCCTCGCGGTTGGACCACAGTTCCGGGCAGGTGCCCAGCGGGCTGGGTTGCTCGCCCAGCACGCCGTGCAGGTCGAGGGTGCGCGAGCCGTAGTAGGCGAAGTTCGCGTAGACCGCGTCGGGGCAGGCGGCGCGGATCTTCGCGGTGATGTGGTCGAGTACGGCGATGCAGTGCGCCTGCTCGATTCGGTGGGCGTGGGCCTCCAGTTCCTCGCGCTGTGCGGCGAGGATGGCCAGCTGGTCGTGTGCTGCCGGTGTCATGGCAGGGGTGTCCTCTCTCTTCTTCGGGGTGGGGTCAGGCCAGGACGCGCTTGAGGCGCTCGCCGAGCCAGTGGGCGACGTTCACCGACACGGCGTTGCCGGCCTGTTCGGTCTGGGCGGCCTTGGTGCCGACGACCTCGTACGTCTCGGGGAACCGCTGCGCGCTCAGCTGCTCGCGGGGCTGGAGCATGCGGAAGTAGCAGTCCTCGATGGCCGGGGCGCTGCGCACGATCGCCGCCGAGTCGCGGGTGGACAGCGTGTGCAGGGGCTCAGCCGCGGTCTTCACGGTGTTGCCCTTGCGGTAGGGGATGACGAGGGTGTTGCGCGCCCGGTCGCCGCCGATCCCGTCGGGCACCACCAGGCCGTGGTGGCGGGCGGTGGCGAGCGTGGAGAGCGGGTTGTCGATCGGCGCGGCGTCGCAGTTGTTGCGGTACTCGACGATGAACGGCGCCGGGTCGACGGTGACCAGGGCCTCGCTCTCGCGGGTCAGGCGGGTGCGCATCGGGGCGTCGACCGTCGCGGCGGTGTCGTTCCAGGAGCCGCCGACCGGCACCAGCAGCGCCTCACCGAGCTTGGCCGTACGGGTCGGCATCGGCCGGACCCTGGGGTCGAAGGCCCGGTCGGTGCCGTCCTGGCCATGGGTGAGGGTGATGACGCTGGGCGAATACGCGAACTTGGCCAGGCCCTTCCCGATGCGCTGCATCGTGGTGGGCGCGAGCGGCTTGGTGCGGTCACCGATCCGACTGCCGATGTCGTCCCACAGGATGATGTCGGAGGCGGGACGGACGTACGGCTCGACCACGGCGCGCCCGCACCGGGTGTTGGGGCAGCGGTAGTTGTATTCCTGCTGGTACTTGCCGACGCGGACCTTCGCGTCGAACCAGCTCTGGCGGGCCTTGACGTCCCGTCCGCACTCGACGCAGTACGCGAGGGGGCGTGGCGCCAGGTCGGGACGGCGTACGCCTTCGAGTGTGAACACCACGTAGATGCGATCGCGCCACTGAGCGGCATAGGGATTGGTCTCGGAGCCGACGTGGGCAGAGGAGACGGAGACGATCTGGACGCGGTAGCCGAGCTTCTTCATCGCCCTGATCCACTCGGGGAACAGGATCCAGTCGGTGATGAACTCGGTGACGTTCTCGACCACGACGCAGGGGAACCGCTTGGCCTCGGCAGCGCGCAGGACGCACCAGGCCGTCACCCTCGTCTTCTCGAAGGCTTCGGGCGGCAGTTCGCGCCACTGCTCCTCTTCCTCGAACAGGGCTTCCTGCGTCGGGTTGGGTGCGCGCTTCTTCCCGCCGGCGGGGCTGAGCTCGGTGCAGATGACCGAGGCCCACAGCACCAGGGCCTTCGGGAGCCAGCGCATGGGGTAGTTCTGGATATCGGCGCAACGCGCCGCTGCCTTCGGATGGTTGAGCTCGAAGGTGTCGATCGCGGTCTGCCAGTGGTTGATGCCGAGGATCGGCTCGAACCCGGCTTCGAGCAGACCTTGGCCGTCTCCTCCCGCTCCGCAGAGCAGGTGGATAGATCGGGGCACGGGCGTGGGTCTCCAAGAGGTGGGGCCGCCCGGCCCGGTGAGGCCGGGCGGCCCGTGGTCAGGACTGGTCGAAGGCGCGTAGCGCGCGGTGGTGGCGGCTGTCCTCGATGCCGAGGGCCGTGAAGGCCCCCAGGCCGAGGGCGCACACGATCAGCAGCCAGATCACCGCTCGGCGCTCCGTAAGGGGCGCGGTGCGCGGCGCGGCCGGTCAGTCATCGATGCGCGGGGCCGGGGACACCGCGAGGGGTGCGGTGTCGTCGACAAGCGTGATGCGGGCGACGACGACATGGCCAACGCGCTCGAAGAGGGACATCGGGTAGCCGTCCGGCTCGGGGCGCTCCCACACCTGCCGGTAGCCGTCCTGGGTGACCAGGTGCCGCTTCCACTCGAAGTAGCGGGCAACAGCCGTGCCCGGCGCTTCGCTGCCCGCGGTCTGGTTGTGGTTGGCCCCGTACGGCGCGCTGTAGGTCCCCGAGAGCATCAGCCGCTTCGTGGTCTTGGGGACGTCGATCTCGTCGATGCGGACGAACATCGGGATGAGGCTGTTGCCGTGGTGCGCCTGTGCGCAGTCCGGGGTGGAGTCGTAGATCACGCTGTGCCGGGACGGGGTCTCGATGTTCTGCCGCAGGACGCTCCAGCCGGTCACTTCGGCCGGGTCGACGGGAAGGGAGTGCTCCGAGGCGATGATCAGCTCGGTGCCGTCTCCGAGGTCGGCGCGGACGTGGTACTCGCCGCCGCAGATCTCGATGTCGGTGACCCAGCCGTTGTGGCGCAGCGGGGCGATGACGTGGCGGTAGCCGTGGAACAGGTTGAGCCACAGCGGGTCGTTGAGACGGTTGTGGTCGGGCAGTGCCGCGAGGGCGGTCATGTGGTCTCCAAGAGGGGTGTGTGCGGCGGGCGCACAGTAAGTGCGCCCGCCATTGAAAAATGCCACCTATTTCAGGTGGCGCGAATGTCAGGCAGTGATCAGTTCGCTGCGGGCGAGGACCTGCACGGACCACATCCGGGCGCCGCGCGTGACGACGCAGCCGATCGGGCGCCCCTGGTGGGGCAGGACGAAGCCGCTGCCGCCCTCCTCCCTGCTCAGGTCGTCCACGAGCTCGCGCACGCCGACCTCGGCGCACTCGATCGAGCAGTACAGGTGGCCGCCGAGGCGCGGGGCGCAGTGGGGGCCGTGGATTACTTCGGCCACGACGACGTAGGCGTCGGGAGCCGGGGCGAGTTGGACAGTCACAGATGGCCTCCAAGAGGTTGGCGAGTTCGGCCACTTCCGAACTCTTACTTATATCTTAATGGCAGATACCGGGGCGTCAATGTTGTCGATCTCGTGAACGCGCTTGGTTCCTACGGGCGTTGGCGCCCTTCTCCCGCCCCATACGGGCCAGGTCGCGCACACGCTGGCGGGCCATCTCCAGTGCCTGCGGGTCCGTCTCCGCCACACGCCGCTCCTGCTCGGCGAAGAAGTCCTGTAGCCAGTCCCGCTGGCTGCGGTGCTCGCGGTCGGCAGCCTCGCGCCGTGCCTCCTCACGCCCGGCACGCGGATTCGTGCCGCACCCCCGGCAGTTCCTCACCGGCTCGGCATGCTTCGGGCAGCCCGCCTGCTGTTGCGCTCCGTGCCCGGCCCTCGGCTCCCCTGCGGCGCCAGCCGTGGGGGTAGGGGGGTTAGGAAGAGAAGAGGAAGAAGGAGGAAGAGAAGGGGTTTCCCCGGGGGAACCCGCTCGGTTTCCCTGGGGCAACCCACTGGGTTCCCCTGCGGCAACCCTGCCCGGAGCGGATCCAGGGTTCCCCTGGGGCAACCCTGCCTCCGAAGCGGCGTCGGCGACAGTGCTCGCCTCTCTCCTCGCCGCAACGTCCTCTTGCGTGCGAGCCGCCGCCGACGGCTTCCGGCGCCCCGCCTTCCGTGCCAGTCGGGGGTTCTTCGGGGCACGCTGCGCCGCACGGCGGCGCTCGATCAGCTCCTCCGTCGAAGGGATGGGAGGCACGCCGTAGGGGAACACCCGGTACTCGGCCCGGAGGCCGACCCGGCCGATGGTGACCCGCTCGACCAGACCGAGCCCGACCAGCTCCGTGACGACCGTGATGACCCGCTTCTCCCCCACGCCGGCCCAGGCCATCATGCGCTCCAGGCCCGGCCGGGCAAGCCGCGTCTGGTCATCGGCCGAGTCTGCGATCTTCATGAGGACCTGCTTTTGCGTCTGGTTGATCACCTCCTTCGGCAAGTAGGCGGCCACCACCATCAGTTGGATGCTCACCGGCACCTCTCCGTCGTTGCGTACGCTTCCCGCCGCGCTGGGGCGAGGGCGGGGCGCACGTCGGCCCTGCCCCCGCCAGGTGGCGCGATCAGGGCTTCTTGCTGGCGGTGACGTTGATGCTGACCGCGGTCCGCCGGTCGTGGTCGAGGCGCGTGGGCACCGGGATGCCTACTTCCTTGAGCGTCGCCTTCATGACCGATGCGTCCGGCACCATCGGCACCTCAAGTCCCGCGCGGCGATACAGCGCGACCATCGCCTCGACGTCATCGGTCTTTGTCGGATTGCCGCCGCTCCACTTCAGGGCGTTGTCGCCGTAGACGCCGGGCTCGGAGCCATCGAGCTTGGCGCGCAGGAGCTTCTGACGGTCCTTGAGCGGCTTCATCTGCTCGGAAACCTCGACGTACTCGGCCAGCGCCTTGGCGCGGTCCTCGTCGTCGTGGATGAGCTGGCTCTGCGGGGAGCGCCCGGCGACGAGCGGGCCCCAGCACGCGGTGCGGAACGGGCAGTGATCGCAGATCGCTGAGATTCCTGGGCCCTGGAATGTGCGCGGCAGCTCCTCCGGTGTGGAGGCTGCGCGCACCTGCTGGACCCACCAGCGGGCGCGCCGGGCACGCTCGGCCTCGTAGGCGATCTCCTGAACGTGGTCGTCGCCGTTGTCCCGGTTGACGAACCGGAAGCGGATTCGGGCGACCGGCACCGGCCCCAGACGGGCGAGCTGGCGCTGCCCGTTGACGCTGGCGAACCCCTCGCTGCCGAGAAGGTCGGCGTACAGGTACACCTGCCGCAGCTCGGCCTCGCTCGCCCCGTACCGCAGGACGCTGTCCCATTGGTAGGTGCTCTTCGTTTTCACGTCCTCAACCGTCGTCTGCGCGGCGGGGAGCGTGGGGCGCAGCCGCTTCGGGAGCCGGGACGCGGTCGTGGCGTCAAGCTGGACGGCGTCGATGTGGCCCCGGACGGTCTGGTCCTCGACGCGGCGTTCGATGAGCCAGCCGTACTCCTCGCGGGCGGCGTCGAGGATCCCGGCGTGCAGCCAGGTACCCAGGATCGCCTTGCGCTTCTCGCCGCCGTCGGTCGGGGTGCGGCCGTGCAAGAGGTATCCGGCACGGCGTGCGCACACGGTATCGCTGGCGCCGAGCTTGGTCTGCTGGGAGCGGGGACGGCGTGCGTCCGCCGCGTGTGCAGCGGGCCACAGGCTGACGGGCCGCTCGGGCGCGATGGCCAGGGTGGTCACGATGGTCTCCAAGAGGATCGAGGGTGCCGCCCGCCGCCGGCAGGCGGCACCCGGGGACGACTGGGGTCAGGAGGCAGCGCGGCGGGGCTGGGCCTGCTTGCGGGGCTTGCGCCTGGGCGGGGCCGCGTCCTGCTCAGCCTCCGCATCGACCGCAGGGACAGGAGCCGCCTTCTTCGCAGACCGCGCCCGCTTCTTCGGCTCGGGCTTGTCCGCGTCCTTGTCGGCCGTGGTCGCGGCGGCGTCGGCGGGCTCGCCGTTCGCGTCGACGCTGGAGCCCTGTCCGGCTTCGAGCCCGGCGGCCTCCCGCAGACGTCGGGTCGCCTCTTCGCCTTCGCGGACGACTGCTTCGGCGTCCGCCCGCTCCATCTCCTCATCCGCATACACGCCGGACAGGTCCTGCGGCGCGGCCATGCGCAGCGCGCCGGCCTCGGCACATTTGCGGAGCATGTGAGCGGGCATCTGCTGCCACATCTTCGCCACGACGTAGGAGCCCGACTTGCGGTCGTAGTACGTCGGGGCGAACTCGTCCCAGCGGGCGATCATGGGGAACCGGCTGCTGCCGCGCAGGACGGTGACCTTGACCGCGGCCGGATACGCCTTCGACAGCCAGACCTCGTGGGCGTTGCCCTCGGAGTCGTAGTAGACGGTGTCCTCGTAGGAGATGGACTCCCCGGCCTTCGCTGCCGCCCGGTGGCCGACGGTGCGGAAGCCGTCGATGCCGGTCTGGATGGTCCAGGTCTTCTCGGGCTCGTCGGGGTTGTCGGCGGCCTTCCAGTTGGTGCGGCCGATCATGTAGATCTGCCGCGCGAACGGATCGAGGCCGGTCCGCACGCAGTAGTGGAAGAACATCGCCAAGTGCCCGCGTGGGGCGTTGGCCAAGCCGGGGCTGACCAGGGCGAGCGTCGAGAGCTGTTTGTGGTCGAACTCTTCCTGGTCGGCGCGCAGGACGATGGCACTCGGCCGGATGACCGGGCTGGCCGTCGGGGCCTTTTCGACCACCGTGCCCTCAACGGCCGCGGGCACAGCAGGTTGTTCGTCGGTCACGATCTCTCCAAGAGGTCAGTCGGTCCGCAAGCTGCGGACCTCGAATGCGCCCGCCCAGTCGGGGTGGCGCTCGATGAGCAGCCGGACGTACCGGCTGCGGAAGTTGTTGTTGAGGCGGAACTCGTCGCCCTCGGTCGCCGTGACATAGCGCCAGCGCAGGACCTCGAAGAGCATCCCGATGCCGACGCGGCTCGCGCCGTGCTTCAAGTAGTCGGCGGTCAGGGCTTCCAGGGCACGGAGCACCCAGGGGTTGAGCTGGTGGAACGACTCGAACTGGGCCTGGATCGACGGCGCGGTGCCCTCGGGCTGCCGCACGGTGTGGAAGACCAGGCCCGGAATCTGCTCCTGGACGTCTGCCATACCCACCCCCGATGACGGAATTTAAGAATGTCACCTATCTTGGAGGCTGGAGGTCAGATGATCAACCCCACCGCGATCAGGGGCGACTTCAGTCCCGACTCAGGTCAGGCGGAAGCCTGCTCGGCCTCATCCTCCATGCGCGCCTCACGCGCCTCATTGACCTGTGAGACATCCCGGAGGACTCGGACGGCGATGTTGGAATCGGGATTCTTGAGGACGTAGAGCAACAGGGCGCTCTCGACGATCAGAGTCTCACTGGGCTCCATGACGGCGACGTCGCCGTCGCCCGGCGCGGACAGGAACTGCACTGCTGCCTCCTTGGTGGATTGCCGCCCCGTGAAGGGGATTACCTATATCTTAATAGCAATTCGGGGCAAAGTACAGGTTTGCGCAGGTCAGGGGGCCTTTCGTGCGTGACGGCCTCGGGTGAAGACCTGGCTGCCGGGCCCGTC
The DNA here is from genome assembly GCF_055595715.1 of Streptomyces sp. NPDC040410. Lineage (NCBI taxonomy): Bacteria > Bacillati > Actinomycetota > Actinomycetes > Kitasatosporales > Streptomycetaceae > Streptomyces > Streptomyces sp. NPDC040410. Next base: position 107,063 of record NZ_JBVIVK010000005.1, read on the forward strand.
GTACGTGCCCTCCCGCAGAGCGGCGACGACCCCCTCATCCACGTCCCACGGCAGACTCCGCGCGCTCTCACGCAGAGCCGGCACAGCCTCGAGAACGGTGTCCAGCATCCAGAGCATCGAACCGGACAGCAGCCAGTCGCTCGCCGGGAACCGCCCCGTCGCGATCGTCGTGGCGAGAGTTCCCTGCGAGGGCAGGTGGAACATCTCGATGATCTCCTGCTGGCCCACGATCGCAGGCAGCTCGTCGCCCAGATCCGCCTCCCAGCCCTGCCCCTGTTCGGCGATGATCCGGGCCTTGGCGTCGAAATCGACCTGCCGGAACCGCTTGGTGGTCGTCCCGAACCGGGCGGCGAAGCCCAGCGGCCAGTAGCGCACCCCGCTAACAACGAGCGCGGTCGACGGGTCCAGAATGCGGCGGCTCGCCGCCAGCCACTGCGAGATCATCATGGGATCGACGCGATACAGCGCGGCGAACTCCTGGTGCCCGACCAGATACGGCTTACGCCGACTCATCCCCGTCCTCCGCTGTCCGTCCTGAATGCAGTGGGCAGCGTAGCCGCAACGGCGTGCCTGCCTACGCGGCGGTCGCTGCTATGGTGGCGGCGGTCTTTCTCCAAGAGGACCAAACGGCCCCCGCTTCGGCGGGGGCCGTGTGCGTTTGCGCGCCGCTAGGCGGACTTCTCTTCGTGTCCGTCATCGGCAGGAGTGCCGGGCCTGACCATGTCCCGCTCCTTCAGCTGGCGTGTGAACCGAAGGGCGTGCACGCTGCCCCCGCCCGTCGCCGCACGGAAGGCAGCCCCCACGCGTTCCCGGCTCAGCCGCCGCCCGTCCAGCATGAACAGGGGCCCGCTGGTGCGCGTCCCGATCAGCTCACGCAACAGCCCTGCCGCCGACGCAGTGACACCCGCCTCGAAGACGCCGCCCTCCTTGGACTCACGGATGACCACCAGGCGATCATCCAACTCGGCATCCGGCACATCGAGCGCCAGGACCTCGTCCAGCCGGACTTCGGACTCGCGCAGCAGTTGCCACACCGCGCGGACGGCGGCCGGTACCGCCTGATCCGCGAGCGCGGTATCCACCTCCAGATCGGTGACGAGCAGATATGTCGTATCCATCGAGACCCCCAGGCCGCAGGAAAACAGTGCGCCCGCACGCTATGCACACTGTCGGACAACACCTCCTGACGGCTGGGGGGTTCGTCTCATCCGCGAGCCAGGCTGACCACTGTGAGCGCCACCGCGGTGATGCTGGCCAGGACGGCGACGGTCGGCAGCGGCCAACGCGTCTTCTCCAGCGTGCTCACCCGCTCCTCCAGCTCCTCCAGTGCCTTGTCCGCCTGGTCGCTGCGCTGGACGAGCAGCGCCAACTGGCCGTCGATGCGCGCCAATCCGACCTCCAGCGCCGATCGGAGCTCGGCGAGCGCGAGCGCGACTTGCCCCTCGGGCACGGCTTCCTCCTCTCCTCTGGTCACGAGCTGGTCAGTACTTGGGGGTGGCCGGATCGCGCTTCACCGGCAGCCAAGACGCCGTTCCGGGCCTGCCCAGCGCGGTGCCGAGTGTGGACTTCAGGGCGGCGAGCGCGGCGGGTATCGCGGAGACCGCGGCGGCCTGCCACGCCGACAGGGACACCATGTCCGTCGTACTGGAGGCGGCCATCAGGCCCAGCAGCGACTGGACGTAGGTGGCGAGGGTGCGCTCGGCAACGTCAGCAAGGGCCTGCGGCATCGGGTCGTGCTCCTGGTTCGGGGTGGTCGGGGTGGGTTCGGCGGCGCCGGCAGCCTGGTGCGGGACGCGCAGGTCCGCCCAGGTCTGAGGGCCAGGGATGCCGTCAGCATCGGCGCCGTGGTGCCCGCGCTTGATCTGGTAGGCGGCGTACGAACGGCGGTGTGCGTCGTTCCAGACCTGTCCGGGCGTCGTGTCGTAGGAGTCGCAGCCCTCAGCGATCAGGCGCTTGGCCATCTCGGCGATCACCGGCGAGGAGCGGCCGTCCCGGAAGAACTGGGCCCCCGGGTAGGCCGCGTACTTCGGTGTCGGCTTGGGCTTCGGCTTCGGGTCCGGCTTGGGCTTTGGGTCCGGCTTCGGCTTCGGGTCCGGCTTCGGCTTGTCGCCTCCCTTGAGGTGCCGGGCAACCCGGGCGCGGAAGTCGTCCATGTCGATGCCGCCGGGGTCCGGCTTGGACGGCTTCCATTCCTTGTGACCGATGACGCTGTGCTCGTTCCACCCATGCGCACGGCACACCGCGGCGGCAGCCCGCGCCATCGCGTCCAGCTGCGCCGACGGCCAGGACTGGCCCCCGGTGTTGATGCACTCGAAGCCGTAGAAGTGCCGGTTACCGTCGGTGTCTTCCTCGTTGTCGCGCGGGAGCTTGTTCTTCTCCGCGATGACGGCGAGCAGGACGTCTGTGTCGCCCATGCCGGCGTGGTTGGTCCGGCCGTAGCCGACCAGGTGAATCGTTCCGGAGCGGTCGATCACTCCGTGACACAGAGGCCCGGGGAGGTCCTGATAACCGACGCGGCAGAGCTCGACCATGTCGGACTCTGACGAGTACGGCCCGGTGTGATGGATCATGACCCCGTTCACGGGGCCCCAGTTGCCGTGGGTGTTGCGATTGTGGGTGCGCCACTTTCCGTGCTCGACCACGCCAAGCCCGGCGCCCTTCAGCGCAGACAGGAACCTGTCCGCGCTCAGCGGTGTAGACACGCGCTTCGCCCTATCTCCCCTGCGCCGGATGGCAGTTGGCCGTGGCCGCCGTTGCGGTCCGGTCCCTCGGGAGTGCGAAGCGGGTGGAGGGTCACCCAGGCGTCATGCTACCGGCGGGGCCGGGCGCAGAGCCGTTCAGGCGTCATCGCCGTCGGTGCGGACCGACGTGCTGTCGAGGCTGATCCAGGTCGCGCGGACGCTGCCGCCGCCCTGAACGCGCAGCCTCACCATGCCCTTCGGATCGATGTCGAGCTGGAGGGTGCGCCGTGCCGCGTCGGAGGCAACATCGACGGTGCGTGGCGATTGGGGCCAGTAACCCTCGGGCAGCAGCGCAATCAGCTGCTCGTCGACGGCCCGTCCGCCGGTGAGCCCGATACGGCCGCTGAACTCCGTCGTCTCCCAGGGGTTGGCCCGGAACTGCGGCGGCTGCTCCTCGTCCGGAACGTTCGTGTCGCCCGTCAGCGGGAGGTCGCGCCACTCCGGGTACGGGGCGCGGCGTGCACGCTCCAGAGTGGTGACCCGCTTCTCCAGCCGGGCCAGCCGGCGGCCGAGGTCGGGGATCGTGTCCGGCATTACTCGTCTCCTTCCTCGCCCGTTTCGTCCTCGGGCTTGTTGGTGCGTTCCAGTTTCAGCGTCACGCGCTCGGCCGTCTCGCCCTCGCCGGGCCGCACGGTCCAGCCGACGATCCGGCACCAGCCGTCGTACTCGGTGTGTGGCTCGAACAGGCGGATCCGCACGTCGTCCCCGACACGCAGCGCGTGGAGCGGGGCGGCGGGGTGGTCGATGATCTCCAGCTCGGTCAGCGAGGACAGGACCTGGCGAGCCAGCCGCTCACGGCGGGTCCGCTGCTTCAGCTTCGCCTCGTCCTTCTCGCTGGTCTCCAGCCGGTGTTCCAAGCGCAGGCGGCCGTTGCGCTCGCCGTTCACGACAACCTTGCGCTTCTTGCCCTCACCCGCGCCGAGGCCGATGACCCACTGGGCGTAGGAATCGGCGTCCTTGATGACGTGCGGGGGGTCAACGATGTTCGCGCCGGTGGTGAATGTCAGGTCGTCCCGGCGTCGCCCGAGACGGGGCGCCCCGAGGATGATGCGCCGCTCGGCGCGGCGCCCGCGCCACGCCACGGTCTCCGACCACTCCAGGCCGTCATCGATCTCGGCCATCTCGTCCACCATCTCGCCCAGGTTGCGCGGGTCGGTCTTCGTGGTGGTGTACGGGTCCTTCGCGGTGCCAGCCTTCGCCTTGGATTTGGTGTCGTCCACGCTCACGCCGAGGTCGCCGTCCGGCTGGGCCTGGGCGTAGGCCCAGACGTCGCGGATGACCTGGCAGGGGTCGGCCTCTATGTACGGGCCGCGGCCGTCGAGGTTGCCGTGCAGGTCGAAGCGTTTGTGCAGGTAGCTGGTGAACCCGGAGGCTTCGACGGGCAGGGTGCTGCCCTCGGGCTCGGCGCGCCACAGCAGCCCGCCCCAGTCGAGGCGCGCGTTGCGCTCGACCAGGAGCACCGCGTCGCCAGCGTCCAGCGTGTCGCTGAGCGAGCGCCGGAACGTGGTCGGCAAGGTGGCCTTCAGCGAGCCGGGCCCGGATATCTCCGGGCCGTACTCGACTTCGCTCAGCGGCAGGTTCCAGTGCAGGACGTCGCCGGTTGAGGCCCGCACGACGATGTAGCGGTAGTCGGCCATCGTCACGCAGGCCCTTCCGTGAACGCGACGTCGAGCGTGACCGTGGTTCCCTTGGCCACGGTCAACTTGCCGTCTCCGTACTTGTCTTGCTGGTTGATCTCGACGGCCAGGTGCTGGCGGGTCCCCCGGTAGGCGGGCGGCACGGCGAGCGTGTCGGCCAGGGTGACGCTGGAGCGGCGGGTCGTTGTTCCGTCGTCGTCCACGACGGTCGGCTCGGCTGCGCGTTCCCCGAGGCGGGTGCGTAGCTCGGCGTACACGGAGCCCGCCTCGGCGCGCAGCCCGGACAGGGTGATGACGACAGTGGCCGTGGTCGCCCAGGCCGGTACATCAAGGTCCCAGGCGGCCTCCTTGGGCCAGCCCGCCCACTTGCCGTGCTTGCCGGGCACCTCCTCCGTCTTGGTCGGGTGCACGGTGCGCAACGTGCGTTCGGTGCGCGGGTTCGCGATCCGCCGCAGGTCGGTGATCATGTCTGCGGTGATCGCCGCGGTGTTGCGCGGCTGAGTGATCCGGGCCAGCGCGATGCCGGTCATGCCCTCGGGCACGGTCGCGGCGTCGTGGGCCACGCCCTTGACGACGTGGAAGTAGCCGATCTCCTGCGTGCGCGGGTCGCGTTCCCCCTCCCACTCGGGATCCTCGATCCGCAGGACGATCAGGTCGGTGCGCGCGAAGGCGCTGGTCGGCTGGACATCGACCCGGGCGTCACCGATGTTGCTCTGGGTATAGGCCCCCTGCCACGGTCGGGCGCCGTGGATCAGGGCGGAGCCGTCGCTGACGCGGATGCCGGGGCCGGGAGTCTCCAGCGGCCGGACCTTCAGGTCCTCGCTCTCCGCGACGCCCTGCCGGCCTCGGGCGAGGTCGCGGATCATCAAGCGCATCGCGCGGGCAGAGTGGTCGGCCCCGCGCACCATCATCGGGGGTTGCAGCGTCACGAATGCTCTCCGTTCACAGGGTGGTGTACGCCGACCGCCACGCCACCTCGAGGCGCGCGGTGCCGGACAGGTCGGTCGCGCTCCACGCGATCTCGGAGCGTCCGGGCGGGAGGGTGAACAGGTCGAGGCGCGAGGTGTTCGACAGGGCGTTGGCCACGTTGACGGTGCCGTTGCGCAGCGCCCAGCAGGTGCTGGGCCGGGTCTCGATCTCCACCCACTCGCCGTCGCGCAGGGACAGGTCGAGTTCGAGTAGCCGGCCGGTGGCGGTGTTCCAGATCCGCGGGCTTGCGACCGGGCCGTGCACGCGCAGGCTCGGATACGTGGGCACGTCACCGCGGTTGGTGACCCATCCGGGGCGGTCGTCGGCCGGGCGATGGTTGGGGTCGGCCGGGCGGCGGCATGGGGCGGGGCGGCCCATCGCCTCGTCGACGGTGCGGTCCTCGTCGGCGGTGCGGGCGGCCTGGTCGAGGCCGAGCGTCAGCTTCGACAGGTCGTCGTCGTACCAGCGGGGGTTGTCCAGGCCCACGAACTCGATGTCCAGGGGGATCCACCCGTGCACCGCGTTGGCGGTGCTGGTCGCCTCCATGCGGCGAAGTCGCCCGTAGAGACGGCGCGTTGAGTGTCCCGGCCACCGGCCGCGCAGAACGTGACGGCCGTCCGGGCTTGTGCGCGCGTCGGGGGTGTCCAGTGCCCGTTCCAGGCGGGCGAGGATGTCGGCGGCCTTCACCGGATCGCCGGGCGTCTTGATGCCCGCCTCGAAGCGCAGGGGACGCGGACCGTAGAAGTCCCTGCCCGGGGAGGAGCCCTCGCCGTTCGGGTTGTCGGCGTCCTGCGGCCGTGTCGCGGGCGAGCCGAGCCCTTCGATGTCGCCGATCGGGACGTAGCTGCCGGTGCCCAGGACGACGCCGCCGATCTCGTACTGCCACGGGGCCAGCTTCGGCGGGTTCTGCTTCTTGGCTGTGCTCATCTCAAACTCTCCCGCCTCGCTGCGCGTTGCGCAGGGTGCGCATCATTTCGGTGCCGATCTGCTCGGGGGTGGCTCCGCTGTCGGTGACGGTGACCGGCATCGAGCCGATCAGCGGCTGCTGCTCGCGCACCACGACGACCTGGACGCGTCCGCCGGCGCGGGCGTCGACCACGCGGGTGCGGGCACGGTCGCTGCCGGTGCGAAGGTCGAAGGAGCGCACGACGCCCGCCATGGCCGCGACGCTGCGGGCCTGCTTGAAGGAGCCAGCGAGCATCGGGCTGTAGTCGCGGCCGCGGGCTCCCCGGACGCCGCCGTTGGCGTACCACTCGACCTGGCCGCCGAACCGGTCGACCACGGTCTCCACGATCGCCTTGCTCCGCTCGCGCTTGGCAGCGGCCATAGGCACATAAGCCTCCCCGCCGGTCTCCCGCTCACCCCATATGCGGTAGCTCCCGGCCGGTGCGATCTGCGCGACGTGATGCTCCCGGCGCGGTCCGCCGGTGACACCGCCGTCCGCGAAGTAGTCGACAACAGCACCGTCGGCATGCTTCTTGGCGGCACGGGCCTGTGCGTCGGCCTGGCGCCGGATAGCGTCCGCGATGTTGGTGTTCTGCTCGGCGAGCTGGCTGAAGATCGAGACGTGCCGGGTGGTGACCGTGACTTCCTTGCCGCGCAGGGCATCGATGCGCTGCTGGATAGAGTCCGCCGCCTTGCGCGGTCCGCCCGTGGGCACGCTGACCTTGACGTTCTTCGATCCGGGTACCTTCTCGATCCGGAACCCCAGCGCCTCCAGCTGCTTGCGGGCCTCGGCCGTCGGTGCCCGTACGACGACGGACTTCGCGCCCGGCGTGGCTCGGATCTTCGCCTGGACGGCTTCCATGCTCTTGATCGCCGCGGCGGTCGCTGCGGACACCTTCACGTTCTTGCTGCTCGGGGTCCGGCCAAGCGTGTCGATCAGGATGTCCAGGTTCTTCTTCGCTCCAGCGGTCGGCGCGGTGATCTTGATCTGCCGGGTGCCTGGCACCGTCTTGACCGTGAAGCCCAGCGAGCGGAGCTTCTTCTGTGCGCCGTCGCTGAGCGAGTCGACCTTGATCGTCTTCGCCTTCGGCAGCCGGTGGAACTCGGCCTGCACGGCGATCAGGTTGGCCAGGGTGGAGTCCATGCCCTTGGTCTGGAGCAGGAGGCTGACCTTGGAAGGCAGCAGGCCGAGGCTGTCGGCAACGGCCTCGGCCTGAGCCTTGGTCAGTCCGTAGCCGCGGGCCGCCCGGATCGCCTCTGCTCGTGCCCGGCTCATCTCCCCGCGGGCCTTGGAGAGCGCGGCGGGCAGGGTTTCACCGTTGCGCTTGGCCAGGTCGAAGGTGGCGACGGAAGCGTCGGCCGCCGCGTCGGACAGGGAGGTGAGCTGGGTGTAGAGCTGCTGGCCGTTGCGCGTGGTCGTGTTGAGGGTCTTGTCCTCGTTGACGAGCTGCTGGCCGCCGTAGCCCTGGTCCCGGTTGACGTTCTTGCCGCCCTCCTTCAGGTCGAGGACGGCGCTGTTCACCTTGGCCTTCGCGGCCTGGAGGGAGATCTGTCCGCCCGACAGCAGGTCGAGGGCGCTCTTGAGGGAGCGGGTGCGGGTGTCGGCGTCGGCGGTCTCGTCGGCGAGCCCGCCGACCGCGCCCTTGAGACGGTCGTACGCCGAGGTGCCGTCGCCCGCGCCCTTGGTGGCCTTGGCCAGCTCCTTCGCGTTCTTGATGGACTCGGACATCTCGCCCTTGACGCTGCCCAGGGCGTCGGCGGCGTCCTTGTACTGCTGCCCGACGTCGGTGTATTCGAGGGTGCTCACCTTCCCGCCGGCCTTGTCGACGTACTCCTTGTTCTCGTCGGCTGTGGCCTGGAGCTTCTTCTGCAGCGCGTCCAGGGACGTGCCCTGCCCCAGGTAGGCGTCGGTCAGGGAGGACACCGACACTCCCGCGTCTTCCATCACCTTGGTCAGCTGGCCCTGGCTGACCTTGGTGTCGAGCAGGACCTGAGCTGCCTGCCCGCGTACGTTGCCGTTGATCTGGCCGCCCGACTCCCGCAGCGCGGAGGTCAGAGAGGAGATCCGGGACTGATGCTCAGCGGCTGCCTGCGCCGCGCGCTGCTGGCGGGCCGCGAGGAGCCCCAGACCAACCGAGACTCCGGCCATCGCGATACCGAAGGGACCGCCCAGCGCACCGGAGATACCAGACATGGCCGAGCGCAGGCCCGAACCGGCGGCGCGGGACACTCCGTTCATCGTCCCCATGAACGTCACCCCCGCGCCGTTCGCGCTGCGGAACGCGGCGGTCATGTTGCCGAGGAAGCCGACGCGAGCCTGCACCGCCGCCCACGCCGCCCCGTACCGGGACAACGAAACGCCCGCGCTCGCCGCCAGGCTCTGCTGAACCCGCATCTGCTGGTTGAAGCTGGCGAAGCCGCTACGCACGGGGCCGGTGACGGTATTGGCGAGGTTGGTCAGGCCCGGCTGCGCACGGCGGAACAGCAACATCGCCAGGGCCGCCGACTGAATGGGGGCGGGCAGCGCACCGAAGGCGCTGACGAGACCACCGACGACATGGCCGATGGGGACCAACACGGCGGACAGCCCCGAGACCGCGTCCATCGCCAGGTTGGCGACGGTCGCGATGATGTCGAGCGTGCCGGCCGCGGCCCCGCCGTCCTGTCCGATTCCGGAGATGGCCTTCAGGATCGGCTCCGCGCCGTCGGCAGCGTTGCGCAGGACGTCGCCGAGCGTGCGGCCCGCGTTGATAAGCAGGTTCAAGCCGGTGGCCAGCGTGTGTTCGCCCAGCTCCTTCAGCGGGCCGATCAGCGCCTGGGCCTCATCGATGAGCCCGCCGAGCCCTGCGCTCGTCTTGGCCTTCAGCTCGGGCCCGTACAGCACGGCGAGGTTGCGCCCGTACTCAAGCGCCGTGGTCAGGTACGGCGTCGCACCGGCCATGCCGCGCGTCAGCAGGCGCGTCACCCATTCCAGACCAGGTGCCATGCCCTCGTACAGCGCGAGACCGGTCTGCCGTGCCTGGGTGCGCAGTTGCGTCATCGCGCCGGTCAGGCCCTGACCGCGCGAGGCAGTGATGGTCGCGGCAGCACCGGTCTGGCGCACCGCCACCGACAGCGCGTCGAAGGACTCGGTTCCCTGGTGGGCGAGTGCTGCCGCGCCGCTGAGCGCGGGCTTGCCGAACGCCCTGGTGACTCCGGCGGTGAAGTCTTTCTGGGACAGGTTGTGTTCGGCCTTGGAGAGACCGTCGATGACAACCCGGAGCCCGCGGAATTTTCCCTCGGCGTCCCAGGCGTCGATGCCCAAGTCCTTGAGGGCGCCCTGCATTTGGGGGGTCGGCGCCGCGAGGTTCGCGAAGATCCCGCGCAGGCTCGTTCCGGCGGTATGCCCAAGGATGCCGCTCTTGCCGAGCATGCCGACTGCGGCGGCGGTGTCCTGGAGCGAGACACCGAGGGCGTTGGCGACGGGCCCGGCGTACCGCATCGAATAGTAGATGTCAGTGATCGAGCCCGAGGCGTTGTTGGCCGTGGCAGCCAGGGTGTCCGAGGCGCGTGCCGCCTGGTCGGCGCCGAGACCGTACTGGTCCATGATGTCGCCCAGGTACTTGGCCGACGTGGCGGCGTTGACGTCGGCCGCCGAGGCGAGCTGGAGCGAAGCCCGGACAGCGTCGATGGACTGGTCCGCCCTGAAACCGGCCTTGCTCAGCTCGACCATGCCCTCGGCGGCGTCAGCCGCCGTCGAACCGGGCAGCGACAGGTCGTTGCCGAGTTCCTGCGCCACGACTGAGGCGCGCTTCATCTGTGAGGCGGTGGCCGAGGTGACCGCCCGGAACAGATTCATCTGCTTCTGGTAGCGGTTGCCTTCCTGGATCATCTCGCCCGCGCCCAGCAGCAGGCCGCCACCGGCGAGCATGTTGGTGGCGGACATGCCGCGCCGTCCGGCACCGGCGGTCGCCCGCTGGAGCCGGGACATGGACCGTGCGCCGTCGTCCCCCGCCGAGCGCAGCGCCGCACGGGCGGCCCCGGCGCGGGCGGTGATCCGGTTCAGCTCACCGACGGCACCGCGGGCGGAACGATTCAGCGCGGCGAACTGCGAAGCGAGGCGGGCCCCGTTGGCATCCAATCGGGCCAGGGATCGGTTCGCGGCGTCGGTGCGGTCCCCCAGGGTCCGCATCTGTGCGGAGGCAGCACGGGTTCCCGCGATCAGGTCGCGGACCTCGGCGCGCATCGCGACCGTGAGGGTGAACCCGGCCACCGCGGCGGCCTCCTTACGTGGTGCGGGGGTGGATCAGGGGCGCTGTTCGTACTGCTCGCGCGGGAGGAGCTGGATCTTCACGCCGTAGCCGGACCGGTCCTGCGGGACGTGGTCGCGTTCCTGCTCGATCAGCTCGCAGCCGGGGCAGCGCAGGGTGTCGGTGACGTAGGCGTGGGGGTCACCACCACGGGTGCGGTCCCACTCCTCCAGCCGGGTGCTGCACTCCGGGCACACCGCCCGCTGCCACTCCGACCAGGCCAGGGCCTTCGCGCGGTCTAGGTCGGACCAGCGGCCGTCGCCGCCGAGGAACTGCGAGTGCGGGATCTGGAACCGCTCGCACAGCTCCAGCTCCGCGCGCAGGCCGGCGTCACGGCTCAGCCTTTTCCCAGCTCGACCCGGCTCTCCTGCTGGATCTGCCAGGCCGCGTCCCACAGCGCGTTTGCGTCCGGCGCCGACCAGCCGTTCAGCAGCTCCTCGGCCTCCTCGCGGCTCATGCCGTCCACGGATGCTGCCGAGATCAGAGCGGCAGGGAAGGTGTCGGCGTTGAAGATCGCCCCTTCCTCCACCTGCTGTTCGGTGGGCGGGTGCTCGGAGATCAGCTCCTCCAGCACCGGGCGCGGCAGTGCGCGGAAGGTCAGGAACTCCGAGGCGGCATCCAGCGCCGAAAGGGCCTGGCCGCACGCTGTGTCGGCGTCGACGGCCTGGCGCGCGGCCAGCTCGTCACCCGGGCTGGCTTCCGCGAGGAACCGGGCGCGGCGGGCCGCCTGTTCGGCCTCGTCGTACCGCTGGCGCAGCTCGTTGTCGTCGCAGACTCGCAGGCGGTTCTGCGGCCGGGCTCGGCGGCGGAGGCGATCCATCTTGGCCGACCAGGCCCCCTCCACCGGTGTGGTGGAGGGGGACGGCCGCTTGGCCTGTACGGGGCGCGACACGATCAGCCCTCGTCGGTGTCGTGCTCGCGGACCGTCGCCTCGGTCTTGGTCTTGGTGGTACTGACCACCGTCACATCGACGTGATCACCCTCGTGGTCGTGGTGTCCGTGATCGTCGTCGCAGTCCTCGTCCGGCAGCGGGCGGGGCTGCGCCTTCGGCACCGGGCGGTCGAGCGACGGCTCGTCGGTGATCGTGAAGTCGACCTTGAACTTCGCGGCCTCGTTGCCGGTGCTGTACGTCGCGGCGCGGGTGGCGACCTGGACGGGGAACACGTCCACGCTGCGGCTGCCCGGGAGGTCGCCCTTGCGCAGGAGGACCACATAGCCCTTCGCGCCCTTGGGGAGCTGCTGCTCGATCGCGTCGGAGAATCGGTCCTCGTAGAACGTCAGGCTGGAGTTCTCCGCCTTGTCGTTGCCCGGGATCGAGGAGTTGAAGGTCGAGCCCATGTCGGGGGTCTCGATCGGGTCGTTCTCCAGGGCCCAACCCTCGATGTCCGAGACGGCATCGGTCAGGCCGAAGGCGTTGGTGATCTCCCGGCGACTGGGGTACTTCGGGTCGTTCAGGTCGGGCGCCCAGAGGATCTTGGAGATGCCGCGCCGCAGAAATCGGGTCTGGGTGGTCTTCTTCGTGCTCGTGGACACAGGTCCGCTCCCACTTCTGGGGCAGCGTCCCGTGCCGAGGCCCTGCCCCTTGATGATCAAAGGGGGTTCGCCTGGCCTGGTGGGGCTTAGCGTCCGCGCGGGCCTCCGCGGTGAGGATCAGAAGAAACGTTTCTTCACGCAGAGGTCACGGTGATCGTGAACCGCTGCACGTAGGACACGATAGCGCCTGCCGCCGACACGGAGGGGTCTCCTCCGGCGTCGTAGGTCAACTCCCTATCTATGACACGGAATTGAGGAATGTACAGGCCATGGGCCCAGTGGCCGTCGCTTCGTCCGACGACGCCGGCGCGCACGCGGTCGGCCAGCCACTCCACCTGATCGCCCCGTTCCCCGACCGAGGTGACCTGGTAGGACCAGGCCGCGTCCGCGTGCCAGTCCCACAGGGGTGGACCGCTGAACTCGGCGGGCAGCGAGTCGAGGATCGTGTACGGGGCGGCGGCGGGTTCCCAGCCGGATTTCCCTTGCACGCGCGGGAGTTCACCGGTTCCGCATGGGCGGCCGGTGGCGTGCTCGACCAGCGCAGCGAGTGCCCGAGTGACGGGAAGCCGGGCGGTCACGGCAGGACTCCGTCCGCCAGGGCCTGGATGAACGCCGATTCGGTCTGCCGGAACGCGGGCTCGACGTGCGGGAACGGCGGCTGCCGGTAGTGCCGTCCGATCGAGTCCACGCCCACGAATCCGTACTCCAGCCGCCTGGCCTGCGGTGCGTCGGAGAACACCTCGGCGGTGACCTCGCCGCCACCGGTGCGCATCCGTACGTCCCACGATGCACGGTACTGCCCGGTGATCACGTTCGGGCCGGGCCTGCCGCTCGCGTTCCGCTGGATGCGGACCCGCAGCAGCATGGCGTGGTGCCGGGTGATCGTCCGGGTGCGGGCGCGGGTCGCCGGGCCCATCCGGGCCAGCGCGGCGGCCAGCGCGATCGGGTCGCGGAAGGCAGTGGCGTCCGGGTGGGCGTTGGGGTGCGGGTTGGCTGCGGCCATCAGTCGATCACCTGGACTCGGACGATGCGCACCACGCTGTAGGTGCCCACGGCTTCGTCGGAGACGCGGAAGCGGCGGCCGACCAGTTGCGGATCGCGTGGGCCCTCGGGGCGGATGGATCCGGCAACGCGGATCACGTCGTCGCGACGCAGCGCCGGAGCGCCGACCGGCAGCACGGCCTGGTAGTCGGTGGTCGGCGGTTCGACGGCGACCGATCCCCCGACCGGCTGTGTGATGGCGGGACGGCTGATCGGCATCACCGCGCCGAGCCCGTCCCAGACCAGCTCCTCATCCGGCGCGGGCTGCACCAGCCTGCCCGTGGTCTCGTCCAGCACATCGTCCGTACGGCCCGCGCTGTCCCGCCATACCTCCAGCTGGTCATCCATGATGCGGTCGACAACGCGGCGCGCACCGTCCACGTCAAAGGCCACGGGCCCACTCCCCGAGCTGGGTGAGCATCGCCTTCGTCAGCGAGTTCGGCTCGGCCCCGAGATCTGGGCGGGCCAGCGCCGCGCGCTCCAGCGCCTCCGGATCGATCGCCTCAAGGAACACGGCCGCGGCGGGGCCTGGGTCGGGGAGGTCCGCGACCGCGACGCGGGCCATGCCGGACCACTGAGTGTCGCCGCGGTCTGCGACGTGCAGCAGGACCTCCGGCCGTTCGCCCGCGAGATGGGTGACCGAGTACGCCTTGATGGCGCGCGGGTCCACCGGCTTGCCGTCGATCTCGATGGTGGCCTGTGGCCCCTTGGCGGTGATCCGCAGGCGGTGCGACTGATCGTTGTTGTGATCCATTCAGCCGACGCTAACGGCGCTGTCGGACAGCACCCGGCGCGCACGGCTGCCGTCACGCGGCGGGATCCTTGGCAGGCGGCTGGCAGTGACCCATATCCCATACCAACCCGCTTATCGACCTGATCGTGCCGTTTTTGTGCGACGCATGGATTCCCCTACCGTGACACGATGTCTTTGTGGCGTACCATGCTGCTCTCGATGCGGGGCGGCCGGTGCCAATTACCCCCTTCGAGAGGTGCAGGATGATCGACCCGAATCTGTTGCTCCACGACGTGGAAGCTGTCGCAGCGGCTCTGGAGACGAAGGGAACGTCTCCCGAGGCTGTGCACCAGGCTCATGCTGCCCTCCTGGACCGCAGGTCGGCACTCTCTGAGCTGGAGACCCTTCGGGCCGAGATGAACCGGCGCTCCAAGGAGGTCGGGAAGCTCCTCGCCCAGCGCGATCCCGCAGCAGAAGAGGAACGGAAGCGCCTGGGGGAGCTGAAGGCGCAGATCAGCAAGCAGGAGGCCGAGTACCGGGAGGCGGAGGAGCAGTTCCGCCACCATATGCTGCGCCTGCCGAACCTGCCCTCTCCGGAGGCTCCGGTCGGGAGCACGGAGGACAGCAATGTCGTTCTGCGGCATGAAGGGCCTTCCGTGGAGATGTTCCAGGGGAAGGAGTACCGGCCGCACTGGGATATCGCCGCTGACCTGAAGGTATTCGACCCCGAGCGGGCGGCGAAGCTCAGCGGATCAGGGTTTGCGCTCCTGTACGGTGACGGGGCGAGGCTGTTGCGGGCTCTGGTGCAGTTCGGGTTGGACATCCATCGGGACACCTACCTTGAGACGGTCGTGCCTCACCTAGTGCGCGGTCCGATCATGGAGGGAACCGGCCACCTGCCAAAGTTCGCCGATGATGCGTACAACACCACGCTGGACGATCTGTGGCTGGTGCCCACCGGTGAGGTTCCGCTCACAGGTCTGCACCAGAACGAGATCCTGGAGCCCGGGGATCTTCCGAAGCGTTACATGACGCACACGGCGAGCTTCCGGCGCGAGGCTGGTTCGGCTGGGAAGGACACGCGGGGCTTTCAGCGGGTGCACGAGTTCCACAAGGTGGAGCTGGTGCGTATCTGCACTCCTGAGACGTTCCAGGAGGAGTTCGATGCGCTGTTGGCTGATGCTGAGAAGCCGCTACGCATGCTGGGGCTTCCCTACCGGGTCCTGGACCTGTGCACGGGTGACCTGACGTTCTCCTCCGCGCGGATCTTTGACCTTGAGGTCTACGCGCCTGGTGTCGGCAAGTGGCTGGAGTGCGCGTCGGTCGGTCACTTCAGTGATTTCCAGGCCCGTCGGGGGAACATCCGTTACCGCACGGCGGACGGGAAGACGGCGCCCGTGCACACGCTGAACGGAACCGGGATTGTCACGCCCCGCGTGTGGGCGGCGCTGCTGGAGCATGGGCAAAGGCCCGATGGCACGGTGGAGCTTCCTGAGGTGCTGGTTCCCTACATGGGGAAGAAGATCCTCGAGCCTCTGGGATGACGCCCAGGAGATGTGAGAAGGGCCCCGTCGGTCGCCGGCGGGGCCCTTCCGCGTCAATCGAGGTCGTTTAGGTTCCTGCTCCAGGTGGGGTCGGTGAGGCGCGTTCGTACCAGCGTCCGTTCTCCGGCATTCCCCTCGGGCAGCGGGCCGCGGCGGTGCAGAGAGCGCCGGTTGTCGAACACCAGGACCTGGCCCTCGGTGAGGCGTAGCGCGAGGTGGCCGGTGGTGGACCGTAGTGCTTGGTGCAAGCGGTCGTCCAGGTCGTGGAGGTCGTGGGCGAGGTGCGGGAATGCTGTGGCGGCAGGTTCGATGTGCTCGCGCAGGTAGCGCAAGCCCTCCGGAGTGACGATTGGCGTGAAGGCCGTACCAGCGCCGCTTTCGTCGTCCAGGATCCACGGAACATCCGTCTCCCATAGCCTGCGCCAGAGGTCTGGATCTCGGGCGAGGACGGACCGCAGTGCCGCCCAGGGGAGGAGTTCGGTGGCGCCTCCTTCCTGTGCGGGCTTGATGCAGAGCAGGCATGTGAAGTCGTTCTGCCGGGCCCAGCCTGCCCCGTCGGTATGCCAGCGGGTATCGGCGCCGTCCGGGGCGTGTCGGCGTAGGACATGCAGCATCTGCCCCATCATCTGGGGGACGACGAGGGAGCCCAGGGCGGCTGACAGGGCGGCGAGCAGCGGTACTGACGCCTGACGTGGCGGGTGCGGGGTGATGACTGCCGCATGCGGCTCGGTGTCCAGGCCCTCACGCACTTGCCGCACAACCTGTTCCCACGGCTCGCCGACCGTGGCGTAGAGCCGGTGCCGCCATGTTTTCTGTCCTTGCGGGTCTTTGAGGGCAGTGTCGGAGAGTCCGAGTGTGCTCCACAGGCGCTCGATGCCGTCGACCGTATCCGCGTCCACCGCGACCAGGGCGGGGCTCAGCTGGCTTGCCTGGAGTGTCACCGCTTACCCCTCCGCGGGTTGTGCGCTAGCCATGTGAAGACGTCGACGATGGGCAGGAGGGCCTGTTCGTCGAAGTCGAAGCGCGAGGTGTGCAGATCGGCGGGCGACGGGCCGGTACCGCATCCGGCGAGGAACATGGCACCGTCGGCGCCTTTCAGATACCAGCCGAAGTCGTCACTGACCCCGATCGGCTGGGGCGGGTAGGGGCGCCACGTGGCTCCTGTCGCCCGGCAGGCTTCGGCAACCAGATCTACGGCCGACTCCGTGTTGCACAGCGGTGGCCGGATGTCCTGCTCCAATTTCACGTCGATGGCGGCGCCCGTCCGGGCCGCAGCCATCGCTGCCAGTGCTTGTATCTGGCCGAGGGCTTCGGATTCGGCGCTCTCCGAGAGGGCTCGCAGCGTGCCGCGGATCTCACACTCGACCGGCACGCGGTGTGGGAGAGCGCCACCGGCAAGCCTCCCGATGTGGAGGGCATACGGATGGTCTTCGTCCAGTGTCCGGCCCGCAGGCGTGGTGGGCAGCATGCCGTACAGAAGTACCCCGGCGTTCAGAGCGTCCACGCCACCGGCCTCGGCCTGTGTTCCATGGGAGCGGCCCTGGCTACCGGTGATGCGGATCGTGATGCCTGCCACCGAGGCCAGGAGCGGACCGGAGCGCAGGCCGATCACGCCGGTCGGCAGTTCGGGCCAAAGGTGGAGCCCGAAGAACAAGGGGGGACGCATGTCGGCCGGGAGCCCTTGCAGTACGAGGGGTGCGCCCGAGGGGTGGGATTCCTCGGCTTGCTGGAAGACCAGGAGTAGGGCGTGGGAGCGGGGTGGATCGGCGGCAAGCCGACGGGCGAGTGCCAGGACGGCCGCGGCGTGTCCGTCGTGACCGCAGGCGTGCATGACGCCAGGGATGCGTGAGCGGTATGGGGCCTTGGTTTCTTCTGGGATGGGGAGGGCATCGAGGTCCGCGCGAAAGCCGATCACGAGGTCGGCTGTGGGTGGTCCGATGCGCACGGCGACGCTGGTGGGGGCCGGGCGGAAGGGCGCAAGCCCGAGCCGTGTGAGGAGACGTTCGACGTAGGCGGCGGTGCGATGCTCTCGGTGCGCGGTTTCAGGGTGGCGATGGATTGCCCGCCGGATCCTGCGCAGCAGCACAAGATCGTCAATGGTTGGTTCGTTCACGAGTCGGCTCCGTCGGGCACAGCGGCGGGAATGCGCTGTCGATTTCAGTGTCCAGGGTCTTGAACAGTTCTTCGCCGGTGATGAGGTCGAGAGCGGCGGCAGCGTCTCGCAGTTGGGCTTCGGTGCGCGGACCGATCACGGCCCCGGTTACGCGCCTGAGCACCCACGCTAGGGCCGCCTGGGTGGGCCGGACGCCGAGACGCGCGCAGGCGTCCCAGAAGCTCTCCAGTGCCCTCGCGTGGCGCCTGTGGGTTGCGGTAGTACGCGGGTCGTTCCTGCGGGGTCCTGCTCCTGTGAGTCCGGCGAGGAGACCGCGGTTGAGGGGGCTCCACGCCAGCGTTCCCATGCCGTATGCGGTGCAGGCGGGGATCACGTCGAGTTCGGCGGCGCGGACCATGGGGTTGTAGAGGCACTGTTCGGCCACGCCGCCGGGAAGGCCGGCGGTTCGCGCGGTCTCTTGGGCTTGCGCCAGGTGCCAGCCGGCGAAGTTGGAGTAGCCGAAGGAGCGTATGAGGCCGCGAGTCCGGAGGCTTTCCAGGGCGCAGAGAGTTTCGTGGATGGGTGTGGTCCGGTCGACATGGTGGAGAAAGAACAGGTCGATCGTGTCGACGCCGAGGTTGCGCAGGGAGCGTTCGCAGGCACGGCGGAGGCTTAGAGCCGACAGGCCGCCGGAGTTTGGCCAGTCGTCCACGGGCCTGTATGCCTTGGTGGCGATCAAGACTTGATCGCGGGCCTGGGGGTTGCGCTTCAGCCAGCGGCCGATGATCTCCTCGGTCCAACCTCCACCGGGCCGCCATCCGTAGACGTTGGCAGTGTCGATGAGGGTGATGCCGAGGTCTACGGCTGCGCAGAGGATGCGGTGCGCCGCGGGCTCGGGGGTGTGGGGGCCGAAGTTCATAGTCCCGAGCACCAGGGGGTGTATCGCCGGGCCGCCCACGCCCAGGCGCCGCAGAGGGGGGTGGGCAACGGTCATAGGAAGAAGCTGTGGGTCGGGCGCGGCAGCACGGCGCGGAGGTCTTCCATCCATGCGGCCACCTCGTGGATGCGTCCCTGCGTGCGCAGGTTCTCGACCTGCCGGAATATGCGGTTGAAGAAGTAGCCGCGGCCATTGCGAGGGCAGGAGGTGGTGTAGCAGGAGGTCTGTCGGGCGTGTTCGAGGGCTGTGCGGCGCCCCTCGCCTGCCCACAGTGCCGTGAGAGGGATGGTGGCGACGTTCCCGATGAAGTAGTCGGGGTTGCCGTACTGGTCTGAGCACAAAACCATGTCGGCGTTCGGGGTGATCTCTCCGAACCAGCCAGCGGAGAGGCATCCCATGTCGTCGCGGACGGGAAGGTCCGCTGGCGTCTCGTTCTGGGTTGAGAGCGACTGTTCGGGCACTACCACGTCGATGCCCACCTCGCGCATCCGCCGGTTCCACAGAGAGTCCGGACCGACTGCGTTGAGGAAGCGGTCGACGGTGTCCGGGCGCATGTCGATCTGCGCCGTGTTCAAAGGGAATGCAGGGCGGAAGATCGCATAGGAGACGGCACCGTGCCCGTATTCCTCGGCGAGGCGGCATAGGTGCTCGGCTGTGGCTTCAAGGTCGTCGAGGTTGCGTTCATCGACGACCACCGACACCCCGACCTTGGTTGATCCCTGTCGGCGTGCGCCTGTCTCAGCCAGAGCGCGCAGGTTGTCCATGACCCGCTTGGAATATCCGCGGCGGGGGTCGTAGTCGTGGTGGGCCTCGTGGACTTTAGGGGTTACGGCGTTGAGGCTGAGCCTGATGAATGCCAAGCGGGCGTCGAACAAGGTCGCAATACGCTTGGGCTGGAGGAGGCTGCCGTTGGTGAACAGGCATTGCTGGAGGCCGAGTTCGGCGGCGCGGAGAGCGGCGGGGTACATCAGCGGATTCATGGTCGGTTCACCGCCGACCCACATGATGCCGACCTGGTCTTCGGCGAGGTGAGTGAGAACGTGGTCGAGTTTGTCCTTCCGCATGACTGTCATGGGGGTAGCGCGGGGGTGGTTGAAGACATCGTCGTCTGACCAGTCCTCCCGTGCGCTACGGCAACTGCACCAGGGACAGGCGAAGTTGCACAGGTAGGTGGGGGACAGTTCGATGTGGAGGGGTTTGACGTCGTCGTAGCGGGCTTGGAGGACCAGGTCGGCTCGGTCCTCCCAGAAGACCCACTGCCCGCTTTCCACGCGGGAGGCGCGGAAGGCTTCCAGGTCGCCCCATGTGGCGACCTGGTCGGGCAGTGGCCAGCGCGTGCGCGTGCGCGTGCTTCCAGTGGTGTTCATGATGGTTGGGCCTCCGGTGGGCGGCTGGGCAGGCCCGGGGGTCAGACGAAGAAGGAGTGTCCGAGGGGGTACGTGACTTCCCTGAGGTCGTCCATCCAGCGGCGGACCCGGTCGATCTCCCCGGCCTGCCGGAGTTTTTCGATCTGATGGAAGACCCGGTTGTGGTGGTGGCCTCGGGAGTTGTGCGGGCACGCCGTCTGGAAGCACTTCTTGGCGTTGACCTTGTCCAGGACCTCGCGACGCCGGTCGGAGCTCCAGATTTCTTCGAGTGTGTTCTCGAAGAGGTTCCCGACGGTGTACTCGGGGTTGCCGTACGAGTCGGAGCACAGTTGGACATCGCCGTTGTGGCGCAGTTCGCCGTACATCCCGTAGGCCAGGCAGTCCGTACCTTCGTACGTTTCGGCGGCCGGTGGGGTTTCGTAAGAGTCCTTGATGAGGACGAGGGGGATGCCGAGGTCGTTGATGATGTTCCACGCCTCGCCGCCATCGCTGACCAAGTCGCGGGCGCGCTCCTTGGTGCCGTCCTTGACGCGAGCCCAATCGTCGTCGAAGTGCTCGTAGTTCATGACGGGGCGGGCGATGACGTAGTCGATGCCGGGGCCGGCTTCCTCGACGACGGCGCGGATCTCCTTCGCGGCGGCGACTGTGTCGTCCATGTTGCGCTCGTCGGTGATCAGAGAGATGCCGACCAGAGTCCGGGCGCCGCGTTCGAGCTTGCGGCGAGCTAGATCGCGCATGTTGGCTTTGACCCGGTCGAAGTAGTCCCATCCGCGGGGATAGCCATGGAACTTGCGATACGTTTCTTCGGTTCCGCAGTTGAGGCTGATCCTGATCAGCGTCGGGTCGGCGTCAAGGCAGCGGTCTACCTCGAGGAAGGTGCCGTTGGTGAGGAAGCTGGAGGTAATGCCCAGGTTCCGGGCGTACATCATCCCGTCGTAGGTGTAGGGATTGGCGGTCGGGTCTCCGCCTCCCCACACGATGCCCATCTGGTCGTCGGTGCGGTGCAGCGCGAGCTGGTCGATGACCCGCCTGAGGCCGGCGGGGTGCATCGTGTTCTTCTTCTCGACTTCGGTGTTGTGCTCCCAGGTGCCGTCTTCGACCCATTTGGTGCGGGTGACGCGGCGGGTGCAGTGCGGGCACATGAAGTTGCAGACCAGGGTGAAGATGCCCTCGAAGTGCGCGGGGGGAAGCTCGTGGTAGCGGCCTTCGAGAACCATGTTCGCGCGGTTCTTCCAGTGAACCCACTGCGCCATGTATTTGGGTGCTTTACGGAAGTCTGTGTAGGTTCCGTACTCGCCGGGCCGGTCTGGAATCGGGTACGCGGTGCGGCCTGCTATGCGCGGCAGTACAGCCCCGGGGTAGGGCTGGAGCGGGGTGATCAGCTCCTCGTTGGAGAACAGTGTCTCGTGGTCGCCGACGGGGAACGCTTGGTGGCCGTCTACGACGCCGGCGGCCTTCAGGGGGGCCAAGTCGTGGTCGGTGATCAGCGGAAGCCTGCGCCTGGATGTCTTTTCCTGGTTACTGCTCAAGGTCACCCTCCCGATTTAGTGGCGGATCCAGCCGTGCTTGTCGAGCAGCGCGCACACGTCACACACGCCCGCCCACGGCGCATCGGCCATGGTCTGCAGGCTCACGGAGGCCCCGCAGTTCTCGCACTCCTTGAAGACCGCGGGATGGGCAGCGGCATGCTGGGCGTGGGCGGTGAACATCCACGTCTCGATACCCGGCCAGGACCATTGGAGCTGGTCGGCGAGGTAGTAGTAGAAGTTCCGGTCAGTGGGGTTGAATTCCCACTGATTGGGCGTGGTCTGCTTCGGGGCGTGGCCGGTGTGGTGCGTGTAGTACAGGTGCAACTCCCGCTTCGGAGTGAACGCCAGAGGGAGGATGTACTCGTACGGACCGACTGTGCGGGAAGGGATTTGCCCCATGGTGAAGCCGGTGGTGTGGGCGTTCATCATCCCGGCGAGCAAGTCGGTGGTGTGCAGCCCGAGCGCGATCTTCCGGGCCCCGACACGATCAGCGAAGACCTCCAGGACGCGGCGGGTGGAGTGGTGGTCGGCATACATGGCGAAGTGGGCGTCCTCGGTCTCCATCAAGAGCATGAGGATCTGCGCCATGGGCCGGTTGAGGTGAAAGACCTCCTCAGCCATGCCCGCTTCGAGCACACGATGCCGCACCCCGTGCTTGGCAGCCAGAGCCGCGGCGAAGTCGAAGGTCTCCGACCATTTACTGTCGAAGTCCTGGAAGGTCGCGGCTTCGATCTCGACGTCGGCCAGTTCCGCTGCGTCTCGGTGAGCAGCGAGCAACATCAAGAGAGACCCACTGTCCACCCCGCCAGACAGGCCGAGAACGACGCGGTCGCCGTCCCTCATCAGCTTGAACTCGTTGATGGTCTCCCGCACCATCGTGTCGACATGAGCGGCGGCGGACGGAAGATCCAGCGGCGCTCGCTCCATTGCCAGTGCTCCATCGGAAGCGACCGAAAGACGCCTCCGGATGTATGCGGCGCTGCTGTCCCGGCTCTCGAAGAGCCTGCGGATCCCGGCCAAGTCATAGCCCTCGATCAGCCGGGCCTCGTACGTCTGCTCAGGGTCTATGACGTGGTCGTCGGCGACGATGCGTTCCTGGCCGCTGTAGGTGAGGACCGATGTCGGGGGTATGTGGTTGCGCAGCAACACGGTCGCGACGGTGTCGCCAGGCTGGGCGATAAGGGAGTGCTTTCCCCCTCGCCGATCGAGTAGTGAAAAGGTCGTCAAGGTTGTTCCTCCAGCAAGGGGCACTGCAGCATGGGCGGAGGCGAGGTCAGGCCCGCACAGCGGAGCCTGACCTCACGTCGCTACTTGCTGGCGCGGGGATCCGCGCAGCACGTACGGAAGCGGATCAGGTCACCCTCTCGCTTCGCTGCGACTTCCCTCAGCGCAGCGGCCAGGGCTGTAGGGCGGACGGTGGTGCTGCGTGTCTCCTGAAGGTCTCGCGTGAGAACAGTCACGGATCTTTCCTCCTCGGGTCGCGGCAGGGGCACTCGTCAACATCGAAGCGCCCCTTGAGGGCAACGAAGGCTATTTCGAACGGGGTTGACTCCACAAGATCGCGTCGACCTGCAGCGATCCTCTTGGCCTGTTTTCAACGGCTGAGGGAAGCCGGAAGCGTCGGCCCGGCTCTCGACCAACACCCAACCGGCGGTGATCTGCCCCGCGGCAGAGGCTTGCGCTGAGAGCTCCTGGTGGCGATCCTCACGCCGCCGCCTTCACGGGAAGTGCCGCGTCGCGGTGCTCGGTGTCGTCGGGCGACCCGGATTCCGGTTCGCGGGTGTGGCGTCGTCGTAAGGCTTCGTGAGCGGTGGCGAATGGCGGCAGGCCGACGCTCGCGCGGCGGGCGTTAAGGTGCTGGGGCTCTCGGACTGGCAAGGGTTCCACACCATCGGATCCGCTGCGGTACTGGGTGCCGTAGGTTTGCGCCGTGCCGGCGTTGATGCTGCACCGGTCGTGCAGGTGTGCCCACTGCTGGATGGTCGCCTCGCCCCGTTCTACAGCGGTGGCCATGAGACGCAGGGTCAGACGCTGGAAGTCGGCGAGGTGGTCAGCGTGGAGAGCGATCTGCCACGCCGACTTTGCCCCCTCCTCTCCGACCAGGCTCCTGCCCGGCCATCCGTGTTCGCCGACGATCCGCCGGAGCACCTGGGCGTTGACGTGTTCGTTGTGGCGTCCCATGTCGATCTCGGCCCGTCTCAAGAGGCCGCGGGCGAGCCTGGAGTGGTGCTCCCGTGATCTCTCAGCACGGTCGATCAGATCGCGGGCGATGTCAGGCCGCTGCGGGTTCGTGGTCATGGTGAGACTCCGAAGTGGAGGGCGTTCATGAGGCGCTCTCTCCCATCAGGTCGAGGATCGCGAGGATGGTGAGGGCGAACCGTCGGAGGTGGCCCAGTGCGTCATCGAGGTGGGGATGCTCGGCGCTCAGGTAGATCAGTCGCCGCATCGCCCCGACCGGGTACGGCCGCACGAGGTACGGAACGACCTCTACGATCTTGGTGGTTGTCTTCCGGAACCGCTCCGCGATGACCCTGATCTCGTGCGGGGCGGGTTGTGCGTACTCGTCGAGTACAGCGTCCAGGTCGTCGTACAGCTGCTCGTCGATCGCCTCACCGGCGAGGGAGCGGCGCAGAGAGTAAAGGAGCATGCCCAGCGTGTCGTGATCGTTGGAGGTTCGCCGGGTCAGCAACTGCGCGGCCACGCCGGCCGTCACTGCAACCATCACGATCCCCCTTCGGGGATCGCGAGAGAGCACCACGTCATGGTCCCGTCGGGACTAGTGCCCCACTCCTTCGCGATGGCAGCGACGAGTAACAGCCCACGGCCACTCTCGTCTGCCTCGCCCGCGCAACGCAGACGCGCCGGTGTCGGCGATCCGTCGGTGACTTCGATGCGAAGTTCGTGCGCGGCGCGCCACATCCTCAGTCCAACCGGGGTTCCCTCGGCGTGTCGTACGGCGTTGGTAACCAGCTCGGAGACGACGAGCGCGGCGTCGTGGGTTAGCGCGGTCAGGTGCCAGCGACGCAGTTGGGCTGCTGTGATCCGTCTCATCTGCCCGACCCGGAACTCGGCCGGAAGGAAGTCAACTTCGAAGCCAGTCGCGGCGGTGTGATCTGGGGCTGAGGCGACCGGGGCGAGGGCCGTGGTGGGGGTCATCGGCGTTCTCCAATCCCGTCTCGATCTCGGGTCCACGCCGGATATGGGCGGCGTCCCTCGGCGTGCTACCGCCGCAGTTCTGTCCGTGCCCCCGCCCGGCGGGGTCGCCTCTTGGACCCTGGTCATGCACCCATCACACCGCGCTACGAAGCCGTCTACCAGGGGAACCCAGAGGGGGAAAAATCTGTCAAGGGGGGAAACCCCGGGGGGAATTGAGGCCATGATTGGATTCCGCCCACGACAGAGGTCACACTCATGACAGATCCGTTCGCCGAACTACTCCTCCGGCTCCGGAAGGACGCAGGCCGGACGCAAGAGCAGCAGGCAGACGCGATCAACGCGGTCTCCGGCCGGGACACCATGACCCGCCGGGAAATCAGCCGCTACGAGAAGTTCGAGAACGTTCCTACGAACCACACACTCGCCCACATCGCGGTGGCCTGCGGCGTCCCCTTCGAAGAACTAGTGCGGGAGGCCAAGGCCGCCCGCGCCCGGCGGAGGAGGGGGAACGTCCGTGAAGAGGAGGACCAGGACGACGTGAAGCGCCGCAAGCTGCTGGGCAGCGCCGCCATTGGCGTAAGCGCGGCTGCCGAGCCCTGGGGGCGGCTCGCCTTCGCGCTCAGCAAGGGCTCCCGCATCGACAAGCCCGCTGCGGTCGCGCTCATCACGCGAGCTGCTGACCTGCACGTCCAGGAACTCAATCTCAGTGCCCGCCGCCTGCAGAGCACCGTTGAGTCGCACCTTGACGCGATCACCGCAGCCCTGCCTCATGCCGGCGAGCACGAACGGGCTCTCACGATCGCCGCCGGGGAGACCGCCGCCCTTGCCGGATGGGTGGCCTGGGACCTGGGCGAGAACGACAAGGCTGGCGCCTACTACGACGTCACGACTGAGTGCGCGGCGAAAGCCGGGCATCCTCCCCTCAGAGCCTTGGCCCTCACCTACGCCAGCTATGGGGCTCCGACGCCGAAGAGGAAGCTGGAACTCCTGTCCCAAGCCTCCAAGGATGTGCGCGGCCACGGCAACGCCACGGCCGCAGCCTGGGTCCTCGGAAGGCACGCGGAGGAAGCCGCCGCGGTCGGCGACGAGACAGGGGCTCTGCGTGCGCTTGATCGAGCACGCTTCGCCTACGACTTCGCGGATCACACCAACGAGCAGGCGTGGGTCCGCTTCGTGACGCCGTACCGGATGGATTCGTTGGCCCTGTCCGTGTACGGGCAGTTGGGGCGATCCGAACTCACCGCCACGGCCGACACCGCGGTCGACCGCCTTGGGGACGAACTACCGGGTGGCGGCGTCGTCGTGCTCGGTGACCTCGCCTCGGCCCTGCTACGCGGAGGCGACGTCGAACAAGGCGTCTATGTATCACGCCAGTTCACGGCCGCATCACAGGCCAAGCCCAACACGATGGGCAAGGAACGTGCCGCGAAAATCGCCACGTGGCTCCCCGACAGTGAGCGGGAACTCGCCCATCACTTGCGGCAGTTCGCATCCTGAACCGATACCTTCGTTCGGTACACGGGCAAGCTCAGGACACGAACGCCGTCGCGCGGCACGTCGCTCGTCAGCCCCGCGTTGTCTCCTCAACGACCCACGACAAGTACGCCTCCGACCCGCCGGTCACAGGCAGCGTGATCCACTGGGGGACGTCGTACGGGTGCTTCTCGGACAGCCACGCCTCCAACTGCTGGAGACGGTCTGTCGTCGTCATGTAGGAGATACGCCACTCCCGCGCCGTCTCGACCTCGTTCTTCCACCAGTAGACGGCGGTGATCGGCGCGTCGATGTGAACGCCCGCTGCCAACTTGCTCTCGACCGCACCCCGCGCCAGAGTCTTCGCCTGGTCCTCATCGTCGATGGTCGTCTGCGCGATCACAATCTCGTTGGCCATGCAACTACCTCTCCAGCTCGGTGTACCACGACCCTACCCAGCCGCCGCGGCACGTCGAAGGCCGTCACCTCTGGTAACTCCTCAGTCACCATGCCCTTGGCATGGCCAGCACGAGACCCGTGCCGTCAGGGCCAGGGGTCGATAGGGACAGTCCTCAACTCCCCTGCACGGGGAGGAAGGTTAGACACTCATGCCACCCCAGATACGATGTCGGGATGGTGCAGAGTAGCGGTCAGAACGGGCGGGGCACTGTCTTCCCCATCGTCGAAGCGTTTGGGTTCCCCTACAACAGCGCGGCGCCTGAAGCCGCCAAGGCACAGAGCGAGAAGGCGTGCCCCTTCGCCGGCGGCCTATGCGAGAAGTACCGTCAGTACCATTTTGGATACTGCTCAGTCACCTATGCCGCCAATTGGAACAATGGCCAGCAAAAGACTTACGCGGTCTGCGATCATCGCTTGGACGGCCCTCCCGTCGAGTGGGCCGTGACCGATTACTTCGGTAGCGATCAGGCAACGCTAGTTTCCGAAGTCATGGCAACGAGCAAGCCGAGACTCAACATCGACTATGTCGCCTTCTCCGATGACCCTTCCGCCCCTGACGGAACTCGCCTCATCGCTATCGAAACACAGGCGATCGATCTGCGAGGCGGTGGAGTCGGTCCAGCTTGGGAAGCATGGGAAGCAGACGACGTCGCGAACTGGCGCGCATATTTCACTGCGGAGGCCGAACGCAAGGGACGCCGCGACACCGTTGACTATGGAGTGAACACGGGAAACGTCTACAAGCGCCTAGGGACTCAGGTGGCCGTGAAGGGGGAATACTTCAAGCAAATAGACGTACCCCTGTATGTCGTCATGCAGCACAGCATCCTGGAACAACTTCGCTCGCGGATCAATTTTGCTCCGGTCGAAGACGGCGCACCTTGGGACATTACTTTTGCCGGATTCGAGTACAGCGGCGACTTGGACTCGGACGGCAAGCTCCGCCTCGACCTAGTTGAATCCACACGGACCACGCTGCCGAACTATCTAGAAGCCATGACCTCAAGCCGAGAGGGCGGCGCCCTTCGCTCCGACTTCGTAGCCAAAGTCAGGAAGAAGAAAGGGACGCCGCCGCCCAATCAGCAGGATCTGTTCACGATCTAGTGGCCTCATTCTTGGCCTTGAATCGACCGCCCGCCCCGTGTCCGCCACGACTCGGAAAGTAGCACGGCACACAGACGGCCGCCGATCCGGCAAGGGGTTTCCGACTAGAACAGCTGAGACTGCGGGTCGGTATCCCTTTGCGAGGGAAGATCTGCCTCGTCGGCAGCTTCGGTGGCGAAGTCCAGGTTCGTTGCGTTCGCTCGCGCGGATGCCGAGAAATTCGACGTGATCTCAAATCCCATCCCGCGGCGGCCATTCTTGACAGCCACTGCAAGCGACCTGCCCGTGCCACAGAACGGGTCCAACACAAGGCCATCAGGAGGGCACGAGCTCAAGATTCGGGGCTCGATCAGCTTCACAGGGAAAGTTGCCGAATGACCGTCCGAACCCGGCGCGGCATTCACCCTAACGACGTCCCGAGCCCCGTCCTCCACCGCAGACATGTCGTAGTAGTACTTCGCTCGCCCTTCCTTCGGTCGCTTCACGAAGTGGAAGAAGTGCTCATGTGCCAGTCGAAGCCGGTCCTTCTCCGGACGCGGCGGCACGTTCCGCTTCTCCCAGATCAGGTCGTTGCGGAGAATCCACCGCTTGTCCTGCATGGCGATAGCGAACCGCGCCGGAATCAGCAGCATCTGCTTCTCCTGTCGGAAGCCTCCCATGGGAGTCTTCCGGCGCAACCGCGGGTTATCGCCAAGCCCCTGCCGGCCGTCCATCCGAATGCTTGACCAGCGGGCAAAGTACGTGTCCCCAATGTTGATCCACAAGCTACCGCCCGGCTTCAACGCCGGGGCACTGCGCTGGAAGATCTCAACCAGGTGGCTCACGTACCACTCCGGAAGTGGTTCCAATCCCAGGCAACCGCCATGCAGCCGGTACCAGTCGTACGGCGGGGCTTCCTCCTTGCTTCCACCCTCGGCTTCCCATTCACGCAGGATTTCCTCGTTGTGGTCGAGGCCATAGGTGCGGAGCCCCCAGTAAGGGGGTGAAGTAATGATCAGGTCGACAGATTCCGCTGGGATTTTCTCCATGAGGTCATAGGCGTCACCCTCATAGACCTCGGCCGTCTTCCCCTGAAGAGGAGGCGTGATTGTGCGGGAATCTGTCATTTTCAACCTCGGGCACCGTGGACGCGTTTTACATGGGAGCGAATCAGGTCAGAGTATATACCAATGCGCCACGGAATTACAATTCCGCGGCAACGCGCTTTTCTTTCCGCCCGATCGTCACCCGTATTCCTCAACATCATTTTGAGCTTTGCTCAATGTGTGAGATTTAATGATCCACATCTCACCAGCTCGCCGTTAATACGACTCCGAGTTTCACCTTCGCACAATCTGCAATCGTCATGCGGAGAATCATGCTCGGCGAGCCCGGATATGCGACTCGTGCTTCAAGGGCCATTACCGGTACTGGCGCGCGGGCGTCAGCCACGTCACCGCCATCACCGGCTCCGCTGCATCGTCCTCATCGCCTGGGTCGCCCGGGGCGGGGGCTTGGCGCACCTGCTCGATCTGTCGCTCGATACCCCGCAAGTTCTCCTGGAGGTCCATCGTCACCACGCCGTCGACGGTGACCTTCAACGGGTCCGCGAGGAGTTTGGCCCGCCGCTCGCCCAACACCTCGAGGGCAACCGCGCGCACCGACCGCAACCGGAAGTACCGACGCTCCAAGTCTGCCGGGTCAGCGTCCGGGCCGAGCTGCGCAAGCAGCCACGATCTCTGAAATTCATCCACAGGGGGCTGCCCCTCCATCGAACGAGGTACGGCCCGTCACCAGACGGGGGATGCTGGTGACGAGCCGTACGAGCATCATCCTACGACCCAGACGAGCGGGAGCGCCGAGTCTGCGGCTTCTTCGTCCCGCTCGCGCCGGCGTCGTCCTCCTGGCCGTCGTCCTTGTTCTCGGTCGGCTCCGGCCCCTTCACCGAGACCACCTCATCCTGCTCCTTGCAGTCGTCCGGCGGGACG
Organism: Streptomyces sp. NPDC040410; assembly: GCF_055595715.1. Lineage (NCBI taxonomy): Bacteria > Bacillati > Actinomycetota > Actinomycetes > Kitasatosporales > Streptomycetaceae > Streptomyces > Streptomyces sp. NPDC040410. The sequence goes on from NZ_JBVIVK010000005.1 coordinate 136,579, forward strand.
TCCCACGCGTCCGGATTGGTGATCAGGACGGCCACCTCCGGTTCCGGACATTCACCCGGCAGCAGGACCAGTTCCTCCCTCGTGGTCGGGTCCTGCACGTACACCGCGGCCTTCAGCCGCCCGCGGCCCGCCATCACAGGACCTTCGCCACGATGTGCGCGTCCGGGGTGTGCATGACTGGCATCGCGACCCCGGCACCCTTGGTCCAGATCTGCACCGGATCATCCTGCACACCGCGGGTGATGATCAGGCCGGGAGCGTCCTCCCGGACGATCTCCGGGTTCGACCCGCGCGACAGCACCAGGCCCTCCGCCGTCACCCCGTACATGGTTTGCGCCCACTTCTCCCGCTCCGGCGGCACCAGAATCCACCGGTCCTCCGGCAGCACCTTCCGGGGCTTGCCGTCGACCCTCACCTGGGCCTTGTAGAACTGGATCGGGGGCAGCGAGTAGTTTCCGCGCACCACGTTGATCTGCTGCGGGGTGAGCGTCGCCGTCGGCGTGGTCGACGGGTTCACGCTGCCGTAGTACGCCGCCCTGTAGGCATTGTTCGCCGCCAGGTAGCTGAACGCCTTGCGGCTGGTGATCACCAGCTCGGGTTCCGGGGCGCCGATGTCGTCCAGGTGCTGGATCCACCGCAGCTCGTCCGCGATCGGGTCGGAGGCCGGGTCCGACCACTGTCGGGACGCGACCGGCATGTTCTCGGCGGGCACATTCCAGTCCACCTCCAGCGTCAGGCCGTTCTCCTGCTCCAGCGTGAACCGGCCGTCCACGAGGACATCGCCGGCCGCCAGCTCCAGCCGGGACCGGATCGCCTCGACGTGGCGTTCCACATCGTCATACAGCAGCTCGATCAGCCGGTCCTGATCCGAACCGTGCGACGCCTCCAGCAGGATCTGCTCCTGTTCGGAGACGACGAGCTTCTGACCCAGCGCGGGCAGCGCACCCTCGCGGGACGTCTGCCACGCCTCACGCGTCGCGAACGGCACGCTCGCGTTGAACGCGCGGTACTTCGCGACGTTGACGTACCGGCCGGAGTCCTTCGTACGCCACTTCACCTCCCGCATCTCCACGTTCGGGAAGATCGACTGGGTGAGAAGGAAGTCCTTCGGGGACGGGATGGCCCTGGCGAACGTCGTCAGGTCCATCACCGAGACGTCCTTGAGCAAGTCCTGAATCGTCACAGCTCAGACCGCCGCTCAGACGAAACGGATCTGCGCGGCACGCGGGTGCCACACCAGCTCGGACACATCGATGCCGCCCGGCACCTTCGACGCGCGCACCGCACCGTGCCACAGCAGCGCGGCCGGAACCCGCGTCTGCCCCGGCGCGAACGGCGCCTCCGCGATCACAAAGCCGCGCAGGATCTGACGGCCGCAGTGCGCCTCCGGGTCGTACGGCCCGTACAGGCCGGACTCCGCGACGCGGCCGACCGGTACACCAGACAGCACCCGGCCGTACGGCTCGCACCCATCCCCGCACACGTAGTGCGTGCCCTCGCAGAACAGGTTCAGGTCGAGGGTGATCGTGTCGACGGAATCGGTGCCGTGCAGGGACGCCAGCCACTCGCGGTTGGCGGTCGTGTACTCGGACTTGGATACGGGCTGGATGCTCATGTGCGTGTCTCCATGGACGCTGCGGTCTGAATCCGCACACCGCCCACGGAGGCGATGTCGTCCACGAAGTCGAAGGGGCGTGGTCCCCAAGAATTGAGCCCGGACTACTGGGCCGGTGCCTCACGGAACTCGGGGATCAGCCCCCGCCGCTTGGCCATCTCCAGTCCGGCCGAACCCGGCTTCGACACCGGATTCGTACGCGTGGGCCCGCGCCCGGCCGGTGCGCCCCCAGGCGCCGCCGGCGGCACTTCCTTGCGGATCTCCCCGAACAGCTCGGGGCGCCTGGCGCGCAGGGCCTCGGCCGCCGACTGGATGTGCGCCTCGTCGGCGTCCTCGTCCTCCACGGTCAGCAGACGCTCCGCGTCCACCAGGTCATCGCCCTCCGCGCCGAGCGCAACCAGCGCGGCCCGGCGAAGCGCGGCCCGCTCCCGCTCGGCGGCCAGCTCCTCCCGGCGCGCAGCCTGCAACTCCCGTTCCTGCGCCGCCTGTTCGCGGCGTTCCACCTCCGACAGCGCGGCCTGCTCGGCCTCCCGCTGCGTGGACACGAACTCGGACAGAGCCTTCGGGGTGTCGAACCCGAGCGAGGACAACAGGCGCTTGATCGCGGCCCGTTCACCCTGGGCCTTCTCCCGCGTCAGCAACTTCCCCAGACGGTCCTGGGTCACAGTGACCTGCTGATCTGAGCTACCCGCGTCGGCGCCCTCGTCCAGCTGGTCATTCGTCTCATCCTCCGAAGAGGCACCGAGAATCGGATAGATCGGCCGCCCGTCACGGCGGAAGCCGACAGGACGGCGAGGCGGCAGGGGCCGGACCATGCATCTCCTCCAGAGCGCGCCCCCGCGCTGCCGATCAGTGTAGCCACCCGCCCGGACACAAGCAGGAAACGGCCGACCGTCCCCACCATCCAGGTCACCGGCCCGCGGGCACCGGCTCCCGCTCGCTGCCCTTCTCCGCCGTCGCGCGTCCACCGGCCGAACCCGGCTCGTCGCTCTCCTCCTGGTCCTCACCGTCCTCATCCGGACCGCGCCGCGCGGCGGCCTCCGCCATCCGCACGGCCGCCTCCTGCTCCGCCTTCGCCCGGATCCGCTCGACCTCCTGCGACGCATCCTTGATCGGATAACCGGCCTCCAGCAGCATCATCACCGCCGTCTCCAGCGACAACACCCCAGCCCCGTACGCCTTGACGACCTCCTCCAGCACCGCGCCCCGGTCGGTCGGCGTGTGCGGCGCCCACGCCAGCCGCGCCGGCAGCGTCTCCCCGGCCGTCCAGCCCGCCGCCCGCCCGGCCTGGTACAGCCGCTGCACCATCTTGAACAGCAGCCGGTACTTGTGCTCCCGCGCGAGCCGCATCATCCCGATCAGGGCGTCCAGCGGCCCCAACGCCAACTTAAGCGCGTACCCGGACGGCACCTCCGTGGCGTCCAGCGTCCCCAGCCCGGCCGCCGTCACCCGCGAGTTCGCCGCGATCCGCTCCAGCAGGTGATCCACCCGCGCCCTCAGCTCAGCCAGCTGCGGCGACGTGTCCAGCGCATCCATCCGCCCCGTCTCGCCGAGTTGCCACACCGCACCGGCCTTCACCTCAAGCTCTTGCGGCCTGCCCGTCGCACGGTCCACCGGCAGCCGCGCACCCGCAAGCCCGATGATCGGCGTACCCGTCGTCGCGGACGCCGCTGAGCTGTCCGAGTCCGTGGCTGCGAGCTCATCCAGTGCCTGCAGAACCCGTGCGAGCACCGACCGGCCCCAGTGCTCCCCACCGTCCGGGATCGTGTTCGCGATGTGCACCACCGGAACAAAGTCGATCATCAAGTCCAGCCGGTTCAGCTCCGTGCCGTCCGGCCTTACTCGGAAGCTCGCCTTTCCCATGGGCAGACGGTCCAGCGTCTCCCCGTTCTTCAGGTCGTCCAGCAGCCATTCCGCATCGGTGAGGTAGCACGTCACGTTGGATGTGCGGCCCGGCTCCCACGGATACGTGCGCCCCGACGCACCTCCGCCGTCCGTGCTCTCCTCGCCGCCCTCGGATATCGGCCCCAGCTCGTACGTCACCCGCCGCACCCGGGCCTTCAGCCCGGCGTCATCGTCCGCTGGCAGCTCCCACGCCAGATGCACCCGCGTGGGGAAGTCATCGTCCTCGTCGTCCCACTGCGGGAAGAAGAACCCCGGATCGTAGGCGCGCAGCGTCGGCCGCTGCTTCTCCGGGTTCCACGCCAGCGCCAACACGCTGTCCCCGAGCAGCACCGCCGCCCGCTCCGCCTGCTGGACCCGGAACGTCAGCAGCTCCTTGTCCGCCCACTTCCTGAGTCGGTCCTGCACCGCGGCGGCCTCCGCCGCACCCGGCGTCGACGTCGCCTCATCAGCGTGCTCCGCCCCCTCGACGGCGACCTTCTGCTCCGAGCCGAGGAGGTAGCCGAGCGCGGTGTCCACCAGGTTCGCCGCGTCACCCAGCTCCCGGCGCTCCAGCGCGCCCGCATCCCCACCGGCCGCCGCGAGCTGCCCCGCCTGGTTGGAGTCGTAGCTGGCCAACACCTTGTACGCGGCCAGGCGCCGCAACTCGTGCGGCGGCACCCACGTCTTGGCCAGCTCCGGAAACGCGCGACTGCCCGGACGGCCGGCATCCGCCATCACTGGCTTGTAGTTCAGCCACGACCACGCATCGATCACGAGTTGGCGCAGGCCCACTTTGCCCTCCGGTAGTCGGCCCCGCGCCGGAGAAACCGTATCGCTCAAGGACTCCGGTGGTCATTACGAGTACCTCACAGGCCACACCCAGCAGGGAGTGTCAGTGCCCACACATACGATGCTCAACTCCCAGTGCCTCGCCCGCCTGCGCCAGCGAACGGAGCGTCACGTGAAGCTGCTCTACAGCCAGATGTCCGACAAGGAGAAGGAGAAGTACCGGTCTTGGCATCCGAACTGCGCGATCTGTGGCCACGTTGCCCGCTCCATCGACCATGACCATGAGACCGATGTCGTGCGCGGCGCGTTGTGCCAGAGGTGCAACAGCCGAATCGGATCGCTTGAGTGTGCTCTACGTCTCCCCAAGGGACGCGGTTTTCAGTCTTTAGCAGGCGATCTCCATCGCGCCTACGCCCAAACGGGCACGATGAACCTGAGTCGGTTCACCGACGATTTTCCTTACCTCGGAATCACAGAAGACGAGTTCATACACCGCTTGGCCGCCGTGCATGCCCTGTTGACGCGACGATTCATCTACTGGACCGAGATCACCTCGGTCCCACTAGCGTCCGACACCTTGTGGCAAAAAGTCGGACCACTCACTGAAGAACAAGCGCAGCAAGCCCTGTCCCGCTTGCAAGATCCGGCGAACGTGCCGCCGCACCTGCAGATCACCATGACTCTAGAGCCCGACGATGGAGTCGACTCTCCGGCTCCTCGAACTCTCGGCTTCGGCTACCACACGCCGGGAGCCCTCCAACATCGCATCGAGCTACGGCGCAACCAAGAATCATCTATCGGACTGTCCACGGACTTCCAGAAGAAGTGCGAAGCCTACGTCCGTGACGTAGTTCCCATCCTGCTCAGCCGCGCACTCACCGCAGCCCAGATACACGCTGCCGACGCGTGGCTGAAGTCCGTACCAAAGAACAAGAACGAGCTGCGCGATGCCATCGGTGACTGGTACTCGCCCCGATGGGTGGACATCGCCGTACGAATCGCTCTCGAAGACCTTGGCGATAACCTCCCGAACCCAAAATGGGCCTCCTTCACCAGGGCTCGTTTCCACTGGCAGGAGCTCTGCGCGTACTGGAATGCCCACCATCAAGGAAGTAGCTGATGGGTGCACCGTCCGCCGTGTACCACCACGCTCCTCAGCGTCGGTTGTCGAGTCGATGATCTGCTGGACTCCGCGGTGGCGGCATCGTCGGATCAAGGAACAGATCCCACAGCGCCCACACCGCTGAGTCCAGCAGGTCCGGCGAGTCCTCCGTCTCTCCCTGACCCACGAACGTCGTCATCTGCTCCTCCAACTCCGCGAACAACCGCGCCGCCCCGACGTGATGCACCCGCGCCTGCTCGTACAGCTGGGCCGCCGGGGCAGCCCGCGCCCGCTTCCCTCGCGTCGCATGAACGATCCGCCAGTTCACCGTCGGGTCCACTTGCTCCAGCAGCGCAGGCAGATAGTCACCGCCGTTGTTCGCCTCGATGACCACGCAGTCCGCGCGATGCTCGTGATACAGCGCAGCGGCCCGCTTCATCGCCGCCGTCGGTGTGTACCGGTCCTGCTCCGCGTGCAGCAGATACCCGCGGGGCCGGTCGTCCCCGAACATCGACTCCACCGGAAAGCCGCGCCCCGCCACCGTGAACGCCGTCATGTCCGCGTTCTCGTGGCTCTTGGTCGCCGGGTCCACAGCCACCACGACCCGCTGAAGGTCCGGCAGATGCTCGGGCCTCCACCGAAAGCCCTCGACCTCCAGCATCCAGCCCTGCCACAGAGCGCCCTCCACGTCCTCGAGTAGCTCGCCCGACAGCTCCTGCCGACCCAACCTGGTGCCGGCGTACTCCTCCTCCAGTTCCTCCCGCGCCGCCATACTCAGGTTCGCGTCGTTCTCCCGCATGTGCCCGCGGGTCAGCACCACCCGAGGCGGAGCCCCACCCTCCCGGTGCGCCTTCTCCTGCGCCCGGCCACGCTCCACCAGCCTCTTGACGTGCGGGAGCGGCTTCGGCGTCGTGGAGATCACGACCTGCGGGGTGTCCGCCTCACGCAGGCAGAACCACAGCATGTCGTAGACCTCTTGCGCCGTGTGCCGCGACCAGGCCGCGTACTCATCCGCCCACGCCTTGTCGAACGCCCAGCCGCGTAGGTTGTCCGGCGTCTCCGCACCGAAGCCACGGATCAGCGTGCCGTTCTTCAGCCGCAGCGTCGTCTCGCCCAGCGACGAGGTGTACTTCGCGATCTCCTCCGGCGGGAACACCGACAACAGCCCAGACTTCGGGGACTCGAAGCAGATGTCCCGCACGAGCGTCGCGTTCTTCGCCACCACCGCGATCTGCTGCCCCGGTGTCCGCGCCCAATCCCGTACCGCCTCCGCCGCCGTCCGCGACTTCCCCCAGCCACGGCCGGTGAGCAGCATCCACACCGTCCACAGCCACAACGGCCGCCGCTGCGCCGCACGGGCATGGTGATGCAGCCACCCCGCGTGAGGCAGCCCGTCGCAGTCCGGGACCTCGCACGCCCACCGCCGCGCCGACAGCTCATCAGCCCGCACCAGCGCCGCGACCTCGGCCCGAAGCTGCTCCTCGCTCATCACCGACGGGTCCGCGAATCCCTCGACCAAGCCGCGCTTGGCCCGGCCCCGGCTCACTGCTCGCCCTCCGACAGTCGCCGCTCCAACTCCCGGCGCAGCTGGTCCATCCGGGCCCGGCGCTCCTCGTCCGACAGCGTCGCCACGTCCGCGCCCTGGTCCCGGTCCTCGACCGCCCCGGCAACCGGTGCCTCGCCCACGGCGCGCCGCTCGATCTCCGCCGCGACCTGGACGTACCGCAGCAGCTCCGACGGCGACAGCTCCCGCGGGTCGAGCGTCTGCAACCGGGCGACGGCCTTGCTCTGCACCGCCTGTGCCAACTTCGCGTGCCTGCGGGCGATTTCACGCCGCGCCATCGCCTGCTCCGCGAGGAACAGCCGGTCCTGCTCCCTGTCGTACGCCGTCGCCCGCATCACCCATGCGAACTGCCGCGACCACCGGCCCACCAGCGTGCGGGATTTATCCAACTCCCGTGCCACCTTCGTGACACTCCGCACCGGGCCGAGATCGCGGTACACAGCGAAGCCCTCGAACGCCTGGACCGACTCCCCGCTCTGCCGCTCCCAGGACTCCACGGTGCCCTCAGCCACCGCTCACCTCCTGGCCGACGGCCTCTAGTTGCTCTGTGCGGCCAGGACTTCCAGCGCGCGCCACGGCTCGTCCGCCGACACAGTGCCGTCCTGCACCATCCGGTCGATCGCCGCCCGTACGACGGCCGCTGTCTCCACCGGCAGATCCCGCACGCCGAACACCGTCTCCAGCGGCGCCGTCCCCGCCCGGGTCGGCTCCCCGGTAGCTCTGTCGAACCAGCCCTCGGCCAACTCCGACAGATGCCTCTCGAACACCGCGAGGATCACGCCGAGCGCCGTCGCGGAATTGCCGATCTTGTACGCGGCCCGGGAGGTCTCCAGCGCGTCGAGTACCGGCTCGTACTGCTCCAATCCGGCCACCCACCGCTGGTCCGCCGTCGCCGTGGAGCGGGCCGCGTCGAACGCCGCCTCTGCGCTCTCCAGCTCGGCGGGCAGGAACATGAACTGCACGCTGGCGAAGTCGAGGTTCGCCTCGCCCAGGGAGGCCACGTCTACCTTCTCCAGCAGGTCAAGGGCCTTGTCGTCCAGGCCCGTGTACTGCCGCCACTCCACCGACTCCAGCTCGTCGTACAGCTCCTTGAGGATCGCCGGATCGTCCTGCCCCGCGATGGCGTTGTGCGAAAGTTGAAGCGCGATCTGGCGCTGCCGGGGCAGCGGCTCGTCTATCTGCATCCACCAGATCGTGGACAGGCCGGCCTCGACCGCAGCGAGCGTGCGGTGGTTGCCGGACAGGACGACCAACCGCCCGCCTTCACGGTCGTTCCACACCAGCGGCGTCGAGGTCAGGTGCCCGTCCCGCTCGATGTTCGCCACGAGCTGCCGGAACTGCTCGTGCGGCAGGAACCTCGCGTTGTGGTCGAGCAGGGTCAGCGTGCGCGGGTCACCCTGCACCATCTGCGGCGGGGCGAGGCGAGTGGACTCCTCCATGATCAGACTCCCGTCTTCGTCGTCGGGGCGCCCCACCGCTTCGCCCACATCTGAAGGGCCTCGGCCAGCGAGTGCTGGCCCATCGCCCCCTGGTACTGGAGCTGGAACTTCCAGCCGTCCTCGTTCGACGGGCTGCGCTTGTTCAGGCGCAGCAGCCCGCGGTACTTCATCGACACCGGGTTGTTGCTGAACGCCGTTGTCGCCACGCGCCGGATGCGCCGCGAGAACGACCGCTGGCACAGCAGCTGTGTCTCGGCGCTCGTGGCCGCCAGCACGATCAGCTTCGACAAGCGCGGATAGTCGGTCGGCGCGACTGCGAAGTCCGAGAGCACGTACGCCTCGTCCGGGGTGAACGTGCTCGGAGCCATCGCGAAGACGCCCAGCAGCCGACCGCCGCCGTCCCTCACTGCGACCGCCAGGTTCGCCGCGCCCGGAGCGATCCTCGGGTTGAGGTACCGGGAGCGCAGCGCGTTGAACTGGCCGGGCTTGAGCAGCGAGAGCGTGAGCGGTCCGACCAACTCCTCGCCCTCGCGCAGGCGCGGGATCTTCACCGGGTCGATCGGCTGACGCGGGGCGACGATCCGCGTCCGGGCCTCGCTGGCGTACACGTAGAAGGGAGCGGCGCGCGGCGTCGCCTTGATCACGCCACGCAGATACCGGTGCAGCTCGGGCACGCTGTGGTTCGAGGCCGTCAGCCAGTACGGCCGGTCGGTGATCGCGCCGAGCACGCTGACCACGTCGTCGTCGGACAGCGGCTCGTACTGGGGCGCGTCCCAGGTGAAGTGGGCGTCCAAAGGCTCGTACAGCTTCTCGTAGCCGCCGCCGTAGAAGGGAGGGAAGGAGCACACGGGAGCGTCGCCAGGGATCTTCTGGAGCCAGGAGCGCACGTCCTCCACCTCGTACGAGGCCAATTCGACGTCCGAGCCGGACAACCGCTCTACGGTCTCGGCGTGCTTGGCCTTCCACTGCTCTCGGTAGGAGCGCACCACCCGTTCGTGCCACAGCCCTTCGCGCCCGACGCTGGCGAGGAACCGCGTGCCGAGCATGAGCGTGGCCACGGTGCCGACACCGTCGTCCAAGGAGTCCGCGAGCCAGCCGAGTTCGCCCGCGCTCTCTTCGCGGAGCTGGATGCCGACCGGCTGCCTGGTGAGCCACCGGCCCACCGCGCTGGTGTAGATGGACACGTCGGAGGAGTGGAGGCCGAAGCCCAGGCCAGCCAGCGACCGTTCGATGGTGAAGTTCCCGCAGCACGGGACGTACACCGGGCCGCGCGGCCACAGGCTGGCTGTCTCACGCACGATCGAGCGCATAGGGGCCGGGATGGTGCCCTGGAACATCTCTCCTCCTGGAAACGACAACGCCCGACCTCGACGGGATGCCGGGCCGGGCGCTGCGCTGGAACCTAACACAAGGAGCGCAGAGCCCCTTGAAATCATGTCACCTATCTTTGGGGAGCGGCTCCGACGCTCACATCAAGGTGCCCTGCCGATAGTGGTCATCCTCCTTCGGGGACAGCTCCCGCACTTCATCCCCCGTGCGCTCCTTCCACCAGGAGGCGAACACCCCGCGGTGACACCACAGCCCCGGCCTGGTCAGGTCCTCGAAGCAGAGCAGCACCAGGCGGTGATCCCCTTCAGCCCGCGCAATCTGCTGAAGCAGCGCCGCAACCCGATCGGGACCGAGCTGGTCCAGGTCGGCCCGGTACGCCTTCGCGAACTCGGGCTGGGACGCATTGAGGTAGTCGCGACGCGGCGCGAGCTCCCGCACCGAGTGGGTGAGGGAGTAGGGGAGCTTGAAGCGGACACCGCCCAGGGTGATCCGCACAGGCACCCCTTGCGGGGGCTGGAATGCCTGAAAGCGGTTGGTGAACAGGGTTAGCACTCGGCTGTTCCTTTCGTGCTGCTCAGCGACCGGGCGCGCTGCGACGCCGCCGCCGGCGAGCCCGGATTCCTTCGGTGCCGCCCGCTCGGGCCCTGGTGGACCTGAGCGGCACCGGGGGTGCAGGGAGGCGCCCCCCTGCACCCCCGGCCTGGGCCGTCAGAGGTGCCGAACCTCGTCGCCGAGCTCCGGGATGATCGTGAGCCTGGAGCCGCTGTCCCAGTTGATATCCAGGTGCCCCAGGCGCGCGTCCCACCGCTTGACCTCGCCCTGATCACCCGGCCGCAGCTCCGTGTACTCATCGGCGGTGCGGACGAGTTCCACTCGCTCCCCCTTCTTGAATTCTTCCATTACCAACCCTTCCCTTTCCGTCCTTGTTTACACTTATATCTTAATGGCAAATACCGCCAAAGCAAGGTTCACCGAAATTGAATTCAAGGAATTTCACTCAAGACGCAGGGGGGTGCGGACTCCCGCACCCCCTCCGATCCGACCTAGCCCTCCTGCTTGTACGGGGAGGTGAAGGATGTCGGGGCCGCGAGCTGGATGACGATGTCGAATTCCGTGCGCCCGCCCTCAAGGTCAGCCGTAAGGCGGAGGACCCTGTTGGTCTCGTTGGAGAACTGGGAGGCCGTGACCTCCTCCAGCTCGACGAACACTTCCGAGGTCGGGCCGGGCACCAGCTCGCGTGACTCCGAGAGGAGGAAGGACAGGTACGCCGCAACGTCGCGGATCGCCGGGTGGGCCGACTTGCTCCCCCAGTCCACGTACTCCGACCTGACCTGGTGCAGACCGACCGAATCCAGTTTCACGCTTTCCGTCATTTTCCCGATTCCAATCTTTTGAGGATTCCCTTTCCTGTACTTATATCTTATTGGAATTGCCGGGCCGGGTACATATTCACCCGGAATTGATTTCCCTGAATTCCGTAATTCCGACACTCGGCACGCAGCGGGCGCGGCCCGGATTCCAGGCCACGCCCGCTCTTGCACCAGGGGGATGGGGCGCGGCTACCGCCGCGCCCCATCCGCTCTACTGGGTCGGTTCGGCCTTCTTGGCGGGCGTCCGCCGCGCCGGGGCCTTGGTGGCCGCCGCGCGCGCCGCAGGCTTCGGGGTGGCGGGCTTCGCGGGCGCCTTCTTGGCCGTGGGCCGCGGCTTGGCTGCCGGCTTGGCCTCGCTCTTGTCCGTGACCTTCGGCTCAGCGGGCTTCTCGGCCGCCTCGGGCTTGACCTCCTCGTCCATCTTCTTCGCTGCCGCCTCCTGCTTGACCTCAACGGCGGCCTTGTTGAACTCCGCCTCCATGGCCCGCTGGATGCCCTGAGCCTTGCTCAGCATGTTCTTCACCATCTGGACCTTGGCGTGCAGGCGGGTGACGACCCGCAGGTGGCGGGCGAGGTCGTCGCCGAGGATGACGGCCAGGTCCTCGGGCTTCTTCTCTGCCAGGTCCTCCAGCAGCGGAATCAGGACCTCTTCCGCCTTGCCGAGGCCGTCCTTCGCCTTGGCCTTGGCCGCCTTGCGCTTCTCCGTCTCCTCCGCCGTGGGCGCCTGCTCGTTGGTGAGGGAGGTCTGCTGCTCCATCATCTTGAGGCCGTTGGCGAAGTGCTGAGCCTCGGCCTCGCTGTCGAAGTCGCCGCGCACGTACCGCATGGCGGCCACCATCTGGTTGGCCGGGTTGAGCTGGGCGATGTGCCAGGCGAGGTTGTTCTTGATCTTCCCCTCGTCGACCATCTGGGCCACCTCGGGGCGCAGGGTGAGCAGGCCCAGCCGCCAGGTGATGTGGGTCTCCGTCTTGCCGAACTGCTTGGCAATCTTGGCCGGGGTCCATCCAGCGGCCTTGAGGTCGGCGTACGCACCGGCCTCTTCCATGATGGTCATGTCCGCGCGGTTCACGTTCTCCGCGATGCTGAGGACGTACGCCTTCTCCTCGGAAGCCCCCTCAACGAGCTTGGCGGGGATGACCTCCAGGCCGGCCGCCTGGCAGGCCCTCCAGCGCCGCTCGCCCGCGATCAGCATGTACGGGACCTTGCCACCCTCGACGGGCCGCACGACCACCGGCTGGAGGAGGCCGTTCTCCTTGATGCTGCCGGTCAGCTCCTCGTGCGCCTCCTCGGAGAAGAACTTCCGGGGCTGCTCCGGGTTGGGGGCGACCTCGCTGATCTTGACGTTGATGAATTCGACCTTGTTGGTGTCAGTCATTTTCCCGCGCCTTCCGTGAATTCCTGTAAGTGTTTCCCTTTGTTCTTACACTTATATCTTAATGGCAAATACCGCCAAAGCAAGTGACGAACTCTTTTAATTCAAGGGAATTCAGAAAGGGAATTCGGGGTGCATTCTTTTGAATTCCCCGCACGGGCGCAGCGGGTACGAGAGAGCCCGCCGCGACCAGTGGTCACGGCGGGCTGATCCCGTCACGCACCCCGACGGCCGCACCTGGCGGCCGACTCCTCGCCGGGCGGGGCGCGGGGGGTCGGCCACCCGGCGAGGAGTAGGAAGAACGCCGCTCACGCGACGCTGCCGAGCGTGAAACCTGCGGCTGCTGCACCCGCTCGGCACGTCAGAACGTACATCAGCCAATCAAAAATGTCATCTATCTCTGCGAGGGGGCAGCCCTCGAGGCTGTCAGGATTCACCCCCGTCATCCCCTGCGCCCCGTTTCGACTCATGCAGAAGCGCCATCGTCTCCACCGTTCTGCGCGCGTCTTCTCGCGCCGCCGCGTCTGGCGCGCCCCACAAGGCCCGCGGCGGCTCCTTCGCTGTCGCAGCGATCTGCCGTTCATCAATCTCCGTCTCCGGCATGGACATGCGGCTCCTCCCGTGCACGGCGCGCAACGCCGCCTCGCCCGCCCAATAGGACTCCTCGGGGCACCTACCGCGAGGCAGGCACAGGGGAGCATGCCGGTGCCCGCTCACCGGTTGACGCTCCGCCGAGAAACTGTGCAACAAACCCTATAACCCTCGCCACCTGCGAGGTAGTGTGGTCTACGCCCGTAGTAGTTACTCATGGGTCACACAGTCGCGAGCATACGACACAGCCAGAGAAGACGGTCATGGCAGACACCCACGACGCCGGCAGGCCCCTGAGCCTGCAGGCGAAGCTGCTCACCCTGTTCAGGCTGCGGCGCGACTCCGACGGCTTCACTCCCAGTGCGCGGGACATCGCCAACTCCACCGCCGCCGGGCCCAGTTCCACGGTTTCCCACGGCCAGGTGGCCAGCCTCGTCAACGGGAAGAGCGGCAACCCGCGGGCGTCGACCATCGACTCCTTGGCCCGTGCCCTTGGCGTGCCGGCCGCCTTCCTGCTGCGCGGAGCCGAGTGGGACGATCTCGCCGCGCTCACGGTCTACGCGACACGGCCCGAAGCGCGCGAAGTCCTGCGTTTAATGCAGGGCCTTGAGGTGCAGGACATTCTTGAAATCAGCACCAGGCTCCAGGAGATTCGTCGTCGTGAGGGACTGTCTGAAGATGTCCCGGCGATCCCCCCACCCCCTCCCGGCGTTGACCAGCCCCGCGAGGGACGTCCACGCCGCCGGAGCTTGGACGACGCCGCTGAGCGGGCAGCGGATTACCTGGAAGGACACTGACGTGGACGGCCCGATCTTCGGCCTGTGCTCGGTGCTCACCCTGCTCGGTACGGCGATAGCCCTCAGCCGGAGTCTCTGGCGCCAGAGACGCGGTAGCGACGCGTTCCGCGTATCGCGCAGCGCGCACGTCCTCGCCCTGGTGAGCAGCTTCGTCGGTTCCCTGCTGGCGATCCCGTTCGTAGCAGAGATCGTGGACGGCGCCACGATGACCGAGCTGTCCTCGCTCGTCTCGGACATCTCCGCGATCATCTTCTGCGCGAGCCTTCAAGTCATGGTTATCGACTGGGAGTACGAGGGCCTACCCCACGCCGTCAGCATCGCGTGCCGCATCGCTATGGTCGTGGCGGTGTCCAGCTTGCTGATCTGGCAGTACCGCCGCACCGATCCGGCGCGGCTCGACCTGGACCTGTCCACTTCGTACGCGCAGGTTGACGCTGTCCGTACCTACCTGCTGACGTACCTGGGCTTCTTCGCTGCCGCAGGGATCGAGGTGGCGGCGCGTGCGGCGAGGCTCGCTCACGGGGTCTGGCGGCAGGGCCGCTCGGCAGGCACCGGGCTGGCCGTGGCCGCTGCCGGCGCGACGCTGGGCGTCTTCTACGCCCTGAGCCGGGGCGGCTACGTCCTCTCAGTCGAAAGCGGCCATGCATGGCCGCTGGCGCTTGACAACGTAATCAGCCCCACGCTGGCGGGGCTGTCCATCGGGGGTATCACTGGCGGGCTCTCGATGGCCGTGCTCAGCAACAGCCGCCGTTCCGACGAACTGCGTCACGGCATCAGCGTCTAGGCAGAGCGCGGCTCTTGCTCAGCGGCACCCCACTGCCGCCAGGTGAAGCCGACCCGGTCCGCATCCACCGTGCGCGAGCCTCTGGACGCGGCCGGGTACACCGCAATCTGCTCCAGGAGAAGGACGACCAGCCCCCTCTTGGCCTTCAACGGCGCATGCTTCCACCAGCGCACCAGATCCGGCACGGACCCAACGGGCACGTGCTTGACCTGCTTCAGGAACCGGGCCTGCGTCGACTTCTCCCGGGCAAGGTTCGTCAGCTCCTTGTCGGCCACCTTGAAGGCGGCCAGCGACATCCCCGACCCCGCGGCGTAGTCCGCACCCAGCTTCTTCTGCCGTCGGCGCGCCGCCGCCGCTTCCCGGTCCAGATCCTTCGCCTGGGCAAGCAGTTCATCCCGCGCAGCCTCGATCAGCTCCGCGACCTCCGGCTTGGCCAGCTCGCCCAGAACCTGCTCGGCCACGTACTTCTCGTACAGGTCCGCGTTGATGCGGACCTTGCCGCAGCCGCCCGGGTGCTGCGCCGTGCTGGGCGGGCAGCGGTGCCCGCGGGCTCCAGCGTTCGACGGCGACGCCCCGAGCGTGTGGGCACACAGGCCGCACACACTGATGGGCCCGGAGAGCAGGTACTCCTGCTGATCTCCGCGCTGCTTGTCCGGGTCCTTGACCTGTCTCATGGCGCGGATCGCCATGAAGTCTTCGACGGGGATGATCCGAGGGCCGCCGCTGTCGACCAACTCGCCGTTCTCGTCCTCCATCAGACCGGCAATCGCCGGGTGATAGAGCACGCCGGCCAGTACATCCGGCTTGAACTGGCCCCCCCGAGTGGTGCGGTAGCCCTCCTCACTCATCCACGCCGTGATCGCGTCGAAGCTCTGCTGGGCAAGCCGCCGCGAGGCGGCGGCCCGGATGCCCTCCGCCTCCGCCTCGCGTACGCGTCGGTACGCCATGTCTTCAAAACCGTAGAGTCTCGGCATTTTCGACCCCTCTACCCGACCCCCACAACGTCTCCCAATTTAGCAGCGAGATAGGTAACAGTAATGACAAACCAACGCACACCTCAGATCCCTCTGTGTCTGACGATCATGGACTCACCTCCGCACGAGGCTCGACACCGAGCACACGCCACAGTTCGGCTGTCGGAACGCGGACTGTCCCGCCCAAGGGCAGCGTCCGGACGGGGAACGTGCCCGCCCTGATCAACTCGTACGCCTTGTCTCGGCCAATGCCCAGTGCACGTCCAGCTGTCGTCACATTGACCGTGGCTGGAAGAGCTAGCAGCTCCTCCAGCCCCATGGCTCCGCTTCCGCCTGCTTCGTGAGCAGTCATGTCGTTGGTCGCCTGTCTCCCCCGCGCCAACTGGAAAACGACTTTACAGCAGTGTCCGACAGCCCCAGCAAGATCGAAAGAGATCACGCCAGACACGTACTGAAACGTACGCACACCGATGACTGGCGAGCCAATCGACAGACCAGGGGGTCGGATGTTCGAGCCGAGCTACTACCGGCGGTGCCAGTGCAAGGGGCCACTCAAGGACAAGGAAGGCGACCCGGTCTTCAACGACGACGGCACCCCGAAGATCGGAGACATCGGGCTGTCATGCCCCAAGCTCGGGAAGGGCCACGGCACTTGGTACTTCTACTTCGAGGCCGAGCCTGGCGAGGGCGGCAAGCGTGCACGGGTCCGCCGAGGCGGCTTCACCAGGCTGGACGATGCCAAGAAGAAGGCGAAGGAGCTCTACGACGCCGCGTCCGCCGGCACCGACGTGCTGTCCGACGAGAAGTGCGGAGACTTCTTCGCCCGGTGGATCAAGGCGAAGAAGTCACTGGCTCGCACCACCCGCCACGGCTATGAGGAGCACATCAACAACTACCTGCTCCCTCACCTCGGCCACATCAAGCGACGGGACCTCAAGGTCCGCCACCTCGACAAGATGTACGACGCGATCGAGAAGGAGAACGCCGAGCGAATCCTTCACCGCCTGCGCGTCGATCAGCTCCAGAAGGACCGTGACGACGCCCACCAAGCCTGGGTGAGGACGGCGGGCTATGCCAAGAGGGAGGAGCGCCGCGTCACCCGCGGTGCCTTCCTCGATGCGAACGCGGCGCTCCGCGAGGGCAAGAAGGGGCTGCGGAAGATCACCTCCGCCGCCACCATGCACCGCATCAACGACACCCTCAGCTCAGCTCTCTCCTGGGGGATCAAGCGCGAGCAGGCGTTCACCAGGAACTGGGCCCAGCTCGTAGAGCTGCCGCCAGTCACCCGGCCCAAGCCGCTGGTCTGGACGCCTGAGCGCGTCGAGCACTGGAAGCGCACCGGCGAGAAGCCCGGCCCCGTCATGGTCTGGACGCCGGAGCTCACCGGCCAGTTCCTCGACTTCGCCAAGGACGACTGGCTCTACGAGCTGTGGCACAGCTTCATCTTTCTCGGCCCCCGCCGCGGCGAGATGGCCGCGCTGCCCTGGACAGAGGTCAGCACCGATGCCCTCTGGCTGCGGATCTCCCAGCAGATCGTCGAAGTCGCCTACAAGCTGTACGGCGAAGCACCCAAGGCCGACAGCGTCCGCACCCTCTCGCTGAGCCTGGAGTCCGGCGACAGCCTCGTCAGCTTCCGCGCGAAGCAGGACCGGATGCGCCAGCAGTGGGGCGACGCCTACGTCGAGAGCGGCCGGGTGTGGACGCACGAGAACGGCGAGGAGCTGCACCCGGACTGGATATCCCGACGCTTCACACGCCTCGTGGAACTCTCCGGCCTACCGCCGGTCCGCCTCCACGATCTTCGCCACCTCGCCGCCACCCTGTCCCTGCTCGCCAAGAACGACATCAAGGTGGTCCAGGAGAAGCTGGGCCACTCCTCGCGCCAGATCACCTCCGACACGTACACCAGCGTCCTGCCCGAGATGATGCGGGCTGAAGCCGAGTCTGTGATGTCCGTCGTTCCCCGCGACATCGCCTACGAGGTGCGCACCCCGCTGGAGATCCCCGAGGCGGCCTGGCAGGCCGACGTCGCCGTCTTCTTCGCCCACGGCGCACGGCAGTCAGGCGAGACCTGGGCCGTTGGGGCACAGCGGCAGCCGGACTCCGACCTCCTCGGCATGATCACCCTGACCGGCCGGGGCCAAGGCGACGCCGCCAACGCGGCCGTGAGGTGGATACGCGATCACTGCACCGCGAACGATCTGGAGCTGGTCAGGGTGGAGAACTTCAACGACCGCTACCCGGAGGAGCAGCAAGCCGACTTCTCGCTCACACGCTTCACGATCGCCCGCTCCGAGTCCCTGGGCCCGGACAGTTGGGCGCTGCCGACGGGCCTGCCGCCCGCCGCGTCCCGGACCGGGAGCCGGGCTTCGAAGGGGCGCCGGAAGGCGGCATGACAGCTCCTGTGTCCCCCGAACCGGTCCCGTGTCCCCTGTGTGTCCCCTGGATCTTGGTCTGAACGAATGAACGGGGGTCACCACCTTGGAGTGGTGACCCCCGTTCTTACGTTTCCGCAGGTAGAAACGGTTCTGCTCGCGTAGTGAATGGTGGGGCGGGTGGGACTCGAACCCACGGCCGACGGATTATGAGTCCGCTGCTCTAACCGGCTGAGCTACCGCCCCATAGCGGCGTGTCGCGTACATGTGTGCGCGCCGTCTGCCGCAGCATAGCCGCTCATACGATCTCCTGCTTCGGATGGTCGACTTCGCCTGCCCTGGAGGACTCCACCTGCGGCGCAGTGGTTCCCGCTGACATGAAAAAGGACCCCTGCGGGGTCCTCGTTCAGCATGCTCCCCCGACTGGACTCGAACCAGTAACCTGCCGGTTAACAGCCGGCTGCTCTGCCAATTGAGCTACGGAGGACCGAGCTCCCCCGACTGGACTCGAACCAGTAACCTGCCGGTTAACAGCCGGCTGCTCTGCCAATTGAGCTACGGAGGAATGCCTCGTTGCATCGAACGTACCTACCTGGGTATTCGCCAGGGGGCGGGCGCTCGCTGCGACACATACATTAGCGCAAGCAGGGGGGTGCTCCGCCAATCGGTTCCCCCCGGCACCGATACCGCACCGAAGGCCTACGCAAGGGAAGGGTGGCCGCCATGCGCTACCGCCTCACGTTCGTCGCCGGACTCGCTCTGGGCTACGTGCTGGGCACGAAGGCCGGACGCGAGCGGTACGAGCAGCTGATGAAGTCCGCTCGTCAGGTCGCGCAGAACCCCGCCGTCCGCAACACCGCGGAGACGGCGGCGCAGCAGGGCCGCCAGTTCGCGGGCAAGGCGTACCACGCGGTGAGCGACAAGGTCGGCGACCGCGTGCCCGACTCGGTCGCCCAGCGCGTGCGCACCCTGCGTGAGCGCAACACGAACGGCAGCGGCGGGGACGACTGGGGTACCAGCAACACGTAGCCTTCACCCCCCTTCACCCCCCTTCGCGCCCCCTGCGGGCTGTCCTTCGCGCCGCCCGTAGGGCCGTCCTTCGAGGCCGTTCTTCGCGCCGTTCTTCGCGCCATCTTTCGCGCTGCCTCACTACGGCGTGCCGACCCGGCGCGTTCACCTCGCTTCGTGCGGCAGAATTTTGAGCATGGGGATAGTCGCCGGGTTGGACAGTTCGCCCGATTTCACTCGTATCGTCGTCTGCGACGGGGACACCGGAGCCGTGCTCCGGCAGGGATATGCGCCGCATCCGACGGAGGGCACCGAGGGCGGCGGCAGGCCTGCCGACGTCGATCCGCAGGCCTGGCTGCTGTCCCTCGGTGAAGCGGCCGGCGGCGGGCTCCTCGAAAGCGTGCAGGCCATCGGCGTCTCCGCGCAGCAGAACGCCGTCGTGCCGCTCGACTCGCAGGGCAACACGGTGCGGCCGGCGATGGTCGGCGGGGACCGGCGGGCGCAGGTCGCGGCCGCCGATCTGATCGACGCGCTCGGCGGGCGCGAGGCCTGGGCGCAGGCCGTTGGCTGCGTTCCGCAGGCGGCGCTGCCGGTGACGAAGCTGCGCTGGCTCGCCAAGAGCGAACCCGACGCGGCCGCGCGCACCGCCGTCCTCCTGCAGGCGCACGACTGGCTGGTGTGGCAGCTGCTCGGCCGGCCCGTCAGGAGGACCACGGACCGCGGCGGGGCCTCCGGGACCGGTTACTGGTCGCCCGCCACCGGCGGCTACCGGCCCGACCTCGTCGAGCTGGCGCTCGGTCACCATGCCATGCTGCCCGAGGTGATCGGTCCCTCCGACGCGGCCGGTACGACCCCGGAGGGGCTGCTGATCTCCGCCGGGACCGGCGAGACGATGGCCGCGGCCTTCGGGCTCGGGCTCGGTCTCGGGGACGCGGTCGTGTCGCTGGGCGCCTCCGGGTCCGTGATGGCCGTGCACCCCGAGGCGCTCGTCGACCAGACCGGGATGATCACCTCCCTGGCGGACGCCACGGGCATGCACCTGCCGGTCGTCACCACGCTGAACGCCGTACGGACCCTGCGCGGGACCGCCGAACTGCTCGGGCGGCCCGATCTGGAAAGCCTGTCCGAGCTGGCGATGAAGTCGACGCCGGGCTCTCACGGCCTCGTCCTCCTGCCCTATCTGGAGGGTGAGCGGACGCCGAGTCTGCCGCACACCGCCGGGACGCTGGCGGGCCTGCGGCGGGAGTCGATGAAGCCGGAGCATCTGGCGCGGGCCGCGTTCGAGGGCATGCTGTGCGGGCTCGCGGACGCGCTCGACGTGCTGCGCGGCCGGGGTGTCGAGGTGCGGCGGATCTTCCTCCTCGGCGCGGCCGCCGAGCTGCCCGCCGTGCAGTCCGCGGCGCCGGCGCTGTTCGGGGCGCAGGTCGTGGTACCGCAGCCCGCCGACTACGCGGCGATCGGTGCCGCCCGGCAGGCCGCCTGGGCGCTCGGCGTGTCGCAGGGCACCCTCGACCCGCGTACCCCGCCGGCCTGGCAGGGCGCGGTCGCGCAGGTGCTGGAACCAGGCGAGGATCTCGCCGTGGGGCAGGCGGTGCGCCAGCAGTTCGTGTCGGTGCGGGAGCAGACCCATCCCGGGGCGTTCCGCCCCTAGGCCGCATCCGTATCGCCGCCGTCGGGACCGTGAGGCCGAACGGGTAGGCCGTAGGGAGCACTGCTGTCGGCAAAATCAGTTGTGGTAACGCGGGTGGGGTGTCCGACGATAGGGGCCAGGGGCAACCATCCGCTCCTACCGGCGACTCCGAGAGACGTAGCGTGCTCATACGACTTCTGCGGACCTACCTGAGGCCCTACAAGAAACCCATCGCCCTGCTGGTGCTGCTGCAATTCCTGCAGACCTGCGCCACCCTCTACCTGCCCACACTCAACGCGAAGATCATCGACAACGGTGTCGTGAACGGCGACACCGGCTACATCCTCTCGTTCGGCGCCCTGATGATCGGCATCTCGCTGGCACAGGTCGTGTGCAACATCGGTGCCGTGTTCTACGGCGCCCGGACCGCGGCGGCACTGGGCCGGGACGTCCGGGCCGCCGTCTTCGACCGGGTGCAGTCCTTCTCGGCGCGCGAGGTCGGCCACTTCGGCGCGCCCTCACTGATCACCCGCACCACGAACGACGTCCAGCAGGTCCAGATGCTGGCCCTGATGACGTTCACCCTGGTGGTGTCCGCGCCGATCATGTGCGTGGGCGGCATCATCCTGGCTCTCGGCCTGGACGTGCCGCTGTCCGCGGTGCTGGTCGCCGTGGTGCCGGTGCTCGGCATCTCCGTGACGCTCATCGTGCGCCGGCTGCGCCCGCTGTTCCGGGCCATGCAGGAACGACTGGACACGGTCAACCGGGTGCTGCGCGAGCAGATCACCGGCAACCGTGTCATCCGCGCCTTCGTCCGGGACGACTACGAGAAGGACCGGTTCCGGAAGGCCAACACGGACCTGACCGAGGTGGCGCTCGGCACCGGGAACCTGCTGGCGCTGATGTTCCCGATCGTGATGACGGTGGTGAACCTGTCGTCGATCGCCGTGGTCTGGTTCGGCGCACACCGCATCGACAGCGGCGGGATGCAGATCGGTGACCTGACCGCGTTCCTCGCCTACCTCATGCAGATCGTGATGTCCGTGATGATGGCCACCTTCATGTTCATGATGGTGCCGCGCGCGGAGGTGTGCGCCGAGCGCATCCAGGAGGTCCTCGGCACCTCGTCGAGCGTGGTGCCGCCGGCCGGTCCGGTGCGGGAGCTGCGCCGCCACGGCCATCTGGAGATCCGCGGGGCCGGGTTCCGCTACCCGGGTGCCGAGGAGCCGGTGCTGAAGGCCATCGACCTGGTGGCCCGGCCCGGCGAGACCACGGCCGTCATCGGCTCGACCGGCAGTGGCAAGTCCACCCTGCTGGGCATGGTGCCGAGGCTGTTCGACGCGACCGACGGCGAGGTGCTGGTCGACGGGGTGGACGTGTCCACCATCGACCCGAAGCTGCTGGCCAGGACGGTCGGGCTGGTACCGCAGAAGCCGTACCTGTTCGCAGGCACGGTCGCCACGAACCTGCGCTACGGCAATCCGGACGCCACCGACGAGGAACTGTGGCACGCGCTGGAGGTGGCGCAGGCCAAGGACTTCGTGGAGCGGCTGGAGAACGGGCTCGACTCGCCCGTCGCGCAGGGCGGAACCAACGTGTCGGGCGGCCAGCGCCAGCGCCTGGCCATCGCCCGAACGCTGGTGCAGCGCCCGGAGATCTACCTCTTCGACGACTCCTTCTCCGCCCTCGACTACGCCACCGACGCGGCCCTGCGCGCGGCGCTCGCCCGTGAGACCGCCGAGGCGACCGTCGTGATCGTCGCCCAGCGCGTGGCGACCATCCGCGACGCCGACCGGATCGTGGTCCTCGACGAGGGCCGGGTCGTCGGCGCGGGCAGGCACGACGAGCTCATGGCGGACAACGAGACCTATCGGGAGATCGTGCTCTCCCAGCTGACGGAAGCGGAGGCTGCCTGATGGCCGGGCCGATGGGGCGGATGATGGCCGGGGGCGGCCCCGATCAGCGCTCGATGGACTTCAAGGGGTCGGGCAGGCGCCTGATCGCCCGGTTCAAGCCGGAGCGTGTCACCATCTGCGCGCTGCTGTTCTGTGTGGTCATCAGCGTGGCCCTCAACGTGATCGGGCCGAAGATCCTCGGCGAGGCGACCGACCTTGTCTTCGCGGGCATCGTCGGGCGCGGGATGCCGTCCGAGGCCACGAAGGAGCAGGTCCTCCGGTCCATGCGGGAGCAGGGCGACGGTGCGGTCGCCGACATGCTCAGGAGCACGGACTTCACTCCGGGCGAGGGCATCGACTTCGCTGCGGTCGGCGGCGTGCTCATGATCGCGCTCTGTACCTTCCTCGCCGCCGGCCTGCTGATGGCGGTGGCGACGCGTCTGGTGAACCGGGCCGTCAACCGGACGATGTACCGGATGCGGGAGGACGTGCAGGCGAAGCTGTCGCGGCTGCCGCTGTCGTACTTCGACAAGCGGCAGCGCGGTGAGGTGCTCAGCCGGGCGACGAACGACATCGACAACATCGGCCAGACGCTCCAGCAGTCGATGGGCCAGCTCATCAACTCGCTGCTCACCATCATCGGTGTGCTCGCGATGATGTTCTGGGTGTCGTGGCTGCTGGCGCTGGTGGCGCTGGTCACCGTGCCGCTGTCGGCGGTCGTCGCGACGCGTGTGGGCAAGCGGTCGCAGCCGCACTTCGTGCAGCAGTGGCGCACGACGGGCAAGCTCAACGCGCACATCGAGGAGATGTACACCGGGCACACGCTGGTAAAGGTGTTCGGGCGGCAGGAGGAGTCGGCCGGGCAGTTCGCCGAGCAGAACGAGGCGCTGTACGAGGCCGGGTTCAGGGCGCAGTTCAACAGCGGGGTCATGCAGCCGCTGATGATGTTCGTGTCGAACATCAACTACGTGCTGGTGGCTGTCGTCGGCGGGCTGCGGGTCGCGTCCGGCTCGCTGTCCATCGGTGACGTGCAGGCCTTCATCCAGTACTCGCGGCAGTTCTCGATGCCGCTGACGCAGGTCGCGTCGATGGCCAATCTGGTGCAGTCCGGTGTCGCCTCTGCCGAGCGGATCTTCGAACTCCTCGACGCGGAGGAGCAGCAGCCGGACCCCGTGCCGGGCGTACGTCCGGAGGAACCGCGCGGGCGGGTCGCGCTGGAGCACGTGTCGTTCAGCTACGACCCCGAGAAGCCGCTCATCGAGGACCTCTCGCTGGCTGCCGAACCCGGGCACACGGTCGCGATCGTCGGCCCGACGGGGGCCGGCAAGACGACCCTCGTGAACCTGCTCATGCGGTTCTACGACGTCTCCGGCGGGCGCATCACCCTCGACGGCGTGGACATAGCGAAGATGTCCCGCGACGAACTGCGCGCCGGAATCGGCATGGTGCTCCAGGACACCTGGCTGTTCGGCGGCACGATCGCGGAGAACATCGCGTACGGCGCCTCGCGGGAGGTCACCCGTGGGGAGATCGAGGAGGCGGCGCGAGCGGCCCACGTGGACCGGTTCGTGCGCACTCTCCCCGACGGCTACGACACCGTGATCGACGACGAGGGCACGGGCGTCAGCGCCGGCGAGAAGCAGCTGATCACCATCGCGCGGGCGTTCCTGTCCGACCCGGTGATCCTGGTGCTCGACGAGGCGACCAGCTCGGTCGACACCCGTACCGAGGTGCTGATCCAGAAGGCGATGGCCAAGCTCGCGCACGGGCGCACGTCCTTCGTGATCGCGCACCGGCTGTCGACGATCCGCGACGCCGACACGATCCTCGTCATGGAGAACGGATCGATCGTCGAGCAGGGCGCCCATGCCGACCTGCTCGGGGCCGACGGGGCGTATGCGCGGCTGTACAAGGCGCAGTTCGCTCAGGCGGTCGCCGAGGTGGACTGAGGGGTGCACCGGGCCGGCGCCGGCGGGTGGGTTCACTCGCCCGCGCCGGCGGGTGCCGCTCTCTGTGGGACGGGTGCCGCCCCAGCGGCACGACTGCCCGCAGCCTCGTCAGTCGAGGTAACCCCTCAGCTGGTCCGCGAACGCGTGGTCCCGCAGCTTGTTGAGAGTCTTCGACTCGATCTGCCGGATGCGCTCCCGCGTCACGCCGAAGATACGGCCTATCTCCTCCAACGTGCGCGGACGACCGTCCACCAGGCCGTACCGGAGTTGTACGACCTTCCGCTCCCGTTCGCCGAGGGTCGACAGCACCGCCTCCAGGTGTTCCCTGAGCAACAGGAACGCCGCCGACTCCACGGGCGAGGCCGCGTCGCCGTCCTCGATCAGGTCGCCGAGGGCCACGTCGTCCTCCTCGCCGACCGGGGCGTGCAGGGAGACCGGCTCCTGGGCGAGGCGGAGCACCTCGGTGACGCGCTCGGGCGGCAGGTCGAGGTGGGACGCGACCTGTTCCGGGGTCGGTTCGTAGCCGCGTTCCTGCAGCATGCGGCGCTGGACGCGGACGACCCGGTTGATCAACTCGACGACGTGGACCGGGACTCGGATGGTGCGGGCCTGGTCGGCGAGGGCCCGGGACATGGCCTGGCGGATCCACCAGGTGGCGTAGGTGGAGAACTTGTAGCCGCGGGCGTAGTCGAACTTCTCGACGGCCCGGATGAGGCCCAGGTTTCCCTCCTGGACGAGGTCGAGCATGGTCAGGCCGCGGCCCACGTACCGCTTGGCGACGGAGACGACGAGCCGGAGGTTCGCCTCGATGAGGCGGCGCTTGGCCATCCGGCCCATGACTACAAGGCGGTCCAGGTCGAGGGCCAACTGGCTGTCCAGATCAGGGGTGTTGCCGAGCTTCTCCTCGGCGAACAGGCCGGCCTCGACGCGGCGGGCGAGTTCGACCTCCTCGGCCGCGGTGAGCAGCGGGACGCGGCCGATCTCCCGCAGGTACTGGCGGAACAGGTCCGAGGACGGACCACTGGTGTCGGCGCGGCCGCGGGCGGGCTCGGGGACCTCGACGGTCTCGGCCGCGCCGGGGGGCGGTTCTTCCGGCTCGGCCGGGCCTTCCGGCTCCGCCTCGGGGTGGCGCGCGACATGGTCCCGCGGGGGCACGGCGACGAGAACGTCGGCCTCCGGTTCCGCACCGTCCGTACCGCTGTCGGTCTGGGTGAGGGTCTGGGTCTGCACGGGGGCGACCTCCAGGATGATCGCTGCTGAGGTGTGCGGCAGCGCTGCTTGGGGGGCGGAGTCGGCGGCCTCGCCGCTGTCCGTCCCGTACGCGATGAGCGGAACCGCGGGGGTGTGGGACCCGTGGGGGACGGATCGGCCGCGCTCCGAGGACTCAGGCACCGAACCCAGTGTGGAGTACGACACATCGCCGCCACGAGGGGCGTGCGGTGACTTTTTGAGTCCGGTCCGTGACCGCGCGGTTACTGCGGTGGGAAACCGGGGTGCCCGTGGGGGGCCTGATCTGGGACGTTCCGCCGGTGTCCGCTTTCTTGTACGAGACGCGGGGTGCCGGTCCCGTGCACGGACACAGGTGCGTGCCGGTTCTGCGGGAGGCTCCAAGACCTCGCGCCCCAGGGGCCTACAGCGCGGCCGCGCCCTGCACCCGCAGCGCCTGGTCGTACTGCTGGAGGACCCACAACTCGTTCTGTACGGCGGCCAGTTGGGCGGGATCGCCTTGGGTGCCCAGGCGGGCCAGGGTGCTCTGGACGTCGCGGACGCGGCGTTCGACGGCACGGCGGCGGACTGTGACGAGCTGGTCGCCCGCGTAGTTCTCGTCCACCGTCTTGCGCATGATCGCCTCGACGGCCAGTTCCGTCACCATCGCGCGGACCGCGTCGTCCGGCGCCGCCTCGCGGACGCGGACCAGGTACTCCTGCGGGTCCTGCGTGCCGTACTCCGCGCCGCCCGCGTCCAGGACGGCCTGCCGTACGGCCGCGTAGGGGGGCGCGGTGAACTCGTCGACGCCGTACGCGTCGAACGCCGGGGAGACCAACTCCGGGCGCTGGAGCGCGAGTTTGAGCAGCTCGCGCTCGGTGGCGTAGACGGGGTTGCGGAGGTTGAGGGCCGGGCCGGCCGCGGTGGGCCTGGGCGCGGCGTACTGCGGGGGCTGGTGCTGGGCCGGCCCTGCCGGTCCCTTGCCGCCTCGGTCGCGGGCCCAGCGGGCCAGCTGGGCGACCCGCTTGACCACGAACTGCGTGTCGAGGATGCCGAGCATGCCGGCGAGTTGCACGGCGACCTCGTGTTGCGCGCCGCTGTTCTTGATGCGGGCGACGACCGGGGCCGCCTCGTCGAGGGCGGCGGCGCGGCCCGCGGGGGTGTCCAGGTCGTAGCGCCCGACGATCTGGCGCAGGGCGAACTCGAAGAGGGGCGTACGTGGTTCGACCAGGTCCGCGACTGCCTCGTCACCCTTGGCGAGACGCAGTTCGCAGGGGTCCATGTTGTCCGGCGCGATCGCGATGTACGTCTCGGCGGCGAATTTCTGGTCGTCCTCGAAGGCGCGCAGGGCCGCCTTCTGGCCGGCCGCGTCACCGTCGAAGGTGAAGATGACCCGGGCGCTGCCGTTGTCCATCAGCAGTCGGCGGAGGATCTTGATGTGGTCGCCGCCGAAGGCCGTGCCACAGGTCGCGATCGCGGTGGGGACGCCGGCGAGGTGGCAGGCCATGACATCGGTGTAGCCCTCGACGACGACCGCGCGGCTGGACTTGGCGATCTCCTTCTTCGCCAGGTCGATGCCGTAGAGGACCTGGGACTTCTTGTAGATCGCGGTCTCGGGGGTGTTGAGGTACTTCGGGCCGTTGTCCGCCTCGTACAGCTTGCGGGCGCCGAAGCCGACGACCTCGCCGCCGATGTCGCGGATCGGCCACATCAGACGGCCGCGGAAACGGTCGATGGGGCCGCGGCGGCCCTCCTGGGAGAGGCCGGAGAGGAGGAGCTCCTTGTCGGTGAAGCCCTTGCCGCGGAGGTAGCGGGTGAGGTGGTCCCAGCCCTGGGGGCTGTAGCCGACGGAGAAGTGCTCCGCGGCGGCCTGGTCGAAGCCGCGCTCGGCGAGGAACTTGCGGCCGGTGTCGGCCTCCGGGCCGGCGGCGAGCTGTTCCACGTACCACTCGGCGGCGATCTTGTGGGCCTCGACCAGGCGGATGCGTTCGCCGCGCTGGTGGGCGGGGTTGTAGCCGCCCTCCTCGTAGCGCAGGGTGATGCCGGCCTGGGCGGCGAGGCGCTCGACCGCCTCCGAGAAGGAGAGGTGGTCGACCTTCATCACGAACGTGATGGTGTCGCCGCCCTCCTGGCAGCCGAAGCAGTGGAAGAGCCCCTTGCTCGGGCTGACCTGGAAGGACGGCGACTTCTCGTCGTGGAACGGGCACAGGCCCTTGAGGTTGCCGCCGCCCGCGCCGCGCAGCTGGAGGTACTCGGACACCACGGCGTCGATCGGGACCGCGTCCCGTACCGCCTTCACGTCCTCGTCGTTGATCCGTCCTGCCACGAGGTGATTCTACGGGGCGGAACTGACACCCCTGGGCGAGCTGACCGACCCGCGGCCGGGGGTCCGGGGGTCGTCCCCCCCGGGAATCGCAGCACGCGGGCGTAGTGACAGCGGTGATCGGTCAGGACGCCAGGCCGTCCAGCGGAACGTGTGGGTCCGCGAGCGCCTCCGTGTTCACCCGAGCCTTGGTCCGGATCAGCTGCTGGATGGGCTCTGTGACGTCCCACACGTTCACGTTCATCCCGGCGAGCACCCGGCGCTCCTTCACCCAGAACGCGATGAACTCCCGCTTACCCGTGTCCCCCCGGATCACCACTTGGTCGTACGCCCCCGCGGGCGCCCAGCCGGAGTACTCCATCCCGAGGTCGTACTGGTCGGTGAAGAAATAGGGCAGGCGGTCGTACGTCACGTCCTGGCCGAGCATCGCGCGCGCCGCCGCCGGGCCGCCGTTCAGCGCGTTGGCCCAGTGCTCGACGCGCAGCCGCGTGTCGAACAGGGCGTGCGGGAAGGAGACGACGTCGCCGGCCGCGTAGATGTCGGGGTCGGAGGTGCGCAGCCGCTCGTCGACGACGATGCCGCCGCCGTGTGCGCGGTCGGCGATCTCCAGGCCCGCCGCCTCCGCCAGGCCGGTGCGCGGGGCCGCGCCGATGGCCGCGAGGACGGCGTGGGCGGGGTGTTCCTCGCCGTCGTCCGTTCGGGCGGCGAGCACCATGCCGTCCTGGCCGGTGATCTCGGTGAGCGTCGCGCCGAAGTGGAAGCGGACGCCGTGCTCCCGGTGCAGGTCGGTGAAGAGCTGGCCGAGCTCGGGGCCGAGGACCGAGTGCAGCGGAGTCTGTCCCCGATGGACCACGGTGACCTCTGCGCCGTACTCCCGGGCCGCCGCCGCGACCTCCAGGCCGATCCAGCCGGCGCCCGCGATCACGAGGTGGCCGTTGTCCCGGCCGAGGGCGGTCAGGACGCCCTTGAGGCGTTCGGCATGGGCGAGGCGGCGCAGATGGTGGACACCAGCCAGGTCCGTGCCCGGGATGTCCAGGCGTCGTGGCTCGGCGCCGGTCGCGAGGAGCAGCTTGTCGTAGTGCACGAGCGTGCCGTCCTCGCCGAAGCGGACCGTCTTCGCCGTGCGGTCGACGGCGTCGACCGTCTGGCCGAGGTGCAGCTCGATGTCGTTACGGGCGTACCAGGCGGGCTCGTGTACGAAGACGCTGTCGCGTTCCTCCTTGCCGAGCAGATAGCCCTTGGAGAGGGGAGGGCGCTCGTACGGGTGGTCGCGTTCGTCGCAGATCAGTATCACGCGGCCGGTGAAGCCCTCCGCTCGGAGCGTCTCGGCCGCCTTCGCGCCGGCGAGGCCGCCTCCGACGATGACGAATGTCTGATCTGCGTCGACCACTTGATGCCTCCTCGTAAGGGTGCCGCCACATGCGAGCGTCCCGCACGGAGTGTGATGGGGGAAGAGGGAGTGGCCCGATCAGGCCACGGAGGGTCACGTTCGTGTCACATGCGTCCCGTCAGTCTCGCGTGCAGGGAGCGGGCAGAGGCGTCGGTGAGGGAGGCGATCTGGTCGACGATCACCCGCTTACGGGCGCGGTCGTCCGCCGCCTGGTCGAACAGGGCACGGAACTGTGGGTCCAGGCCCTCCGGGGCGCGGGCGGTGAGCGCCTCCGCCAGTTCGGCGACCACGATGCGCTGGTCGGCGCGCAGCCGCTCCTGTTCGGCGCGCTGCATGACGTACCGGTCGGCGACCGCCTTGAGGACGGCGCACTCCAGCCGGGTCTCGCGCGGTACGACGAGTTCGGCGCCGTATCTCGTGAGGCGGCCGCCGCCGTACGCCGCGCGTGTGGCGCCCTCGGCGGCGAGGCAGAAGCGGCCGATGAGCTGGCTGGTGGCGTCCTTGAGGCGGGCCTGGGCGGCGGCCGATCCGTCGTAGCCGTGGGGCCACCACTCCTGGTCCTGGAGGCGGTCGAGGGCCTCGGCGAGTTCGGCGGGGTCGGTGTCCGCGGGCACGTACCGGCCGACGGCCACGGCGAAGACCGACCGGCGTTCCGGCTCGGCGTGCAGGCAGTCGGGGTCGATGTGGCCGGCGTGCAGGCCGTCCTCGACGTCGTGCACCGAGTAGGCCACGTCGTCGGACCAGTCCATGACCTGGGCCTCGAAGGTGGCGCGGGTGCCGGGGGCGTCCTTGCGGACCCAGTCGAAGACGGGGCGGTCGTCGTCGTAGACACCGAACTTCGGGGACTCGGGGTCGGTGGGGTGGGTGCCGCGGGGCCAGGGGTACTTGGTGGCGGCGTCGAGGGCGGCGCGGGTGAGGTTGAGGCCGACGGAGCCTTCGGCGGTGAACCGCTTGGGTTCGATGCGCGTGAGGAGTCTCAGCGACTGCGCGTTGCCCTCGAAGCCGCCGCAGTCCTCGGCGAACTCGTTGAGCGCCTGTTCGCCGTTGTGGCCGAAGGGCGGGTGGCCCAGATCGTGGGAGAGGCAGGCTGCTTCGACGAGGTCCGGGTCGCAGCCGAGGGCTGCGCCGAGCTCGCGGCCGACCTGGGCGCACTCCAGGGAGTGGGTGAGGCGGGTGCGGGGGCTGGCGTCCCAGGCGGTGGTGCTGCGCTCGCCGGGCGTGACGACCTGGGTCTTGCCGGCGAGTCTCCTGAGTGAGGCGGAGTGCAGTACGCGGGCGCGGTCGCGTTGGAAGGCGGTGCGGCCGGGGCGTTTGTCGGGTTCCGCGGCCCAGCGGGCGACTGACGTCGGGTCGTAGCCGGGGGGTGGGATGTGGTTCTCGTGCGGGTGCTGTGCGGTGCCTTCCATGTCTCGACAGTAAGCGGCGGCAGTGACAGTCGGGGGCTGCGGGCGCGCCTACGCGTCTGCCGGGTTCTGTTCGTCTTGCGAGTGCGGGTTCGTTGTGGCTTGTCGCGCGGTTCCCCGCGCCCCTGGGTCGGCTGCGGTTGTTGCTCGCTTCACAGGCGCGCGCCCCTTTTGGCCCGCTGCCGTCTGACTGGGTTTCAGGCCGAGGCCAGTGCGGGGGGCGTCAGGGTGGTCGGCGTTGCCAGAGCCTGGTCGTAGCGGTGGAGGACCAAGCGGGCCATGGCGGGGTGCGTGCCCAGGGGGGCCGAGGCGATCCAAGGGGCCGCTTCGGCGCACTCCGTGGCGAAGCGGCCGGGGGCGGTGAAGCAGGAGGCGACGGCGATGCGGTGGCGGCCCTGGGCGGCCAGGGCGCGCAGGGCGGCGGGGACGGTGGGCTCGGCGGTGGTGGCGTAGGCGGGGACCACCGGCACGCCGAGGCGTTCGGCGAGGAGCTGGGCGGTGCGGCCCGTGTCCACGGCGGAGTCGGGGTCGCGGGAGCCCGCGGCGGCGAGCACGATGCCGCTCACGCGGCGCGTGGCGTCGTCCGTGTGCGTGCGCCAGCCGGCCTCGGCCAGGCGCGCGTACAGGGTCTCCACGAGGAGCGGGTGCGGGCCCAGCGGGGCGGCCACCCGCGTGCGCAGCGGTGCGGCGGCGGCCATCTCGGGGATGTCCTGCTTGACGTGGTAGCCGCGGCTGAGCAGCAGCGGCACGAGTACGGCTTCCTCGCTGCCAAGGGCGGCGAGCGTGTCGGGCAGCAGGGGGTCGTTCAGCTCGATGTGGCCCAGGTGCACGGGCAGGCCGGGGCGCAGCTCGCGGACGCGGTCGAGGAGCGTACGAACGGTGCTGAGCGCGCGCGGGTCGCGGCTGCCGTGGGCGACGACGACGAGCGCGGGCGGGCCGGGGCGCCGTCTGCCGCTGAGCGAGACGAGGCTGAGCTGGCTGGCGAGCTGGCTGCTGATCCGGTTCATGAGGTGCGCCGTACTGTCGAGGTCGGCCCCCTGGGGCGGGACGCCGACGGGGAGGGTCGTGGACTCGTCGCGGGGAGGGTTCGACGCCGTCATGCACCGATGGTGGCGGGGGGAGGTTGCCGCCCCGTTGCACGGGAATGACGGGTGTTTTCCGGCGGTTCACGGTGGGGTTCAGGGGGTGTGTGAGGGCGCGTGACCTGGGAATACGCCTTCCTGAGTGAATCTGGTCACAGTGCGGGCGACGAACCTGCGGGCCTGACAGGACGTCTCTGACTGTCGAAGAGACCGTCGAAAAGACCGCCGAAAAGGCCGACCGGGGGGACCGTCCGATGCGCCGTCCGAGACTTCGCAGACCGCGTCTGCCGCGCACGCGTGCGGGATGGCGGCGGCTGGTGCAGGCCGTGACGGCCGGGTGTGTACTCGCACTGCTTCCGGCGACCTGGATGTGGGTGACGACGGCAGACCGGCTGCGTACGACGGCGGACGCGCCGCGTACCGAGGTGGCCGTCGTCTTCGGCGCCGGTCTGTGGGCGGGCGAGCCGTCGCCGTATCTGGCGCACCGGCTCGATGCGGCTGCGAAGCTCTACCGCGAGGGGCGCGTCGAGGTCGTCCTCGTCACCGGCGACAACAGCCGTGTGGACTACGACGAGCCGGACGCGATGCGCGCGTATCTGACGCGGCACGGCGTCCCCGACGGGCGGATCGTCAGCGACTACGCGGGCTTCGACACGTGGGACTCCTGCGTCCGCGCCAAGAAGATCTTCGGCGTCGACCGGGCGGTACTGATCAGCCAGGGCTTCCACATCCGGCGGGCGGTCGCGTTGTGTGAGGCGGCGGGCGTCGAGTCGTACGGCGTCGCAGTCGACGCCAAGCACGACGTGACCTGGTACTACGGGGGCGCCCGGGAGATCTTCGCGGCGGGCAAGGCGGCCCTGGACGCGGTGTTCGAGCCGGATCCCCGGTTCCTCGGGCCGAAGGAACCGGGGGTGAGCAGGGCGCTGGCGAGCGCCCGGTGAAGTGCGCGGGGCGCTGCTCAGGGAACCCGCCTCACGTCGGCCGGGCGGCGGCGGGGAGGTCGCCGTCCCGGCCGCGTAACAGGGCGCCGTGCCGCTCGTAACACGGCGGAAGCACCCTGGACGCATGCAGAACTCCGCGACGCCCACGCACTGCCCGTACTGCGCCCTGCAGTGCGGGATGAACCTGACGCCCGCACCGGACGGGACCGTCGAGGTGAGCGAGCGCGCGGACTTCCCGGTGAACCGGGGCGCGCTGTGCGGCAAGGGCCGTACGGCGCCGGCGGTGCTGGCGTCGAGCGTCCGCCTGACGTCCCCGTTGGTGCGCTCCGAGGGCACACTCGTGCCCGCCTCCTGGGACGAGGCACTGGACCGGATCGCCGAGGGGCTGTCCCGCACGCGCGCGGAGCACGGCCCGGACGCGTGCGGGGTCTTCGGCGGGGGCGGCCTGACCAACGAGAAGGCGTACACCCTCGGCAAGTTCGCGCGGGTGGTCCTCGGCACCTCGCAGATCGACTACAACGGGCGCTTCTGCATGTCGTCGGCGGCGGCCGCGGGCATGAAGGCGTTCGGCCTCGACCGCGGGCTGCCGTTCCCGCTGGAGGACATCCCGAAGACGGGCTGTGTGATCCTCGTCGGCTCGAACCTCGCCGAGACCATGCCGCCGGCGCTCCGCTTCTTCAGCGAACTGCGCGAGAACGGCGGCACGTTGATCGTCGTGGACCCGCGCCGCACGAAGACCGCCGAACAGGCCGACCTGCACCTCTCGCCCCGGCCGGGGACGGACCTGGCGCTGGCTCTGGGCCTGCTGCACCTGGTCGTGGCCGAGGGGCGCGTGGACGAGACATACGTCCAGGAGCGCACCGCCGGCTGGGAGGAAGCCCGGGCGGCGGCGATGGCGCACTGGCCGGAGTACGTGGAACGGATCACAGGGGTGTCGGTTCCGCAACTTCGCGAGGCCGTACGGCTGTTCTGCGAGCCGGAGGCCGCGATGGTGCTCACCGCCCGCGGGCCCGAGCAGCAGTCCAAGGGCACGGACACGGTCGGCGCGTGGATCAACCTGTGTCTGGCGACGGGCCGGGCGGGGCGCCCGCTGTCCGGGTACGGCTGTCTGACCGGGCAGGGCAACGGACAGGGCGGGCGCGAGCACGGCCAGAAGGCCGACCAGCTGCCCGGCTACCGCAAACTGACCGACCCGGCGGCACGGCGGCACGTGGCCGAGGTCTGGGGCGTGGACCCGGACAGTCTTCCCGGGCCGGGGCGCAGCGCGTACGAGCTGCTCGACGCGCTGGGCACGGACATCCGCTCACTGCTGCTGATGGGCTCCAACCCGGTGGTGTCGGCGCCGCGCGCCGCGCACATCGAGGAACGGCTGCGGTCGCTGGACTTCCTGGCGGTCGCCGACGTGGTGCTGTCCGAGACGGCGGCGCTCGCGGACGTCGTCCTGCCGGTCACCCAGTGGGCCGAGGAGACGGGGACCACGACCAGTCTGGAGGGGCGGGTGCTGCTGCGGCGGCGCGCCATCACCCCGCCGGCCGGGATCCGCAGCGACCTGGAAGTGCTGCACGAGCTGGCCGACCGCCTCGGTGTGGAGAAGGGCTTCCCGACGGACCCGGAGGAGGTCTTCGAGGAGCTGCGCCGGGCGAGCGCGGGCGGGCCCGCGGACTACTCCGGGATCACCTACCGCAGGCTGGCGGAGGAGAACGGGGTGTTCTGGCCGTGCCCGGCGGCGTCGGCCGACGGTGAGGACGCGGCACTGGACGGACCGGACGCGCTCGCGGACGACCCGGTGCAGGACGAGGACGCCGGCGGCGTCCACCCCGGCACGCCCCGTCTCTTCCTCGACCGGTTCGCCACCGAGGACGGCCGGGCCCGGTTCGTCGCCGTGTCGCACCGGGCGGCCGCCGAGGAGCCGGACGACGAGTACCCCGTGCTGCTGACGACCGGGCGGGTCGTGGCCCAGTACCAGTCCGGCGCGCAGACCCGGCGGGTCGACGAGCTGAACGCCGCCGCGCCCGGCCCGTTCGTGGAGCTGCACCCGCGTCTCGCGGAGCGGCTGGGGGCGTCGGAGGGCGATCCCGTGGCGGTGGTGTCCCGCCGGGGCCGGGCGGTGGCACCGGCCCGGATCACCAGCGGCATCCGTCCGGACACCGTCTTCATGCCCTTCCACTGGCCGGGCGAGGGCCGCGCCAACACGCTGACCAACCCTGCCCTCGACCCGACCTCCCGGATGCCGGAGTTCAAGGCGTGTGCGGTGCGGGTGGAGGCGGTGAAGGCGTAGCCGCGCGGGCCCGGTCGAGGCCCGTCGGCAGCCCGCGGCCGGCGGAGACGGCAGTGGCGCGGGTGAGCCTCGTCTGACGATGCCGGTGTGGCTCACCTGGCGAGCCAGTCCCCGCTCTCGATCAGCTTTCCGCGTGCCCGCAGTCGTGCGGCGACGGAGGGTGCGGCGAGGTACACCCAGGCGGGCACCGCCCTCCCGTCCGCCGCGCACGTCACCTCACGCAAGACACGTGCGTAGAGGCTGCGCGGGTCTTGGGGGGCGGACTCCTCGAGCAGGTCCAGGGCGAGCAGCAGCTCCCCGTACGCCTCCGGTACGGCGGTGACGAGCTCCCCGTACACCGTCCCGCCCGGCTCCTGCACGGCATACGGATAGCCGGGGCCGTCGTAGAGCACGGCGCCGCCGAGGCGTGCCGGTTCCTCGGAGCGGACGCGTCCGCGCAGGAACGCGTCGTGGTTGGGCTCGCCGGGGCGCAGGGTGCCGTAGACGAAGAACGGGAGTCTCACAGAAACGATTCTCTCCCCTCACACACCAGCACATTCACTCTATGGACATGACATGTCATGGCCCCTTAAATCTCAGGCATCAGCGCCGCCCCCACGCGCCCGAAGGCGCCTTGCCTAGGAGACCGATGAGTCGGACACGGCACATCCGAGGTTCCCGTCTCGCCGCGGCCGGTGCGGCCGCCACCACCGCCACCCTGCTGGCCGCCGCCCTCTCGCCCGCCGCCGAGGCCGCCGGCAGACCCACCCGGGACAGCGCGATCGAGAACGCCGCGGCGGTGCTCTCGGACCACGCCGCGAGCCTGGGCCTCACCTCCGCGCAGGACACGGCCGTCCGCGACGTCGTCGTCGACGAGGACGGCACCCAGCACATCCGCTACGACCGCACATACCGCGAACTCCCCGTCCTGGGCGGCGACTTCGTGCTCCATCTGGCCGCCGACGGCTCGTACCGCAGCGCGTCGCGCGCGACGAAGCGGTCCATGTCCCTGTCGAGCGTGACCCCCGAAGTGTCCGCGCCCAGGGCCGCCGACCTCGCGGTGAACGCGCTGCGCGCCGCCAACCCCGGCGAGACCCTGAAGAAGGTGACGGCCAAGCCGCGACTGGTCGTCGACGCTCTGCACGGCGCCCCGAAGCCGGCCTGGCGGACCGACGCCGTGGCCCAGGACTCGCTCGGCAACCCGGTCGCGCACACGGTGCTGACCGATGCCCGCACCGGTGCGCAGATCGACGCCTGGGACAGCATCGAGACCGCGACGGGCGACGGCAGGTCGCTCTACAACGGCACGGTCGCGCTGGAGACGACGCTGTCGGGGTCGACGTACCAGCTCAAGGACGCCACCCGCGGGAACACGTACACCGGCGACGCGGCGGACAAGACCGACCTCTGCATCCTCGGCATCTGCTTCAGCCGGGCACCGTCCACGGTGTTCACGGACGCCGACAACCACTGGGGCACGGGCACGACGTCCGACCGCGCGTCGGCCGCGGTGGACGCGCAGTACGGCACGAACAAGACCTGGGACTACTACAAGAACGTCCACGGGCGCAGCGGCATCGCGGGCGACGGCAAGGGCTCGTACAACCGCGTGCACTACGGCAGCGGCTACAACAACGCCTTCTGGGACGACGGCTGCTTCTGCATGACCTACGGCGACGGTGACGGGACGACGTTCGGGCCGCTGGTCTCCCTGGACGTGGCCGGCCACGAGATGTCCCACGGGGTCACCTCGAAGACGGCGGCGCTGACGTACTCCGGCGAGTCCGGCGGCCTCAACGAGGCGACCTCCGACGTCTTCGGCACGCTCGTGGAGTGGTACGCGAACAGCACGTCGGACCCGGGTGACTACCTGATCGGCGAGAAGATCGTCCGCTCCGGCTTCGGCCGGGACGCCCTGCGCTACATGGACAAGCCGTCCAAGGACGGCAACTCGGCGGACTGCTGGAGCAGTTCGGTGGGGAATCTGGACGTCCACTACTCGTCGGGGGTGGCGAACCACTTCGCGTACCTCCTGGCGGAGGGCAGCGGCGCGAAGAAGGTGGGCGGCGTCAGCTACAACTCGCCGACCTGCAACGGCTCGACGGTCTCGGGCATCGGACGGGACAAGCTCGGCGCGATCTGGTACCGGGCCCTGACGGTCTACATGACGTCGTCGACCAAGTACGCGGGCGCCCGGACGGCCACGCTGAACGCGGCGAAGGATCTGTACGGGGCCGGCGGCACGGAGTACGACGCGGTGGCGGCGGCCTGGAGCGCGGTCGGCGTGACCTGACGTTCGCGGGCGCGTGACGAGGCCGCCCCCGGCTCGCGGCCGAGGGCGGCCTCGCGCTGTCCTACGGGTCCCTGCCGGAGCGCGGCCCGTCGCGCAGGGCGA
Organism: Streptomyces sp. NPDC040410; assembly: GCF_055595715.1. Classification (NCBI taxonomy): domain Bacteria; kingdom Bacillati; phylum Actinomycetota; class Actinomycetes; order Kitasatosporales; family Streptomycetaceae; genus Streptomyces; species Streptomyces sp. NPDC040410. The sequence continues at coordinate 174,043 of NZ_JBVIVK010000005.1, forward strand.
TCCGGCGCGGGGCGCGGGCGGCGCGCCCGGTCACCCGTTCACCGGCGTCGCCGAACCCGATCGTGTTCTCCTCATCGGCACCCCCACGCGCGCGCTTGACCTGCCGGAACACGCCTCGGGCAGCCCTCGTGGGCGTCGCCGGGGACACCCGTTCACCGCATTTCTGACGCAACGTCAAGGAGCGGACTGGCCTCGGTGCCACTTACCTCGGAAGGGCAGGGGCGCGACCGACTCGGCGGCACATGGGGGTGCCGCGGGCCGTGCCCCGACCGAAGAGCTCGGAGGAGCACCGATGCGACGTACCGTCCGTCTGCTGACCGGCACCGCGCTCGCCGTCACCGCCGCGGGCCTCGCCGGTGCGCCCGCGTACGCCACTGGTACCGGCAGCCTGGAGCTGTTCCCCTCCTCCGTCGTACCGGGCGGGCAGGTCACGGCGAACACGGCGGCGTGCGGCGACGGCGGTACGGCCGCGGGCGACGCCAGCGCGGTGGGTGCCGGCTCCTTCACGCTGGCGCCCAGCGCGCACAAAGGCGACGCGATCGGGCAGTTCCGGGTGCCGCCGAGCGCGCAGCCGGGGACGTACGAGATCGTCGCGACGTGTGCCGAGGGCGGCAGGCGGGTGTCGGGCGACCTGGTGGTCACGCTGACGGCCGCCCGGGAGCAGGCGCGTCCCCGGGGAAGTGTGAAGACGGGGATCGGCGGCGCCCTTGGCCCCGATCCCGTGCAGACCGCGGCCGGTGTGGCGGCTCTCGCCGTCGCCGCCGCGGGCGGTACATGGCTCCTGCATCGCCGGGCGAGAGGCGACGGGATCTGACGGACACCCTCCGCTGTCCGTCCGCCGGTACCGCATGTCCCCTCCCCCTCCGGGTCCGACGCCCCTCGCGGCCCGGAGGGGGAGCTGGGCCGACGAGGAGGAGGCTCGCGTGCGCAGGTTCAGCAACGTCGTCATAACGGTCGTGACCGTGGTGGCCCTGTGCTGCGGCGCGTGGCTGCTGCGCAGCGGCGCCGAGACGCACGCACCACCGCAGCCCTCCGCGGCCCAGGCCGGCTCCGGGCAGGACGGCCGGCTGTCCGAGGCGCCCGCCGCGCCCGCGCTGCCGCCCTCCCCGCCCGACCGCATCCGAATCCCGGCGATCCGCGTGAACGCCCCCCTGATGGGCCTCGGCCTCACCCCCGCGGGCAGTCTCGACGTCCCGCCCGCCGCGAGGAAGAACCTGGCCGGCTGGTACGAGGCCGGCACCACTCCTGGCGAGACGGGCACCGCGATCGTGGCCGGCCACGTCGACAACACGGAGGGACCCGCCGTCTTCTACGACCTCGGCGCCCTGAAGAAGGGCAGCACCGTCGAGGTGGACCGCCGGGACGGCAGGGTCGCGCTGTTCACCGTGGACGCGGTCGAGATGTACGAGGCGAAGGACTTCCCCGACGAGAAGGTGTACGGCGCGGCGCACCGCCCGGAGCTGCGGGTGATCACATGCGGCGGCGGCTATTCACGCTCGACCGGGTACCAGGGGAACGTGGTCGTGTTCGCGCATCTGACGGGAAGCCGGTGAGTTCGCCCGGTCCCCGGGCGAGCTCCCGGCCCGCGGCGACCGGGGCCTCGCAGCGGACGCCGGCCCACAGCACGTCCGGGCCGGCCAGCGCCTTGCGCCACCGCTCCCCCGGGGTGGCGCGGGCCTGTTCCGGCGGATAGGCCCGGAACAGGGGCGGCTCCTCGTCCACGCCACCGGGAGATCGCCGGTCGTAGACGATGCTGCCTGCACGGAACCCCGCGGTGCGGCTTCCCGCGTCCCGCCCCTCCTCCGCCCCACCTCACACCGCTCCCCCGCCGCGCTCTCCGAACCCTCACACCTACCCCCGCCCACCGCTGAGGGCAGCGTTCCTCGTGGGAAACAGCCGTGATGCGGTCGGGAAACACCCGCACCGCACGCTCCTAGGCATGACCTCGAATACGCGTGTGGTGGTGATCGGCGCCGGCCTCGCGGGCGTACGACTCGCCCGGCGGCTCGGTGAGCTCGGCACGCCCGCGCTGGTGATCGGCGAGGAGGAGCACCGGCCGTACAACCGGGTGCTGCTCGCCGAGGTGCTGGCCGGCCGCTACAGCCCCGAGGTGATCGCCCTGCCGGCGCCCGCGGAGCTGACCCGGGGCCGGGTCACGGGCATCGACCGCGAGGGGCGAGCCGTGCACCTCGCGGACGGCTCGGTGATCGCATACGACACACTCGTCCTCGCCACCGGCTCCAACCCGGTACTCCCGCCGCTGCGCGGCCTGTTCACCCCGGACCACGAACTGCCGGAGGGCGTGCACGCGTTCCGCACCATGGACGACTGCCTGGGCCTGTCCAAGGCGGTACGGCCGGGGGTCCGGGCGGTCGTGATCGGCGGCGGCCTGCTGGGGGTGTCCGCGGCCCGCGCGCTCGCCGTGCGCGGCGCCCAGGTCGTCCTGGCCCAGCAGTCCGAGCGGCTCATGGAGCGCCAGCTCGATCCGAGCGCGTCGAAGCTCGTCAAGCGGCACCTCAGGGAGCTCGGCGTCGAGGTCCACACCGAGTGCCGGGTACGCGACGTGCGCTGCGTCGGCGGCGCGGTCCGCTCGGTCGAGATGGCCGACGGGTACGCCCTCGACGCCGACCTCGTGGTCCTGGCCTGCGGGGTCCACCCTCGCGTGGGTCTCGCCAAGGAGGCGGGGCTCGCCGTCCACAAGGGCATCGTCGTCGACGACCAGCTCCGGACGTCCGACCCGCACATCCGCGCCCTGGGCGACTGCGTCCAGTACGACGGCACGGTCTACGGCCTCGCCGCCCCCGCGCTCGAACAGGCCGACGTCCTGGCCGAGCTGCTGGCGGGCAGCGCCGGGAACGGTGACGCCCGCTACACCGGCACCCGTTCCCTCACCCGGCTCACCCTCGCCGGGAACAGCGCCTTCGATCTCGCCGCGTTCGGCGAGACGGAGCCGCGCCCCGGCGACGACGTCGTGCAGCTCGCCGACGCCACCCGCGGCACCTACCGCAAGGTCGTCGTCCGCGACGACCGCCTGGTCGGCGGGGTCCTCGTCGGCGAACTCGGCACCGTCGGCGCGCTGGCGCGCGCCTGGGAGGGAGCAGAGCCGCTCCCCTCCGGCGGCGGTCCCCTGCTCCACCTGCTCACCAACGATGGAGGCTCCTGATGACCGCCACCCTGGGGGCCACCCCCACGATCGTGCTCGTCGGCCACGGCATGGTCGGCCAGCGCTTCCTCGAAGCTCTCGCCGAGCGCGGCCTGACCGCCACGCACCGCGTGGTCGTGCTGTGCGAGGAGCCGCGCCCGGCGTACGACCGCGTCCAGCTCACCTCGTACTTCTCGGGCAAGACTCCCGAGGATCTCTCCATGACCGACATGGAGTTCATCAAGGACCACGGGATCGAGCTCTGCGTCGGCGACCCGGCGGAGACGATCGACCGCGAGGCCCGCAAGGTGACCGCCCGTTCCGGTCTGGTCGTCGACTACGACATCCTCGTGCTGGCCACCGGCTCGTACCCGTTCGTCCCGCCCGTCCCGAACAAGGACGCCGAGGGCTGCTTCGTCTACCGCACGATCGAGGACCTCCTCGCCATCGAGGAGTACGCGAAGTCGAAGGCGACGACGGGTGCCGTGGTCGGCGGCGGTCTGCTCGGCCTGGAGGCCGCGGGTGCGCTGAAGGGCCTCGGACTCACCAGCCACATCGTGGAGTTCGCCCCGCGCCTGATGCCCGTACAGGTCGACGAGGGCGGTGGCGCCGCGCTGCTGCGCACCATCGAGGACATGGGCCTGAGCGTCCACACCGGCGTGGGCACGCAGGAGATCGTCGTCGGCGAGGACGGCGCGGTCACCGGCATGAAGCTGTCCGACGGATCCGAACTCGCCACCGACATGGTGGTGTTCTCCGCCGGTGTCCGCCCCCGCGACCAGCTGGCCCGCGACTGCGGCCTGGCGGTCGGCGAGCGCGGCGGCATCACGGTCGACGAGCAGTGCCGGACCGTCCTGGACCCGCACGTCTTCGCGATCGGCGAGTGCGCGCTGGCCGCGGACGGCCGGGTGTACGGCCTGGTCGCCCCCGGCTACGAGCAGGCAGAGACGGCGGCCGCGACGATCGCCGCCGACGAGGCGTCCTTCCTCGGCGCCGACCTGTCCACCAAGCTCAAGCTCCTCGGCGTCGACGTCGCCTCCTTCGGTGACGCGCACGGCACCACCGAGGACTGCCTCGACGTCGTCTACTCGGACTCGCGCTCGGGCACGTACAAGAAGCTGGTCATCGGCCGCGACGGCGAGCTGCTCGGCGGCATCCTGGTCGGCGACGCGGAGGCGTACGGCACCCTGCGCGCCCTCACCGGCTCCGTCCCGCCGATCTCGCCGGAGCAGCTGGTGCTGCCCGCCGGTTCCGGGGGCGGCGCCCAGCTCGGCCCGTCCGCGCTGCCGGACGAGGCGGTCATCTGCTCCTGCCACAACGTCACCAAGGGCACGATCCGCGGCGCGGTCACCGACCACCAGTGCACGACCGTGCCGGAGGTCAAGAAGTGCACCAAGGCCGGTACCGGCTGCGGCAGCTGCGTCAAGGTCCTCGGCCAGCTCGTCACGGCCGAGCTGGAGGCCAGCGGCGTCGTGGTCGACAAGGGCCTGTGCGGCTGCTTCTCCCAGACCCGCGAGGAGCTGTACGAGATCGTCCTCGCCCTGCGTATCAACACCTACCAGGACCTCCTGGACCGCTACGGCCGCGAGGACGCACGGGGCGGCGACGGCTGCGAGGTCTGCAAGCCGGCGGTCGGCTCGATCATCGCCTCCCTCGCCCCGACGATCGGCGCGAGCGGCTACGTGCTGGACGGCGAGCAGGCGTCCCTGCAGGACAGCAACGACCACTTCCTCGCCAACCTGCAGAAGAACGGCTCGTACTCGGTCGTCCCCCGTATCGCCGGCGGTGAGATCACCCCCGAGGGCCTGATCGTGATCGGCGAGATCGCCCGTGACTTCGGCCTCTACACCAAGATCACCGGTGGCCAGCGGATCGACATGTTCGGCGCCCGGGTGGAGCAGCTCCCGCTGATCTGGGCCCGGTTGGTGGACGCCGGCTTCGAGTCGGGCCACGCGTACGGCAAGGCGCTGCGCACCGTGAAGTCCTGCGTCGGCCAGACCTGGTGCCGCTACGGCGTCCAGGACTCCGTCCGCATGGCGATCGACCTGGAGCTGCGGTACCGGGGCCTCAGGTCCCCGCACAAGCTCAAGTCGGCGGTCTCGGGCTGCGCCCGCGAGTGCGCCGAGGCCCAGTCGAAGGACTTCGGCGTCATCGCCACCTCCAACGGCTGGAACCTCTACGTCGGCGGCAACGGCGGCGCCACCCCGCGCCACGCGGACCTGCTGGCCCAGGACCTGACCGATGCCGAACTGGTCCGTCTGATCGACCGGTTCCTGATGTTCTACATCCGCACCGCCGACCGCCTGGAGCGCACCTCGACCTGGCTGGAGCGCATCCCGGGCGGCCTGGACCACGTACGCGACGTCGTGGTGGAGGACTCGCTGGGCATCTGCGAGGAGCTGGAGTCGCTGATGGCGGACCACGTGTCCCACTACCGCGACGAGTGGGCCGAGACCATCAACAACCCGGAGAAGCTTGCCCGGTTCGTCTCCTTCGTCAACGCGCCGGACACCCCCGACCCGGTCGTCGGCTTCGTCCCCGAGCGCGACCAGATCAAGCCCGACCTCCCGCTGCTGAGCATCGGCATGCGACCCCTGGAAAACGCGGAAGACGTCCTGGAAGGAAGCGCCCAGCGATGACCCTGGCACCCGAGACGACCGATCTGAAGGTCCAACTCCAGCTGGACGGTGAGTGGTTCACGGTCTGCGACCTGAGCGTGCTGCTGCCGGGCCGCGGGGTGGCGGCGCTGCTGCCGGACGGCCGCCAGGTCGCCCTCTTCCGCGACCGGGCCGGCCAGCTGTACGCCGTCGACAACCGGGACCCGTTCGGCGGTGCGGCGGTCCTCTCCCGCGGCCTGACCGGCACCCACCAGGGCCGCCCGTTCGTGGCCTCGCCCCTGCTGAAGCAGCGCTTCGATCTGGAGTCCGGGCAGTGCCTGGACGACGAGGCGGTGCGCATCGCGACGTACGAGGTGCGGACGGCGTAGCGGGGCCGCGGCCGGAGTCGGCCGCTGTCCCCGTCCGCTGCCCGGCGTTCAGACCGTCAACCGGTCGTATGCCACACCCGTCAGCTCCTCGGAGACGGTCCAGAGCCGTTCTCCCGCCGTGTCGTTGAGCGTCCACGGCGCCCGCCAGGACGGTGCGGGCGCCCCGCGCCACATCGCGAAGGACGGTCCGGTGAAGGAGTCGGGGCGTATGTCCGGCGCGGTCGCCGCACAGAGGGTGGGCAGGGCGCCGGCCTCGGCCGACTGGGCGAAGAACCGGTTGCCGATCTCCATGAACCGCTCGGTGGTCCTGCGGCCCGCCATCCGCGGCCCGGCGAACTGCAGGTTCGTGGCGGCGTACCCGGGGTGCGCCGCGGCCGCGACCACCTCCGAGCCGTGCGCCGCCAGCCTGCGTGCCAGCTCGTGGGTGAAGAGCAGGTTGGCGGTCTTGGAGCGGGCGTAGGCGGTCCAACGCCGGTAGCGGCGCTCGTTGTTCAGGTCGGTGATGTCGATGCCGGCCATCGCGTGCACCGGACTGGAGACGGTCACGACACGCGCGCCGGGGGTGGCGAGCAGCGCGGGGAGCAGCAGTCCGGTGAGCGCGAAGTGCCCGAGGTGGTTGACGCCGAACTGCGTCTCGAACCCGTCCGCGGTAGTCCCGTACGGCAGCGCCATCACCCCGGCGTTGTTGACCAGCAGGTCGAGCCGCTCGTAGGGGAACCGGTCCGCGAACTCCCGCACGGACCCCAGGTCAGCCAGGTCCAGCCGCCCGAGTTCCACCTCGGCGCCGGGCGCCTCGCTGATCATCCGGTCCACGGCCCGGGTGCCGCGTGCCTCGCTCCGGCAGGCGAGCACCACCCGGGCGCCCCTGCGCGCCAGCTCCCGCGCGGTGACGTACCCGATGCCGCTGTTGGCCCCGGTGACGACGGCGACGCGCCCACGCTGGTCGGGGATGTCCTTCTCGCTCCAGCCGGACATGGGCGGCCTCCCTCCGCTGACGGTGTGGGCTCAGAGCCTGTGTCCCCCCGGCCGGATCAGCGCACGTCGTCATGGGGGTCCCCCCGCTCGTGCGGAGCCGAGAGTGGGGGAGCGTGCGAGCGCAAGGCGCCGGAGCGCCTCGTGGCTGAGTCACGTGGGCGGTTCGGCAACGCGGCATGGGGGTCCCCCCGCTCGTGCGGAGCCGAGAGTGGGGGAGTACGTGCCGGACGGCGCGCGCCCGGCCGGGGATGTGCCACAGGTCTCAGCCTACGAGCGGCGGTCGCTCCGCGTAGTCGTCCGGCACGGGCCGGGTGTCCAGGTAGAACCACTCGGCTTCCGGGCCCGGCGCGGGCGCCTGCGCCGTGGGCGTCCTCTCCGCCACGGCCTCGGTCCCGGTGCCGCCGGTTCCGGGGACCGCCGGCTTCGCCGGTCCCGGCAGCAGCAGCTCCACCCTCAGGCCGCGCTCCCGCTGCTGGGCGGTGAACTCCTCGACCTGGTTGCGGCAGGCGTGGTCCAGATGCGTCACGCCGGTCAGGTCCAGGCGGATCCGCGGCTTGCCCGAGGCGGCGGCGGCCTCCAGCGCGTCTATGACCTTCGGCAGCCGCAGGAAGGTGGCGTTGCCGGCCATGACGACCTTGGCGGTGTCCTCCTCGACGTGCTGCCCGATCGCGGTCTGCGACATGCGCAGCGCGGCCAGCACGATCCCGGCGGCGAGCCCGACCAGCACGCCTTCGAGCAGCGCGGTCGCCACGATGACCAGCATGGTCAGGGTCATCACCGCGCACTCGCCCCGGTCCTGGCGCCACATCTTCGGGAACTCCCCGGGCGCGAACAGCTTCCAGCCGCTGTGCACCAGGACACCGGCGAGCACCGAGATCGGGATGAGCGCGAGGACCTGCGGCAGGAGCAGCGCGAAGCCGAGCAGCCACAGGCCGTGCAGGGTCCTGGAGAGCCGGGTCTTCGCACCTGCCTGCACGTTCGCCGAGCTGCGGGCGACCACGGCTGTGATCGGCAGGGCCCCGAGGATGCCGGCGACGGTGTTTCCGGCGCCCTGGGCGACGAGTTCGGTGTTGTAACGGGTGCGCGGGCCGCTGTGCATACGGTCCACGGCGGCCGCCGTGAACAGGCTCTCCGCGGAGGCGATGACCGTGAAGGTGAGGACGGACGTGATGATCGCCGCGTCGGCCAGGCCCGCGAACTGCTCGGCGCCCGGCACCTGTACGGAGGCGAGGAGATCGCCGACCTGGAGGGTCTTCACGTCCACGCCGGGCAGCGCGGCGACCGCGATCCCGATGCCCACGGCGACCAGCGCGGCCGGCATCTTCCCGGCCGGCCCCGGCACCTTCTTCCACACGAAGCTCAGCACGACCGTGACGACGCCGAGGAGCGCGGCGATCACCGCCTGCCGGTCCGCCAGGGTGTCGGCGAACAGTCCTGGTATCCCGGCCATGTTCTCGACCGGGGTGCCGGGCGCCTTGGCGTCGGCCGCCGGATAGGCCTGGCTGAACATCAGCGGCAGCCCGATGCCGGCCAGCATGCCCTGGACGACCGCGAGGGAGATCGCCTGGAACATCCGCCCGAGTCGTACGACGCCGAGGACGATCTGCAGGATCCCCGAGCACAGGACGATCACGCCGAGCATGGCCACGCCGTGCTCCGCGACGGTCTCCGCGACGAGCGCGGCCAGTCCGGCGGCGGGCCCGCTGACCTGGAGCGTGCTGCCCCGGACCGCGCCCACGACCAGCCCGCCGATCACCCCGGAGATGATCCCCAGCTCGGCCGGCACGCCGGATGCGACGGCGACGCCGATGCACAGGGGCAGGGCGACGAGGAACACGACGAGGGAGGCGGTGATCTCGGTGCCGATGTCGGCCTTCGCGCCCGCCTTGGCCCCCTCCTTCGGGCCTGCCGTGGCCCCTGCCTTCGCGCCCGCGGTCCTGGCGCCCGCTGCACGGCCGCGTGCGTGCGCCCCGCTCATCCGGCGTGCTCCCGGAAGCTGCCGTCGTCGTCGAGCTCGTACACGCGGCCGGTGTCGACCTCGTAGTACCAGCCGTGCAGTCGCAGCCGGCCGTCGTTCAGCAGTTGCCGCACCGTGGGGTAACTCCGCAGCGCGGCCAGCTGGTTGACGACGTTGCGCTGTACGACGTCGGACAGCGACGGATCGCCGGACGCGCCGGTGAGCACCGGGGCCAGCTCCGGGCGGGCCAGCGCGAGCCAGGCGTCCACGCCGGGCAGCGCGGTCAGGTCGTCGCCGGACTTCAGCGCATCCATCGCTCCGCAGTGTGAGTGACCGCACACGACGATGTCCTGAACTCCGAGCACGCCGAGTGCGTACTCGATGGTGGCTGCCTCACCGCCGGCGCCGTGCTGCCCGTACAGCGGCACGATATTGCCCGCGTTGCGCAACTCGAATATCTCTCCGGGCCGGGCGCCTGTGATGAGGGCGGGTATGACCCGCGAGTCCGAACAGGTAATGAAGAGCGCCTCGGGATATTGTCCCTCGGCAAGTTTCCGGTATTCGTCGCTCTCGAAATCCACCCGCCGCTTGAACGAACGGGCACGGTCCAGCAACGCCTTCAACGAAGCCTCCTCGATGGGGAGTTCGGTCAGTTGTCGCCACCGTAGAGGGACGAGGACCAGCCAAAGGTTAAGCGAACACCAGAGCGCGGCCAGCGTCCGGACATTCTTTGTCCGACACCTCGGCCACCCTCACACAATCGCTTTCTGAGCGGCTGGTCACACTGGGCCGCATTTACGCGACGCACGGTTGACATTGCTTGTAGCTTGTCAACTCCACGACATGGCATTTGAGTTGTCGTGTTGTCCGGATTTCACGAAAAGACAGGACCTATGGGCCTTCGAGTGCTGCTCATCGAGGACGACGAGACGATCGCCGAACCGCTCGCCGAGGGGCTGGGGCACTTCGGGCTGACAGTCGATCACGTGACCACCGGAGCGGAGGGGTTGAGAGCCCCGTACGGCGATGTCGTCCTGCTCGACCTCGGGCTGCCCGACATGGACGGCATCGACGTCTGCCGGGGCATCCGGCAGGTCTCCGACGTCCCCATCGTCATCCTCAGCGCGCGCGGCGAGGAGGCGGACCGGGTGCTGGGGCTGGAGCTCGGCGCGGACGACTATCTGGCGAAACCGTTCAGCGTGCGGGAGCTGGTGGCGCGGGTGCGGGCGGTGACCCGGCGGACGCAGCTCACGCAGGCGGCCGCGGAGGCATCGGTGACGACCGCGTACGAGCCGGCGGCGCCTCCGCTGTCGTACGAGCCCGCGCAGGGAACGCCGTACGAGACAGGACCGGAGACCGAACCCGGACCGCTCGTCGTCGACCGCCGCACCCGTCAGGTCTGGGTCGGTGAGGTCCCCGTCGCCCTCACCCCCAAGGAGTTCGAACTGCTCGCGCTGCTCACCGAGGACCCGGGCGCGGTCTACTCCCGGCAGCAGATCCTCGACCGGGTGTGGGACCCGCACTACGAGGGTCCGACCAAGACCCTGGACGTCCATGTCGCCGCACTGCGGCGCAAGCTGGGCCATCCGGCGTGGATCCAGACCCTGCGCGGTGTCGGCTTCCGGCTGGCGGTGCACACCGAGCCGAACGACCGCCCATGACGCGTCGGCTGCTGCTCAGCTACCTCACCCTGGCCGCCCTGGTGCTGCTGGGTCTGGAGATCCCGCTGGGCTTCGTCTACTCACGCGGCGAGCGGGAGCGGGTGGTCAACTCGGCGAAGCACGAGGCCGAGTCGGTCTCCGCGTACGCCGCACTGTCCCTGGCAGCGGGCCGGGCGGAGCTCGACCTGCCCCGGCGGGTGCACCACTGCGCCGACCGCATCGGCGGAAAAGTGGTGATCGTCGACGACGCCGGCGCACCGCTCGCCACCTCGCACCCGCTGACCGCCGCGGCCTCGCGTGCGCTGGCCCGCCGTCCCGGGATCGTGGCCGCGCTCCATGGCTCGTCCACGGTGGACGTCCGCACCTCGACCATCGGCGGGGTCGAGTACCTGTCGGTCGCCGCGCCCGTACTGCGGGGCGGGCGGGCGCAGGGCGCCGTTTGGCTCACGGTGCCCACGCGGACGGTGCACGAACGCGTCCACCATGTGTGGCTGCTGCTCGGCGCCGGCGGGTTCGGGGTTCTCACGGCGATCGCCCTGGTCGGCTTCGGCATCGCCCGCTGGACCGGCCGCCCCATCCGCGAACTGGAGCGCGCCACGCACGAACTGGCGGAGGGCGGCCGGGCCGACCCGGTGACGGTCGCGGTCACCAAGGGGCCGCCCGAAGTACGCAGCCTGGCCGCCGCGTTCAACCAGACCGCGGCGCGGCTCGCCCATCTCCTCGACTCCCAGCACGCCTTCGCGGGCGAGGCCTCGCACCAGCTCAAGACGCCCCTCGCAGCACTGCGGCTGCGCCTGGAGAACCTGGAGCCGAACGTCTGCGACCGCGGCCGGGCCAGCCTCACCGCCGCCGTCACCGAGACGGACCGCCTCTCCCGCATGGTCGAGGGGCTGCTGGCGATGGCCAGGCTGGAGGAGGACGCGGCCACCCCGGGCCCGGTGGACGTCGGCGCGGTCTGCGCGGAACGGCACCGCACCTGGACGCCGCTGTTCGAGCAGCAGGGCGTCTCGCTCGTCCTGTTCGCGGGCAGTGTGGGCCCGGTGCTGGCGCTCCCGGGTTCCGTCGAACAGATCCTGGACAACCTGCTCTCCAACGCCCTGCGGGCGTCCCCGTCCGACAGCACGGTGACCATCGAGCTGCGGCTCCACGTCCCGGCCCGCCGGGCACTGCGCGACGCCCGCCCCTGCTGGGTCGACCTCCACGTCACCGACGAGGGCCCCGGCATGACGGCGGACCAGCGGGCCCGCGCTTTCGACCGCTTCTGGCGGGCCCCCGGCGCCCCCAAGGGCGGCACGGGCCTCGGCCTCGCCCTCGTCCAGCGGCTCGCCCACGCGAGCGGCGGGGAGGCGAGCCTGCACGCCGCGGCCACCGGCGGACTCGACGCGGTGGTCCGCCTGCCGTCCGCGGAACCGCCGACGGGCACGCATCCCGTGGGCAAACCGGGCCCTCGGCGCCGGGAGGCACCCGCGTTGCCGGCCTGAGGCGCCGTTGGTCATGTGGAACGTACGCCCGCGTCACACCGAGTCCACGACACGTCAACCCCGCAACCGTAGGGTCCGTGACCGCGCGACCCCGCCGCCGACCGGTGGCGGGGCGGTCACGACACCCTTGGAGCAAGTGTGGAACGTCGTACCTTCCTGCGTGCGGCCGCGGTCGGCGGCACCTCGGCCGCCCTCGGCGGAACCCTGTGGCGCGGCGCCGCGTACGCCGCACCCGCCCAGCCCGGAACCGGACCCTACGGAGCGCTCGGCTCCCCCGACGCCAACGGCATCAGACTCCCGAGCGGCTTCACCAGCCGGGTGATCGCCCGTTCCGGCCAGACGGTCACCGGAACGTCGTACACCTGGCACAACGCCCCCGACGGCGGCGCCTGTTACGCCGACGCCACGGGCTGGATCTACGTCTCCAACTCTGAGATCAACCCCTCTGGCGGCGCGAGCGCCGTGAAGTTCTCGTCGACGGGCACGGTCACGGGCGCGTACCGCATCCTGTCCGGCACCCGGCAGAACTGCGCGGGCGGCAAGACGCCGTGGAACACCTGGCTGTCCTGCGAGGAGGTGTCCCTCGGCTACGTCTACGAGACCGACCCCTGGGGTGTGAACGCGGCGGTGCAGCGGCCGGCGCTGGGCCGCTTCAAGCACGAGGCGGCCGCGGCCGACCCGGTGCGCAAGGTGATCTACCTGACCGAGGACGAGACGAACGGCCGCTTCTACCGCTTCGTGCCGACGACTTGGGGCAACCTGTCCGCCGGCACCCTCCAGGTCATGGTCGCCGGCAGCGGCACGTCCGGCTCCTTCACCTGGGCGAACGTGCCCGACCCGGACGGCTCCCCGACCTCCACCCGCACCCAGGTCTCCGGCTCGAAGTCCTTCAACGGCGGCGAGGGCTGCTACTACGCCGACGACACGGTCTGGTTCACCACGAAGGGCGACAACCGTGTCTGGCAACTGAACCTCACAAGCAACACCTACGAACTGGCCTACGACGACTCCCTCGTCAACGGCACGGCGCCCCTCACCGGCGTCGACAACATCACCGGCTCCTCCTCCGGCGACCTGTTCGTGGCTGAGGACGGCGGCAACATGGAAATCTGCCTCATCACACCGGACGACGTGGTCGCCCCCTTCCTCCGGATCGACGGGCAGTCGTCGTCGGAGATCACGGGCCCGGCCTTCTCCCCCGACGGCACCCGCCTGTACTTCTCCAGCCAGCGGGGCACGAGCGGGAGTTCCTCCGGCGGAATCACCTACGAGGTGACGGGCCCGTTCCGGTCCTAGTGCCGCGTCAGCCAAGGTTCGCCCCGTCGCGACGCCCGGCACGCCCTCTCGCCGCACCGGCCGAAAGGCCAAGTACGTCCAGTACGAGGACTTCCGGCCGGCACGCCGAGAGCACGCACCGGACGCCGCTCCTTGACGGGCAAACCTTGGCTGACGCGGCACTAGTCACCATCTGGGCGGGCCCGCATCGCTTCGTCACGTCGAAAGTGCCTCCGACGCTGTGAGGACAAGGCTGCGGCAATTCTTGTCCTCACTGGTCAGAGCTGGTCAGAGCTGGTCAGAGGCACTTTCTGACGAGCCGCGCGGGGAGTCGCTCCTCCCGCTCCTCCTTCCGCTGCGTGGCCTCAGCGATGCTCTGTGTTGCGGGCCTCCATGTCCGGTGCGACCGTGTTCGAGGGGGCGGTGCCGACGGCCTGGCAAGGACAACCTTGCGGGTGACGTCAGTACGCGTCGTACACGGAAGAGCCGCGGCCCACCATCCTTGGCGCCTGACACGCCGTGATTCGGCGCGCGTCCACGAACCGGGGGAGTCCACAGAAAGCGGGAAATTCAATGGCGAACGGCCCCATGGACAGGCGCGGCTTCGGCGACCAGCCCGATTGGCCGAGTGGTCACCCCACGGGCCACGGCACGGAATACACCGGCCGATACGTGGTCCTGCTCGACCCGAACAACCAGGACAGCGGGCTGAACGCGTTGCGTTCCGCCGCCGACATCGCGTCCGTGGAACGGGTCCGGGGAACCGAGACCACGAACGTCTCCGAACTTCTCGAGCGCCCCGATGTCTCAGTGCTCTTCGAGGAACTCAGTGCCGCTGTCGTCGAGGTGCGGCCCGAGCAGCGCCACGCCCTGGTGACCACGGCCGAGGCGGAATCGTCGATCATCACTGCGGAGCCGGAGCGCATGGTCTACGCCCTGCCGATCACCGCCCCGCAGCAGGCACCGACCGAGTTCTTCCCGGCCTACCGCAGTGACGAGGACGTGGTCACCCGCCACACCAGGGCCGAGATCGCCGCAGGCCAGGGCCCGGACTGGAACGAGGAACAGTGGACCTGGGGCCTGCAGGCGATCCGGGCCAACCTGTCCAGCCTGACCGGACGCGATGTGAAGATCGCCGTCCTCGACACCGGCGTGGACACCGACCACCCGGACTTCGCCGGCCGCATCGAGGCGACCGCCTCGTTCGTGCCCGGTGAGACCGTCGAGGACGGCAATGGCCACGGCACGCACTGCATCGGCACGGCCGCCGGTCCGGCCAACCCCCACCATGGCCCCCGCTACGGCGTGGCCCCCGAGGCCCGGATCCTCGCGGCCAAGGTGCTCAGCAACGCGGGCAGAGGCACCGACGGCCAGATCCTGGCGGGCGTGGCCTGGGCCGTCGCCCGCGGCGCCCGGGTGATCTCCATGTCGCTGGGCGCGCCGGTCCGGCCGGGCGAGATCTTCCCGCAGACGTACGAGAGGCTGGCCCTGCGCGCGCTCGAGCGCGGGACGGTGATCGTCGCCGCCGCGGGCAACGAGAGCCGCCGGCCCCCGCACATCTCGCCCGTCGGCCGGCCCGCCAACTGCCCCTCCATCCTTTCGGTGGCGGCGCTCGACAAGGCGATCGCACCGACGTTCTTCTCCAACTCCGGCATCAACGGCCAGGGCGGCGAGATCAACATCGCCGCGCCCGGCTGGCAGGTGCGCTCGGCCGCCCCTGGCGGCGGGTACCAGCCGCTGAGCGGCACCAGCATGGCCACGCCGCACGTCGCGGGTGTCATCGCCCTGCTCGCCCAGGCGAACCCCGACGCTTCCGCGGCCGAGCTCATGGCCGGTCTGAAGTCCGGCGCGTTCCCGCTGCAGCAGCCCGTCACGGACGTCGGCGCGGGTCTGCTGCAGGCCCCGTGAGCCAGTCGTCCGAGCCCGCCCCGGTCGGGGTCGTCCTCGCGGTCGACCCCGACCGGTTCGCGGACGTCGTCGAGGCATTGCGACAGGCCGGGCTGACGGTCACGGGCGAGCAGCCGATCCTCGGCACGCTCTCCGGCACCGTCGCGGAGGACGGCATAGCGGCCTTGGAGGCGGTCGACGGCGTCGAGTCCGTCGACCGGGAGCGCACCGTCGGACTCCCCCCGCCCGACTCCCCGATCCAGTGAGCGCGAGAAACGGAACTGCCGGCTGCGCCAGTCCGCGCCACGCCGAAGGGGCGGCACCCCCGCACGGGTGCCGCCCTCTTCTTGCGTGCCGGAGCCGCCGCCGATCGGTTTGGTCGGGGACCAGCGGCGACTCCGGGGCCAGAAGGGTCAGCGGTGGTCGCCGCCCTTCGCGTTCCGGAGCCGCTGCCGATCGGTGAGGGTCGGGACCAGCGCCGGCTCCGGGGTCTGTCTGAAGGGTCGGCATCGATCGCATCGATCGCCGCCCTCATGTACCGGAGCCGCCGCCGATCGGTTTGGTCGGGGACCAGCGGCGACTCCGGAGTCGAACGGGGTCGGCATCGATCACATCGATCGCCGCCCTCATGTACCGGAGCCGCCGCCGATCGGTTTGGTCGGGGACCAGCGGCGACTCCGGAGTCGAACGGGTCAGCGGTGGTCGCTGCCCTGCGACTGGGAGGCCGCCCGGCCCGCCTCCAGGCGCGCCACCGGGATCCGGAACGGCGAGCAGGAGACGTAGTCCAGACCGACCTCGTGGAAGAAGTGGACCGACTCCGGGTCACCGCCGTGCTCGCCGCAGACGCCGAGCTTCAGGTCGGGCCGGGTCTCGCGGCCGGCCTTCGCCGCCAGCTTGACCAGCGAACCCACGCCGTCCTTGTCGATCGTCTCGAAGGGGGAGACTCCGAAGATGCCCTTCTCCAGGTACGCCGTGAAGAACGAGGCCTCCACGTCGTCCCGGCTGAAGCCCCACACCGTCTGGGTGAGGTCGTTCGTGCCGAAGGAGAAGAACTGCGCCGCCTCCGCGATCTGACCGGCGGTCAGCGCGGCGCGCGGCAGCTCGATCATCGTGCCGATCGACAGCTTCAGCTCCGTGCCCGTCGCCGCCTGCACCTCTGCGATGACCTGGTCGGCCTCCTCGCGGACGATCTCCAGCTCCTGCACCGTACCGACGAGCGGGATCATGATCTCGGCCCGCGGGTCGCCCTTCGCCGACTTGCGCTCGGCCGCGGCCTCGGCGATCGCCCGTACCTGCATGGTGAACAGGCCCGGAATCACGAGGCCAAGACGCACACCGCGCAGACCGAGCATCGGGTTCTGCTCGTGCAGGCGGTGCACCGCCTGGAGCAGGCGCAGCTCGTTCTCGTGCGGCTCCTGGCGGGACTCCGCGAGGGCCACGCGCACCGACAGCTCGGTGATGTCGGGCAGGAACTCGTGCAGCGGCGGGTCCAGCAGACGGACCGTCACCGGCAGGCCGTCCATCGCCTCGAACAGTTCGACGAAGTCCTGCTTCTGCAGCGGGAGAAGCTCCTTCAGGGACTCCTCGCGCTCGGCCTCGGTGTCGGCCAGGATCAGCCGCTCCACCAGCTCACGCCGGTCACCCAGGAACATGTGCTCGGTACGGCACAGGCCGATGCCCTGCGCGCCGAAGCGACGGGCGCGCAGCGCGTCCTCGGCGTTGTCCGCGTTCGCGCGGACCCGCAGGCGCCGCTTGCGGTCCGCGAACGCCATGATCCGGTGGACCGCCGCGACCAGTTCGTCGGCGTCGTCCGCACCCGCGTGCATCCGGCCCTCGAAGTACTCCACGACGGGGGACGGGACCACCGGGACCTCGCCCAGGTACACCTTTCCGCTCGACCCGTCGATGGAGATGAGGTCGCCCTCCTCCACCACGTGCCCGCCCGGCACCGTCATCCGGCGCCGCTTGGTGTCGACCTCGAGCTCCTCGGCGCCGCACACACACGTCTTGCCCATGCCGCGGGCCACGACGGCCGCGTGGGAGGTCTTGCCGCCGCGCGAGGTCAGGATGCCCTCCGCCGCGATCATGCCGTCCAGGTCGTCGGGGTTCGTCTCGCGGCGGACCAGGATGACCTTCTCGCCCGACCGCGACCACTTCACGGCGGTGTACGAGTCGAAGACCGCCTTGCCGACCGCCGCACCCGGCGAGGCCGCGATGCCCCGGCCGACCTGCTCGACCTTCGCGTGCTCGTCGAAGCGCGGGAACATCAGCTGCGCGAGCTGGGCGCCCGTCACGCGCTGGAGCGCCTCGGCCTCGTCGATGAGCCCCTGGTCCACCAGCTGCGTCGCGATGCGGAAGGCAGCGCCCGCCGTGCGCTTGCCGACACGCGTCTGCAGCATCCACAGCTGGCCGCGCTCGATGGTGAACTCGATGTCGCAGAGATCCTTGTAGTGGTTCTCCAGGGTCTCCATGATCTGCATCAGCTGGTCGTACGACTTCTTGTCGATCCGCTCCAGGTCGGCCAGCGGGACCGTGTTGCGGATGCCGGCCACCACGTCCTCGCCCTGGGCGTTCTGGAGGTAGTCGCCGTACACGCCCTGGTGCCCGGAGGCGGGGTCACGCGTGAAGGCCACGCCGGTGCCGGAGTCGGGGCCCAGGTTGCCGAACACCATGGAGCAGACGTTGACCGCGGTGCCCAGGTCGTGCGGGATGCGCTCCTGGCGGCGGTAGAGCTTCGCCCGGTCGCCGTTCCAGGAGTCGAAGACCGCCTTGATGGCGAGGTCCATCTGCTCGCGCGGGTCCTGCGGGAAGTCCCGGCCGGCCTCGGTCTTGACGATCTTCTTGAACTTGGTGACCAGCTTCTTGAGGTCGGCCGCCTCCAGCTCGGTGTCGACCGTGATCTTCTTGGCCGCCTTGGCCGCCTCCAGCGCCTCCTCGAAGAGGTCGCCGTCGACGCCGAGGACGGTCTTGCCGAACATCTGGATGAGGCGGCGGTAGGAGTCCCAGGCGAACCGCTCGTCGCCGGCCTGCTTGGCGAGGCCCTGCACGGACTTGTCGGAGAGGCCGATGTTGAGGACGGTGTCCATCATGCCCGGCATGGAGAACTTCGCCCCGGAGCGGACGGAGACAAGCAGCGGGTTGTCGGCCTGGCCGAGCTTCTTGCCCATCTTCGCTTCGAGGGCTTCGAGGTGCGCGCTCACCTCGTCACGGAGTGCCACCGGCTCCTCACCGCTGTCGAGGTAGACCTTGCAGGCCTCGGTGGTGATCGTGAAGCCCGGAGGCACCGGAAGACCCAGGTTGGTCATCTCGGCGAGGTTGGCGCCCTTGCCGCCGAGGAGATCCTTGAGGTCCTTGTTGCCTTCGGTGAAGTCGTAAACGAACTTCACGCCCTCAACGCTGGTGCCGTGCTCAGCTACGTGGGGATCTTTGTTTTCCGACACGGGTCTCGACTCCTCGAGGACGCGGTGGCTGCCCTGACGGCCAGGAACATACCCAGATCGAAGGCGCCTGGGTACGTCCACTTGCGTGTCATACGCCCGTAACCGATCGTCCGCCAGCGGATCGAAAGTCAAGGCTTGGCAAGCGACCGTCCGCTTGTGTTTTCACTTCTTGAACCCGCCAGCCCGCACAGATGGCCTGGGTCGCTCAGATGAGCGGCTTTCAGCACGCCTGAGTTCGATCGATGAACGATCAAGGGGTGGCACTCAGTGCCACCCCTTGGAGAAGTGCAGTCGCCCAAGATCCGCTCATCTGAGCGCAGCCCTTATCAAGGGTGGCGAGAATCACGCTGCCACAGGAGACGGGATTTCACCATGCGGACGCGTCCGGGGACCGAAACCCGCCCGTCACAAACCTGCCGGTCACACGCCCATCGCGAGCAACCGCTCCTCCGCCCGCTCCGGCGCGTACAGGTACTCCACGACCAGGGCCGCTGCCCCCACCAGCCCGGCCCGCTCGCCGAGCCGCGAAGTCACCACGCCCAGATGAGCGGTGGAGCGCGGCAGCGCCCGCTGGTACAGCAGCTCCCGCACGCCCGTGAGGAAGGGCGTTCCGGCCAGATCCCCCGCGATCATCAGAACTCCGGGGTTGAGCAGTGTCACCACGGTCGCCAGGACGTCACCGACCTGCCGCCCGGCCTCACGCGCCAGGGCGGCCGCCTCCGGATGTCCGGCAGCCAGCAGGTCCCGCACATCCGATCCGGAGGCCGCCGGGACCCCGGCCTCCGTCAGCTTCCGCGCCACGGCGCCACCACTGGCGACCGCGGCCAGGCAGCCGTAGGACCCGCACCGGCACAGCACCCCGGCACCCGCCGGCACCCTGATGTGGCCGATGTCCCCGGCACCGCCGTCGATGCCCCGGTAGAGGGAGCCGCCCACCACGACCCCCGCGCCTATGCCCGTCGACACCTTCACAAGGACGAACGCCGAACAATCGGGGTGTCCGGCGCGCTGCTCGCCGTACGCCATGAGGTTCGCGTCGTTGTCCACGAGCACCGGCACCGCCGCCGCTCCCGTGCGCTCCGTGAAGGCCCGGGCCAGGCGGCCCCTTATGTCGTAGCCGTCCCAGCCGGGCATGATCGGCGGCTGGACGACCCGGCCCGTGTCACTGTCGACGGGGCCCGGCACCGCGAGCCCGATACCGCAGACCTCGGCCCCCGTGTACCCGGCCTTCTCCAGCAGTTCGGCGAACCAGCGGCCGAGTTCGCCGAGAACGGCGTCCGGGCCGTCCTCGACGACCAGCGTGCCGCCGTGCTCGGCGAGGATCTCGCCGGTCAGCGACAGCACGGCCGCCCGCGCGTGCCGGGTGTCCAGGTCCGCGGCGAGCACGACGGCGTGGGCGTCGTCGAACTCCAGCGTTATCGAGGGGCGGCCGCCCAGCGGGGAGTCCACGGGCCCTCCGGCGCCCTCGCGCAGCCAGCCGGCGCGGAAGAGGCGGTCGAGGCGCTGGCCGACGGTGGCGCGAGAGAGTCCGGTGGCCTGCTGGAGCGCGCCGCGGGTGGTGGCGCGGCCCCTGCGGACCAGTTCGAGCAGATCGCCGGCGCCGGCCTGGGTCCGTCCAGTCATGCGCACCCCCTTGTGTTTCCCAAGTCTGCATTACATATTGGGTTTTGCGTGTTAAATAGACGTAACCCAATCGTAGCCAGCGCCGAACCAGGTCGGCCGGACGTCTTCGGGGAGCCCCGAGTGGATCGCACTGCCCAGCTCACTGCACGCCCCACGGCGCGTGACATCGCATACGATCCGCCGCCCGCGGCGGATTCGCTGCACGTCAGGGCCGCCGGGGTGCTGGAAGGCAACTGGACCGGCACGTCGACGGTGCCCTCGCGGGGCCTGTACCCGCACCAGTGGTCGTGGGACTCCGCGTTCATCGCCATCGGCCTGCGCCACCTGTCGCCGTTACGGGCCCAGACGGAGCTGGAGACGCTGCTGGACGCCCAGTGGGGCGACGGGCGCGTACCGCACATCGTCTTCAACCCCTCCGTCCCGCTCGACGCATACTTCCCGAGCCCCGACTTCTGGCGCTCCTCGACCGCGGGGCGCGCTGCGGGCGCCCCGCGCACCGTACAGACCTCGGGCATCGTCCAGCCACCGGTGCACGCGCTGGCGGCGTGGCTGGTGCACCGCGCCGACCCGGGGCTGTCACGGGCACGTGGCTTCCTCGCCGGCGTGTATCCGCGGCTCGCCGCCTGGCACCGGTACCTGCTGCACCGGCGGGACCTGGGCGGAGGCGGGCTCGCGTCCGTCGTGCACCCCTGGGAACAGGGTATGGACAACAGCCCCTGCTGGGACGCCCCGCTCGCGCGCATCACCCCCGCTCCGGCCCGCTCTTTCTGCCGCGCCGACCTCGATCACGGCGCCCCGGAGGACCGGCCGACGGATCTCGACTACGGGCGGTACGTGCGGCTGGCCACGGACTACCGGGACGGCGGCTATGCCGACGGGGCGAGCGAGTTCGCCGTGGAGGACCCGTCCTTCAACGCGCTGCTCATCGCCTCCGAGTACGCGCTGGCGCGGATCGCGCACGAACTGGGCGCGACCGGCACGGCCCGGCACGCACGCGCGGAACGACTCACGGCGGCGCTCGTCGACCGGCTCTGGGACCCGGCGCGGGGCATGTTCTTCTGCCGGGACGTGCGCAGCGGGAGGCTGATCCCCGAGCGCAGCGTCTCGGGCCTGGTCCCGCTGCTCCTGCCCGCCCTCCCCCGCGGCCTCGCGGCCGGCCTCGTCCGCACGGCGTGCTCACCGCACTTCGGCCTCGGCACCTCGACGCGCCTCGTACCGAGCTACGACCTGCTCGGCGAGGCCTTCGACCCGCACCGCTACTGGCGGGGGCCGGCCTGGTTCAACACGAGCTGGCTGCTGGAGCGGGGACTGAGGCTGCACGGCGAGCAGGCCCGGGCGGAGGCGCTGCGGGAGGCCGTCCTGCGCACCGCCGACGTGTCGGACTTCGCGGAGTACGTCGACCCGTACACCGGCGAGGCCTGCGGGGCGACCGGCTTCAGCTGGACCGCCGCGCTCACGCTCGACCTGCTGCACGAGCCCCTCGCGGCCGGCGCACCAGGCGTGAACAGTCTGAACGACCAGCACAAGACGGCACTCAAGGGCGTCAAGGGAGGGGACCGGGGATGACGAACAGGCATCATCTGCTCGTGCACGGCGGGACGTTCGCCGCCGTGGGGGATGGCGGGGACATCAGCGGTGTACGGGGTGGGGGCTCCCCGGACGGATTGTTCGTGCGCGACGCCCGGCACCTCAGCCGTTGGCAACTGACGGTCGACGGTGCGGTGCCGGAGGCGCTCACGCCGGTCGCGGACGGGGACTCGGCACGCTGTGTCCTCGTCCCGCGCGGCGGCCGCCAGGAACCGCCCGCGTACACGCTCTTCCGCCAACAGGCCGTCGGCGACGGCGTGTTCGTCGAGTCGCTGCGCGTGACCAGCAACCGCCCCGTGCCCACGGCGGTCCGTCTCGCCGTCACCGCTGACGCCGACTTCACCGACCAGTTCGAGCTGCGCTCGGACCACCGCACGTACGCCAAGACCGGCGCCATCCGCTCCCGCCAGGTCCTCGACGACGGCGTGGAGTTCACCTACCGGCGCGGCGAGTGGCGGTCCTGTACGACGGTGACCGCCGAGCCCGCCCCGGACGGCATCGAGGAGACGGGCACGGGCGCCCGCCGTCTCGTATGGACGCTGGACCTGGAAGCGCACGGCACGGCGGAGCTGACCCTGCGGGTGATGGCGCGCCCCCACGGGGACCGGCGGGCCCGGCGCGTACCGCGCTCCCCTGCCGCCGTGAACGAGCAGCTCATCGCCCTGGAGGGCGAGTTCGTGGAGGGCGTGGCTTTCCCGACCGGCTGGCCCGAGCTGGCCGCGGCCTGTGCGCGCGGCCTCGCCGACCTCGCCTCGCTCCAGGTCCCGGCGACCGGTCCGGACGGTGAGGAGCTGCGCGTCCCGGCCGCCGGCGCCCCCTGGTTCCTGACGCTGCTGGGCCGCGACGCCCTGCTCACCTCACTGTTCGCTCTCCCCTACCGCCCGCAGCTCGCCGCCGCCACCCTCCCGGCGCTCGCCGCGGCCCAGGCCACGGAGTCCGGCACCGACTCGGTCGCCCAGCCCGGAAAGATCGTCCACGAGGTACGGCACGGCGAGCTGGCGCACTTCGGGCAGGTGCCGTACGGGCGCTACTACGGATCGGTGGACGCCACCCCGCTGTTCCTGGTGCTGCTCGGGGCGTACGTCGAGCAGACCGGCGACACGGGACTCGCCCGCCGTCTGGAGCCCCACGCCCGCGCGGCGATCGGCTGGATGCTCGACCACGGCGGCCTCACCTCGCGCGGCTACCTGGTCTACCGCGCCGACCAGGGCGGCCTCGCCAACCAGAACTGGAAGGACTCCCCCGGCGCGATCTGCTCCGCCGACGGCAGCAGGGCGAGCGGCGCGGTGCTCGCGGCCGGGGCCCAGGGGTACGCGTACGACGCGCTGCGCCGCACCGCGCACCTCGCCCGCACGGTCTGGGACGACGAGGTCTACGCGGCCCTGCTGGAACAGGCCGCCTCCGACCTCCGCGACCGCTTTCAACACGACTTCTGGATGCCGGACCGGTCCTTCCCCGCGCTCGCGCTCGACGGCCAGGGCCACCAGGTGGACGCGCTGGCCTCCGACGCCGGGCATCTGCTGTGGTCGGGGCTGCTCGACAAGGAGTACGGCGAGCTGGTCGGCCGGCGTCTGCTGGAGGCCGACTTCTTCTCGGGCTGGGGTGTGCGCACGCTGGCGGCGGGCCAGCCCGCGTACCACCCACTCTCGTACCACCGCGGTTCGGTCTGGCCGCACGACAACGCGCTGATCGCCCTGGGCCTGGCCCGCTACGGCCTGCACGACGAGGCCCGCACGGTCGCCCACGCCCTGGTCGACGCGGCGACCGCGACCGGCCACCGCCTCCCCGAGGTCCTCGCGGGCTACGGCCGCGACAGCCACGCGGAGCCGGTGCCCTACCCGCACGCGTGCGTACGGGAGTCCCGGTCGGCGGCGGCTCCGCTGGCGCTGCTCACCGCGGTGGGGGGCGCGTAGCGGCGGCGGCCGGCGACCTCGGCGACGAGGTGGTTGACGTGGCGTTTGCCCGGTGTTTGCCGAGCCCTGGCGCTGGTACGTGAACAGGGCTCGCGAACCGGCCGTACGGGAATACGGCGGCCCCGATCCTCCCGTATCGGGTCCGCCGGTCACCGGGCTTCGTACGGAAGGACCCTCGGGTGCCTGTCTTCACGCGCTTTCGCCACCTGCCTGACACGGACGACGACGTGCCCGCCGCCGAGGACGCGTCAACGGCACCCGAAGCCGAGGCACCGTCGGCGGCACCGGCCGCCGACGCCGACGCCGACGCCAACGCCGATGCCGACGGCAAGCCGGCACCGGCCCAAGACGACGCCGACGCGCCCACCACCGAGAACCCGCCCACGGCACCCAATACCGCGACACCGCCACCCGCACCAGCCGACCACGCCAGCGGCAAGCCGGCACCGGCCGAAACCGACCCGACGCCTCCCGCCCACCAGACCACCGTCATCTCCTCCGTCAAGGCCCGCATCGCGCACTGGCGCACCTGGCGCGCCCGGTGTCCCACCGCCGCACGCGCCCTGCGGTGGACGACCACCGCCCTGGCCGCGGCCCTCGTCCTCGGTGCGCTGCTCCTGCCGAACAGCGTCGCCGCGCTGCACGTCAACCGGTTCGCGCGGCTGCCGGGGGAGGCGATCGTCGTGGCGGCCGTGCTCATCGCTCTGCCTCACCGGCCGCGCATCGCCTTGGCGGCGGTGTCCGGGGCGGGCCTGGGCGCGCTGACCGTGCTGAACCTCCTCGACATGGGCTTCACCGAGTACCTGGGCCGCGGCTTCAACGCCGTCCTCGACTGGGAGCTGCTGGACGACGCGCGGGCGTACGTCGAGGACTCGATGGGGAAGCCGACGGCGATCGCCGCGACCGTCGGTGCCGTCGTCCTGGTTCTGCTGCTGCTGGCCCTGATGGCGCTGGCGACGGTCCGGCTCAGCGATCTGCTGGCCCGCAACACCCGGACCGCCACCCGGGCCACGCTGATCGCCGGAACCGTCTGGATCACCTGCTCGACGCTCGGCGTGCAGATCGCGGGTGTGCCGGTCGCCTCCGACCGTGCCGCCAGCGCCCTGGAGATCCAGGCGCGGCGGGTCCGGGACACCCTGCGGGACGAGGCGGCGTTCGCGAAGGAGGCCAAGGCCGACGCCTTCGGCAACACCCCCGGCGACCAGCTGGTGCCCGACCTGCGCGGCAAGGACATGATCTTCACGTTCATCGAGAGCTACGGCCGCAGCGCGATCGAGGACCCGGTCATCGCCCCCGGCGTGGACAGGACTCTGGAGGCCAGGACCGCGGCCCTGGCCGAGGCGGGCTTCCACGCGAAGAGCGGCTGGCTGACCTCGGCGACGTACGGCGGCAGCAGCTGGCTCGGCCACTCCACCACGATGTCCGGCCTGTGGATCGACAACCAGCAGCGCTACCGCACCGTCATGGCCGGCGGCCACCTCAGCCTCACCAAGGCGTTCCGGAAGACGGGTGACTGGGACACGGTCGGCATCATGCCGGGTGTGCAGAAGGGCTGGCCGGAGGCGAGGTTCTACGGCCTCGACAAGGTCTACAACGCCTTCCAGATGGGCTACAAGGGCCCGAAGTTCAGCTGGTCGACGATGCCGGACCAGTACGCGCTGGAAGCCTTTCAGCGGCTGGAGCACGGCAAGAAGCGCGACAAGCCGCTGATGTCGGAGATCATCCTGACGTCCAGCCACCAGCCGTGGGCGCCGATCCCGAAGTCGGTCGGCTGGGACGAGCTCGGCGACGGCTCGGTGTTCGGCCCGATCGAGCAGGCGGGCAACAAGCCCTCGGACGTCATCGCCGACTCCACCCGCTCCAAGCAGGAGTACGGCAAGTCCATCCAGTACTCGGTCAACAGCCTCACCCAGTGGCTGGAGCGCTACGGCACCGACAACACGGTCCTCGTGTTCCTCGGCGACCACCAGCCCATCGCCCGGGTCAGCGGCGACAACGCCAGCCGTGACGTGCCGGTCTCCATCGTCGCCAAGGACCCGAAGGTCCTGGACGAGATCGCCGCCTGGAACTGGACGGACGGCCTGAAGCCGGCCCACAACGCCCCGGTCTGGAAGATGAGCTCGTTCCGCGACCGCTTCCTGACGGCGTACGGGTCCACCCCGCACCCCTCCAAGGACTGATCAGCCCCCGGAGGTGTCCAGCTCCGCGTCCTCGCTGATGCCCGCGCAGTCGTACGGGTCTTTCAGCCAGCCGTCCGGCAGCACCACCCGGTTGTTGCCGGACGTGCGGCCGCGGGGGCCGTCGGCACCGGTGGGCCAGGGCTGGCCGAGGTCCAACTCGTCCAGTCCCGCGCGGAGTTCCGCCAGCGAGGAGGTGATGGCGAGGCGCCCCCGCATCTCGGAGCCGACCGCGAAGCCCTTCAGGTACCAGGCCACGTGCTTGCGGAAGTCGATGACCCCGCGCGACTCGTCGCCGATCCACTCGCCGAGCAGGGTGGCGTGGCGGACCATGATGTCGGCGACCTCGCGGAGGGCCGGCCGCGCGATGTCGTCCGGGCGCCCTTCGAACGCCGCCACCAGGTCCGCGAACAGCCACGGCCGCCCCAGGCAGCCGCGGCCGACCACCACCCCGTCGCAGCCGGTCTCCCGCACCATCCGCACCGCGTCCTCGGCCGACCAGATGTCGCCGTTGCCGAGCACCGGAATCTCCGGCACGTGCTCCTTCAGCCGTGCGATGGCGTCCCAGTCGGCGGTGCCGCCGTAGTGCTGGGCGGCGGTGCGGCCGTGCAGCGCGATGGCCGTCACGCCCTCCTCGACGGCGATGCGCCCGGCGTCGAGGTAGGTGATGTGGTCGTCGTCGATGCCCTTGCGCATCTTCATGGTGACGGGCAGGTCGCCCGCGCCGCTCACGGCCTCGCGCAGGATCGCCCGCAGCAGGTGGCGCTTGTACGGCAGCGCGGAACCGCCGCCCTTCCGCGTGACCTTCGGCACCGGGCAGCCGAAGTTCAGGTCGATGTGGTCGGCGAGGTCCTCTTCCGCGATCATGCGGACGGCCTTGCCGACGGTCGCCGGGTCGACGCCGTACAGCTGGATCGAGCGCGGCTTCTCGGTCGCGTCGAAGTGGATCAGCTGCATGGTCTTCTCGTTGCGCTCGACCAGCGCCCGGGTCGTGATCATCTCGCTCACGAACAGGCCCTTGCCGCCGCTGAACTCTCTGCACAGAGTGCGGAAGGGCGCGTTGGTGATCCCGGCCATGGGCGCGAGGACGACGGGTGGCCGGACGGTGTGCGGACCGATCGACAGGGGCGAGACGAGCTTGGGCATTCCCCCATTGTCGCGTACGAGGATGGATGTGACAGCCATTAGTTAGACGCACTATTGAAATGCGCGTACGCTGCAAAACATGCCCGAGCTCAGCCCTCGCCGACGTTCCCTGGTCCTCGCGATCTGCTGCATGAGCCTGCTGATCGTGAGCCTCGGCATCACCGTTCTGAACGTCGCCCTCTCGTAGTTCGGCGGGTGCGGGTCGTGGGGGGCTGGTCGCGCCCACGCGGCGGGGCCGCGGATCGATACAGCCCCGCGCCCTCACGTCCTCCACCGCCCTTACGTCGCCTGCACTCTCTCCAGCGCTATCGCGTGCAGCTTCTCCAGTCTTGCCCTCGAATCCTCGTCCGCCGGTGCGTACGTCACCATCCTCGGGCCCGTCTCCGGGCCCAGCCACAGGTCGGTGTGGTCGACGGTGATGCGGCCCACGTGGCGGTTGCGGAACTCCTTGCGCTTGGTGCGGTGGGCGACGACCTCGTGGCGGTCCCAGGCCTCGCAGAAGGCGGGGGACTCCGCGCGCAGGCGCTTGAGGAGCATCTTCCAGGCGGGCTCGGTGAGATGGCCGGCCATCGTGGCCCGGAAGCGGGCGGCCATCAGGCGCCGGGTCTCCTCCAGGCGCACGATCGACGAGCTCCACTCCTCGTTCGTGTAGCAGAGGATCATGCAGTTGCGGTCCTCGGGCGGTACCGCGTCCAGGTCGCACAGCAGCAGCCCGTACGTGCGGTTGTGGGCGAGGATGTCGTACCGGCTGTTCTGCACACAGGCCGGGAACGGCTCGACCTGCTCCAGGAGGGCCCGCAGCGCGGGGGTGACCGACGGGCAGGTGGTGGCCGGGGTGGGGTCCACCGCGTCGGCCAGCTGGAAGAGGTGGGCGCGCTCGCTGGGGTCGAGCAGCAGGGTGCGGGCGAGGGCGTCGAGGACCTGGACGGAGACCTGGATGTCCCGGGCCTGTTCGAGCCACGTGTACCAGGTGACGCCGACCGCGGAGAGCTGGGCGACCTCCTCGCGACGCAGGCCCGGCGTACGGCGCCGCCGGCCGCGGGGCAGGCCGACCTGCTCGGGGGTGATGTGCTCGCGGCGGTGCCGGAGGAAGGCGGCGAGTTCGTGCCGCCGGACCGCCGCCGCGCCCCTGCGGACAGGCGTTCCCGTCTCCTGGACCATGGTCGTCATACCTCCAGCCTGCCGCGCCGCGAACCCTGTTGCCAGGTACTCCTTCTACCAGGACAAGAAGACTCTGGTACCAGCCTGGGAGGGGGCGCAGGCTCGGGACCGTGACCGAAACCACGACCACACGTCCCGTCCGCACCGCCGTGCCACCACCCGAGCTGGGCGGCCTCGGGCTCTTCACCGTGCTGCTGGCCGCGGCACTCCCGCTCATCGACTTCTTCATCGTCAACGTCGCCCTGCCCACCATCGGCAAGGATCTCTCCGCGAACGAGTCGGTCCTCGAACTCGTCGTCGCCGGCTACGGCCTCGCGTACGCCGTCCTCCTCGTCCTCGGCGGCCGGCTCGGCGACCTGTTCGGCCGGCGGCGGCTCTTCCTCGGCGGCATGGCGGCCTTCGGGCTGACCTCGCTGGCGTGCGGGCTCGCGCCCACCGCCTGGACGCTGGTCGCGGCCCGGGTCGCGCAGGGCGCCGCGTCCGCCGCGATGCTCCCGCAGGTGCTCGCCACCATCCAGTCGGCCACCGCGGGACCGCGCCGGGCCAAGGCGATGGGCCTGTACGGCGCGACGGCCGGCCTGTCCATGGTGGCCGGCCAGATCCTCGGCGGCGTCCTGGCCGCCGCGGACATCGCGGGCACCGGCTGGCGCTCGGTGTTCCTGGTCAACGTACCGGTGGTGATCGCCGGGCTGGTGCTGGCCGCCCGTGCCGTGCCGGAGACCCGCTCCCAGCACCCGGAGCCGGTCGACGGGCCGGGGACCGTCCTGCTCGCCGTGTCCCTGCTCGCGCTCCTGGCCCCGCTGACCGAGGGCAGGGCGGCGGGCTGGCCCCTGTGGACGTGGCTGTCGCTGGCGGCCTTCCCGTTCGCGGCGGCGGCGTTCTACGCGGTGGAGCGCAGAGCGGACCGCCGGGGCCGTACGCCGCTGGTGCCGCCGAGCCTGTTCGCGCTGGTGTCCCTGCGACGCGGCCTGGTGATGATCGTCCCGTTCTCCGTCGGCTTCAGCGGGTTCATGTTCGTGATCGCGGTGGCGCTCCAGGGGGGCGCGGGCCTCGGGCCGGTTCCGGCGGGGCTGGCGCTCGCTCCCATGGCCGTCGTCTTCTTCTTCGTCTCGCTGGCCGGCCCGCGGCTGGTCGCCCGGTACGGCACCCGCGTGGTGACCGCGGGCGCGGCGGTCCAGGGTGCGGGCGTGGCCCTGATGGCGCTGGCCGTCTGGCGCTCCTGGCCGGACCTCGGCCTCGTCGAACTGCTCCCGGGCGCGGCGGTCGCCGGCGCGGGTCAGGCGCTCCAGCTTCCCGTGATCTTCCGGGTCGTCCTCTCCGAGGTGCCGCCCGCCCGGGCCGGCGTCGGCAGCGGAGTGATGATCACCACTCAGCAGGCGTCGCTGGCGCTCGGCGTGGCCACGCTCGGCACGCTCTTCCTGTCCCTGATCCCCGCCCTGGGCATGCGGGACGCCCTGGTGACGACGCTGCTGGTGCAGCTGGCGGGCGTGGCCCTGACCGGCCTGCTGAGCCTGCGGCTGCCGCGGACGATCGGTTGAGCCGCCGACGGCTTGGAGAACTCGCCGCCGAATGACCCCTGTTGATGTTGGTCTTGCTGCACACTCCTTGCTGCGCACACAGACAGGTTCTTCTCCGCAGGCGGCCGCTGGAGGCGTCATGCTGCAGATCAACACGAGCAAGGTGAGCCGCTGGGACCAGCACGGGCGCGAGCACGTCGTCCGGGTACGGCGCACGGGAGTGCAGCGCACGATCAGATGTGACACCTGCGGCTGGCGCAAGGCGGCGCAGTTCCTGCCCTGGCTGAAGGCGGAGGAGCACCTGGCCCGGGCACACCAGGCGACGGTGGACCCGGCCGGGGCGTAGCCCGCCGCCCGATGACTTTCCGCGCCGCGCACTTCGGCGAGCCGCAGGGCGTGCGGAACCCGACGCCCGGCCGGCACGGCCTCCTCGATCGCGGCGAGGTCGGCCTCGTCCAGCGTGACGTCCAGCGCGCCCAGCGACTCCGCCGGCCGCTGCCGGGTCCGGGCACCGACGAGCGGCACGATGTCCTCGCCGCGGGAGAGCACCCTCGATCAACTGGGACGGCTCGAAGAACTGGACGTTTCGGCGACAACGTGAAATCCCTGCAGGGCCGTTGACGCGTCAGCGTGCCGTCAGCGCGAGCTTCGCCCCGAGCGCGACGAACGACCCCGCGAAGCTCCGGCGCAGCCACGTCATCACCCGCGGCCGGGAGGTGACGTGACTGCGGACGGAGGCGGCCAGGACTCCGTACGCGGCGAAGACCACGAACGTCGCCAGCATGAACACGCCGCCGAGCCCCAGCATCCGCACGACCGCGTGCGGCTCCCGCGGGTCCACGAACTGCGGCAGGAAGGCGAAGAAGAAGATCGTCAGCTTCGGGTTGAGGAGGTTGATCAGCACACCGCGGCCGATCACCCGCCCTGAGGAGAGGGGCGCGGCTTCCGCCACGGCGATCGGCTCCTTGTCCCGCACCGTGGCCCATGCCATGTACAGCAGATAGGCGACCCCCGCGTACTTGAGAACCTGAAAGGCCGTCGCGCTCGCGTGCAGCAGCGCGGCGACGCCGGTGACGGTGGCCACCATGTGCGGCACGATGCCGAGCGTGCACCCGAGGGCGGCGACGACACTGGCCCGCCGCCCGCGGGACAGCCCGGCGGCGAGGGTGTAGACGACCCCGGTGCCCGGGGTGGCGACCACGACGAGGGTGGTCAGCAGGAACGCGATACTCATGGGGCCACCCTGGCGGCGCGGGCGGTCCCGGCAACAGGTCCAAACCGGCGGGCGTATCGGGGGCCAATGCGGAACGCCGGGCGAGCTGGAGTTCCAGCTCGCCCGGCGTCGAGACCGGGCCGCACGGGTCGCGCGGAGACGGATACCGTCGCGGCACTAGCAGCCGACGAGGCGGCCCGCCAGGTAGCCCTCGATCTGGTCCAGCGACACACGCTCCTGCTTCATCGAGTCGCGCTCGCGGACCGTGACCGCGTTGTCCTCGAGCGTGTCGAAGTCGACGGTCACGCAGTACGGCGTGCCGATCTCGTCCTGGCGGCGGTAGCGGCGGCCGATGGCGCCCGCGTCGTCGAACTCGATGTTCCAGTTCTGGCGCAGCGCGGCAGCGAGGCCCTTGGCCTTCGGAGACAGCTCCGGGTTGCGGGAGAGCGGCAGGACCGCGACCTTCACCGGGGCGAGGCGGTGGTCGAGGCGCAGCACCGTGCGCTTCTCCAGCTTGCCCTTGGCGTTGGGGGCCTCGTCCTCGACGTACGCGTCGAGCAGGAACGCCAACATCGCGCGGCCGACACCGGCCGCGGGCTCGATGACATACGGCGTCCAGCGCTCGCCGGCCTCCTGGTCGAAGTAGGAGAGGTCCTGGCCGGAGGCCTTGGAGTGGGCGCCGAGGTCGTAGTCGGTGCGGTTGGCGACGCCCTCCAGCTCGCCCCACTCGTTGCCGCCGAACTGGAAGCGGTACTCGATGTCAGCGGTGCGCTTGGAGTAGTGGGAGAGCTTCTCCTGCGGGTGCTCGTACCACCGCATGTTCTCCTCGCGCAGGCCCAGGCCGGTGTACCAGTTCCAGCGCTGCTCCATCCAGTACTCCTGCCACTTCTCGTCCTCGCCCGGCTTGACGAAGAACTCCATCTCCATCTGCTCGAACTCGCGGGTGCGGAAGATGAAGTTGCCGGGCGTGATCTCGTTGCGGAAGGACTTGCCCATCTGCGCGATGCCGAACGGCGGCTTGCGGCGCGAGGTCGTCTGCACCTGGGCGAAGTTGGTGAAGATGCCCTGCGCGGTCTCGGGGCGCAGGTAGGCGATGGAGCCCGAGTCCTGCGTGGGGCCGAGGTGCGTCGACAGCAGACCCGAGAACTGCTTGGGCTCGGTGAACTGGCCCTTGTTGCCGCAGTTCGGGCAGTTCACGTCCGCGAGGCCGTTCTCCGGCAGGCGGTTGTGCTTGGCCTCGTAGGCCTCCTCCAGGTGGTCCGCGCGGAACCGCTTGTGACAGGAGGTGCACTCGGTGAGCGGATCCGTGAAGGTGGCGACGTGGCCGGAGGCGACCCAGACCTCGGGGGCCAGGATCACGGACGAGTCGATACCGACCACGTCCTCGCGCGACGTCACCATGTAGCGCCACCACTGGCGCTTGAGGTTCTCCTTGAGCTCGACACCCAGCGGCCCGTAGTCCCAGGCGGCGCGCTGGCCGCCGTAGATCTCACTGCAGGGGAATACGAAGCCACGGCGCTTGCTCAGGCTGACGATGGTGTCGATCTTGTCGGCGGCCACGGTGCTCTCTTCATTACGACGACGGGCGACGAAGCGAGACGCTTCAGAGCGAATGCTTCAGGGTACCGGCGGGGGCTCCCCCTCAACCAAATCGGTTCCCGGTACAACCGGCCCACCCCGCTTGTTGACAACGGTTTCCATATTTGTTGAAAATGACTGTCATGAACGTACGACGACTCATACCCGCGACCGCGGTCGCGGCGGCCACCGTCCTCGGCGGCGCCACCCTCTCCGCCTGTTCCGAGAGCACCGCCGCCGGCAACACGGCCAAGTTCGACGTCGTCGCGTCGTTCTACCCGATGGCCTTCCTCGCCGAGCGGATCGGCGGGAGCCACGCCAACGTCACCAGTCTCACCGAACCCGGCCAGGAGCCGCACGACCTGGAGATCAGCGCCAAGCAGCGCGTGCAGCTGGAGCAGTCCGACGCCGTCCTCTACCTGAAGAACCTCCAGCCCTCCGCCGACGAGGCCGTCGCCCAGTCCGGGGTGAAGACGAAGATCGACGCCGCCTCCCTGACCACGCTGGAGGAGCACGGCAACGAGGCCGGCGGCCACGCCGCCGAGCACGACCACGAGCACAGCGACGAAGCGGGCGGCAAGGACCCCCACATCTGGCTCGACCCGGTGAGGTACGCAGAGGTCGCCAAGGGCGTCGGCGCGGCCTTCGAGAAGGCCGACCCGGACCACGCGGCCGACTACCGGAAGAACACCGCCGCGCTGGTGAAGCAGCTCGACGAGCTCAACACCCGGTACACGGACGGCCTGAAGAACACCGAGTCGAAGGTCTTCATCACCACCCACGCCGCCTTCGGCTACCTCGCCGAGCGCTACGGCCTGACCGAGGAGGCCATCAACGGCCTCGACCCCGAGTCGGAGCCCAGCGCCGCCCGCGTGCGGGACCTTGAGAAGATGGCGAAGGCGGACGGCGTCACCACGGTGTTCTACGAGACGCTCGTCAGCGACAGGACCGCGAAGACCGTCGCCCAGGACGCGAATCTGAAGACGGACGTCCTCGACCCGATCGAGGGCATCACCTCCAAGTCCCGGGGCAAGGACTACATCTCGGTCATGGAGGCCAATCTCAAGGCGCTGCAGACGGCCCTGGGAACCAAGTGACCGTTACGGAGGACCTCATGGGCGAGTCCGTCATATCGATGCGCGGCGTACGCGCCGAGCTGGGCTCGCGCCCCGTCCTGCGCGGCATCGACCTCACCGTGCACCGCGGTGAGGTCGTCGCGCTGCTCGGCGCTAACGGCTCGGGCAAGTCGACGGCGGTGCGCAGTGTGATCGGCCAGGTGCCGGTCGGCGCCGGCGAGATCGAGCTGTTCGGCACCCCCCGCGGCCGCTTCCGCGACTGGCGGCGCGTGGGCTACGTACCGCAGCGCACGACGGCCGCGGGCGGCGTGCCCGCGACGGTCACCGAGGTCGTCTCCTCCGGCCGCCTCTCCCGCGCCCGCTTCGGCGTGCTGCGCAAGGCGGACCACGCGGCCGTGCGCCGGGCCCTGGAGCTCGTCGGCCTGGCCGACCGCGCCAAGGACTCGGTCGACGCGCTCTCCGGCGGGCAGCACCAGCGCGTCCTGATCGCCCGCGCGCTCGCCGCCGACCCCGAGCTGCTGATCATGGACGAGCCGATGGCGGGCGTCGACCTGGCCAGCCAGGAAGTACTGGCCGGAACCCTGCGCGAGCAGGTCGCGGCCGGTACGACCGTCCTGCTCGTCCTGCACGAACTGGGCCCCCTGGAGCCCCTGATCGACCGGGCCGTCGTCCTGCGCGACGGCTGTGTGGTGCACGACGGCCCGCCCCCGCGGGCGGTCGGCCAGCACGCGCTGCCCGGCCACGACCACGTCCACCCGCACGCACCCGCGGGCGCCGAACCCCTCCGCACGGGACTGCTGAGCTGATGACCTTCCTCGACTACCCCTTCATGCAGCGGGCCCTGCTCGCCGCCGTCCTGGTCGGCATCACCGCCCCCGCCGTCGGCATCTACCTCGTCCAGCGCCGCCAGGCCCTGATGGGCGACGGCATCGGCCACGTGGCCATGACGGGCGTCGGCCTCGGCTTCCTGCTGTCCACCTCGCCGGTGTGGATGGCGACGGCCGTCTCGATCCTCGGCGCCGTGCTGATGGAACTGATCCGCTGGTACGGCAGGACCCGCGGCGACATCGCCCTCGCCATGCTCTTCTACGGCGGCATGGCCGGCGGCGTGATGTTCATCAACCTCGCGCCGGGCGGCTCGAACGCCAACCTCACGTCGTACCTCTTCGGCTCCCTCACGACCGTCTCGCAGTCCGACGTGACCGCGATCTGCCTGCTCGCGGCCTTCGTGATGCTGGTCACCCTGGGCCTGCGCCGCCAGCTCTTCGCGGTCAGCCAGGACGAGGAGTTCGCGCGGGTCACGGGCCTGCCGGTGCGCGCGCTGAACCTGCTGACGGCGGTCACGGCTGCGGTCACCGTGACCGTCGCGATGCGGGTCGTGGGCCTGCTGCTGGTCAGCGCCCTGATGGTGGTTCCGGTGGCCGCGGCCCAGCAGCTCAGCCGGAGCTTCGCGGCGACCTTCGCGATCGCGGTCGCGATCGGCGTGAGCGTGACGATCGGCGGCACGATCACGTCGTACTACCAGTACGTGCCGCCCGGTGCGACGATCGTGTTGCTGACCATCGCCGTCTTCATCGTGCTCACCGCGCTGGCCGCCCCGCTGGCGCGGCGGCGCGCACGGGCGCTGTCCGCCGCACAGCCCGGCGGGGACCCCGCGGAGTGCGCGATTCCGGCCGGCCGGGCGCCCGACGGCGAGGTCGGCGTCTGACCGTCCGCGGGCCGGGCTGGCACAATGGCCCGGCAGGCGCAGACGTGAGCCGCGAGAGAGCCGATGCTTCCGTAGGCGAACGAGCAGGAAAGAGGAGGCAACCGGTGACGACCGCTGGACCGCCCGTGAAGGGCCGCTCCACCCGGCAGCGGGCCGCCGTGGCGGCGGCTCTCGACGAGGTCGACGAGTTCCGCAGCGCGCAGGAACTTCACGACATGCTCAAGCACAAGGGCGACTCCGTCGGCCTCACCACGGTCTACCGCACGCTCCAGTCCCTCGCCGACGCCGGCGAGGTCGACGTCCTGCGTACGTCCGACGGCGAGTCCGTCTACCGCCGCTGCTCCACCGGCGATCACCACCACCACCTCGTCTGCCGCGTCTGCGGCAAGGCCGTGGAGGTCGAGGGCCCGGCCGTGGAGAAGTGGGCGGAGGCCGTCGCAGCCGAGCACGGCTATGTGAACGTGGCGCACACGGTGGAGATCTTCGGCACCTGCGCGGACTGCTCCGCGGCGTGAGCCGGCTCTCGTGCGGGTGAGTCGTGGAGCCCGTCCGGGGGCTGCCGCCCCCGGACCCCCGTCGGCCGAACGGCCTCGTCCTCAAACGCCGGACGGACTGTTCGGTTCCTGCCTGCCCTCCATGGCCAGCAGCTCCTCGTTGGGGATCGCCCCGCCGAACCGCCGGTCGCGCGAGGCGAACTCCACGCACGCCCGCCACAGGTCACGCCGGTCGAAGTCCGGCCACAGCACGTCCTGGAAGACCATCTCGGCGTAGGCGCTCTGCCAGAGAAGGTAGTTGGAGGTCCGCTGCTCGCCACTGGGCCGCAGGAACAGGTCCACATCGGGCATGTCGGGGTAGTAGAGGTACTTCGCGAAGGTCTTCTCGTTGACCTTCGACGGGTCGAGCCGCCCCGCCCGCACGTCCTCCGCCAGCGCCTGCGCGGCGTCGGCGAGCTCGGCACGGCCGCCGTAGTTCATGCAGAAGTACAGGGTGAGCTTGTCATTGCCCTTCGTCTGCTCCTGTGCGACCTGGAGCTCCTTGGCGACGGACCGCCACAGCTTGGGCATCCGCCCCACCCAGCGCACCCTGATGCCGAGCTCGTCGAGCTGGTCGCGGGTCTTGCGGATGAAGTCCCGGTTGAAGTTCATCAGGAAGCGGACCTCGTCCGGCGAGCGCTTCCAGTTCTCGGTGGAGAAGGCGTACAGGGAGATGGCGCCGACGCCCATCTCGACCGCGCCCTGCAGCACGTCGAGGACCCGCTCGGCGCCGACCTTGTGCCCCTCGGTGCGCGGCAGCCCGCGCTCCTTCGCCCAGCGCCCGTTCCCGTCCATGACGATCGCCACATGGTTGGGGATCAGCTCACCGGGGAGCTTCGGCGCGCGGGCGCCGGACGGATGCGGCTCCGGCGTCTTGTACTCGCGGCGCTGGCGCCCCAGGAACCCGCGTGCAGCCATGTGCTCCTCGTCTCCTCTTGCGGCTTACTTCTCGTTACTTCTCGACGTAGCGCAGCGAACGCAGCCCGCGCTCGAGATGCCAGTGCAGGTAGGCGGACACCAGCCCGCTCCCCTCCCGGACATACCGCGGCTCGCACGCGTCCGCGGTCTCCCAGTCTCCCGTAAGCAGTGCCCCGAGCAGTTCGAGGGTCTGCGGCGAGGGTACGACGCTGCCCGGCACCCGGCAGTCCCCGCAGACCGACCCTCCGGAGGCGACCGAGAAGAACCGGCTCGGCCCGGGCATCCCGCACTTCGCACAGTCGCTGAAGCTGGGGGCGTACCCGTTGACCGCGAGAGACCGCAGCAGGAAGGCGTCCAGTACGAGGTGCGGGGCGTGCTCGCCGCGGGCGAGGGTGCGCAGGGCGCCGACGAGCAGCAGGTACTGCTGCACCGCCGGCTCCCCCTCGTGATCCGTGAACCGCTCGGCGGTCTCGAGCATGGCGGTGCCGGCGGTGTAGCGCGCGTAGTCGCTCACGATCCCGCCGCCGTACGGGGCGATGGTCTCGCTCTGCGTACACAGCGGCAGCCCGCGCCCCACCAGCTCGCTCCCCCGCGCGAAGAACTGCACGTCGACGTGGGAGAAGGGCTCCAGCCGGGCCCCGAACTTGGACTTGGTCCGCCGGACCCCGCGCGCCACGGCGCGTACCCGGCCGTGACCGCGCGTGAGCAGCGTGATGATCCGGTCCGCCTCACCCAGCTTCTGGGTGCGCAGCACGATGCCGTCGTCGCGGAACAGACTCATGGGGTCCATTCTGGCCTACTGCGCCCGCGCACCGGTCCGGGCGGGCGGCATGGGTGCGGGCGGCTTCTCCCGTGCGGGTGGGGGCCCGCTTCAAGGCACCTCGCCCCGGCTGCGTGCGTTCGCATACGCCGTCGCCGCGCTGAGCCGCTCCGCCGGAGTGGCACGGCGTACGGCAGCAGGCTCGGCGTCCCACTCCCGGCCGCCGCCGTACGGTCTCAGCTGTACGTACGGACCCTCGTGTCCCATGACGATCCCCAGCCTCCCGGAGCAGGTGTCCACGACGTACGAACCGACCGGGTGCTTCACCACGCCTCCCCGGCACGCCACAAGGAAATTCCGGCCGTCTCCGGCGCCGCCGCCGGTAATTCCTCCACGGTTTCCTCCGCATGTCCGACACAGAGCACCAAGTGATGCGCCGCCACTTTGCTCCCCCTACTTATCGAGTTTCACTCTTCTCACCTCCGACGGGAGGCGGTGCACCTACACTCGGCGGGAGTCCGGGCACCACAAGTGCAGGGCAGGGCAAGGGGATTGGCGAGCGGGAAATCGCCGGGCAATTGGCACCGGTGTGGCACCCGGTGTGAGGGTCAGGAAGCGGGGGGCTCGGGTGAGCTGGTCGTCGCCCGGACCGAGTCGGGTAATCCGTTCGGGCTGATGTTCCAGAGCTCGGTGAACCGCTTGACCCGCTCCTGCACCTCCTTCGTGGTGGCGTCCACGGTCGTCCACGAGGGCACGTTCATCTGGTCCGCGGTGATCTCGTAGGTCAGTGCCCCGTCGAAGATGATGAAGTCGATCATCTTGCCCCGCTGGGCGTACATCGGAAGCTGCGGCAGGGCCACCACGCGCACCTCGATGCCTATCCCCCGCTGCTCCTCGCACAGCTGGTCCAGGAGCGCGATGTCGTCGGCGGTCTTCACGACGTGGAGCCGCCGCACCCTGACCCCCCTCTCGATCGCCTCGGCCTGCGCCTCCAGATAGCGGCCGGCCGGCTCACTGCTCCAGAAGTCCCGGTCGACGGAGGTGCTGATGGCGTCGACGGAGGTCCGCGCGCACTTGGTGAGGGTCAGCAGCCAGTCGTGGTTCTCGCCAGGGGACTTGGCGTGCAGGTTGGCGAAGTTGTACATGTAGCCGGCGAGCCGGTCGATCTCCTGGTGCGCGAACTCGTGCAGGATCGTGGGGCCCGTGGCGACCACCCTCGTCGCGTACTCGGCCAGCCGGGGCACCCCGTCGTCGCGCAGTTGCTCCACCTCGTTGAAGAGCTTGGTCGCCCGGCCGATGTCGACGAAGCGCTGCTCGACCACGCCCTTCAGTTCGCCGAGCTGATGCGCGAACGTGATCATGAACTGGACGATCAGGATGGCGCCCCCGAAGAGCACCGACACGACGACCCGCCACAGGTCGTCCTGGGACGGGGAGATCACGTTGGTCAGCACATACGCGACGCCGCCCGTCACCACGGTGATCAGGATCTTCTGCAGCAGCGAGCGTGCACCGTCGTCCCTGTCCCTGTCCCGGTGCGCTCTGCGCGCCGGTCCTTCGTGGTTGCGTGTTGTTATGGGTTGGTTCATCTCTCTTCTCCCCCGTCTGGATGGTGCCTGTCGCTGTCAGGGCATCGCCAAAGACTCCCGCCGTGCCGTGGCGGCCTGGAGGGCCAGCTGGTCGCGGACACGATTGACCTGGGTCTGCCACTGCCTGCTGAACCCGGGTTCCTGTTCGAGTACGTCCCACAGGGCGCCCAGCGCCCGGTCCACCCGCGCTCCCGGCATCCACAGATGCAGCAGGTGGTCGACGAGCGGGCGCAGCGCTTCCAGGCGGGCCGCGCCGTCCGCCGATCCGAGCCGTATGCCGTCGAGTCTGTCCACGACGGTCGTGAGCAGCCAGTCGTGCAGCGCGAAGTCCTCTCCGAGCCGGGCCACCGCGGCGGGTTCCGTGCCGTCGGGAACCCTCAGCTCGACCAGACGCACCCCGTCGTCCGCGAGCGTGAAGTGCTCCATCGACACTCCCTCGCCCTCCCGCGCCGGCAGCGCCGCCCAGCGCAGAACGGTGGTGGCGGACTTGAAGGGAACGTCGTCGTCATGGAAGAGAGGGTTGCGGGAGATCTG
Source organism: Streptomyces sp. NPDC040410 (assembly GCF_055595715.1). NCBI lineage: Bacteria > Bacillati > Actinomycetota > Actinomycetes > Kitasatosporales > Streptomycetaceae > Streptomyces > Streptomyces sp. NPDC040410. The sequence continues at coordinate 213,880 of NZ_JBVIVK010000005.1, forward strand.
CGCGAGGATGCCCTCGGCGATGGAACCGACGTCCAGTTCGTCGTGACGATTCTGTCGGCTCTCCGTCAGGAACCCGTGTGCCGCGGGCAGTTCGGGGAGGCTGCCGACGGGAACCAGGACTCCGGGGCGGACCAGGTAGTAGCCCCACGGCCTGCGTCGGTCCGGGCCGGCGGCCGGTGCCGAGAAGTGGGCGGTCGCCTGCAGGACGCGGCCCTCGGTGAGGGTCGCCCGGGCCGCCACCGTACCGACCGCGCGGACCTTGGACTTGTCGGCGGTGGGCAGCCGGCAGTCCACGCCCGTGAGGATGTCGGGCGACACCGCGTACAGGTTGGGCCGCCGGGAGATGCGGACGCGTTCGTCGGCACGCAACCGCAGCAGTCGCTCTGCGACGGCCGCGCTCACCGCGTCACGGCACGGCAGCAGACAGGTGCGCACCTCGCCGCAGGCGAGCACCGGGTGTGTCGTCACCCCCGGGACACCCATGTCACAGCCCTGGCGGGAACACGTAGGAGGTGCGCTCCACGACGTCCGTGGGCACGGCGAAGTCCTCGCCGGTGGAGCGCTGGACGAGCTGGCCGAGTGCTCCCGCGTCCACGTGGGTCTGCTCGAGGATGACGCGCACGGCGTGCTCGACGGGCAGGAACCTGGACGGCAGAACGCTGCATGTGTAGTACGCGCTGAAGGGCGCCGCGGACGGGTTGAGCCGGAGCAGGGACGGCAGGGCGTCCCAGTCGTCGGGGAATCCGCTCTGGTCCCAGGGTGTGGGGGCCGGCACGGCCTTGCCGTTGTCGCGCAGCAGGCCGAGACGGGCGAGCTGCCACACTGCGGCCAGGAAGGCGCAGGACCAGGTGCGGCGGTCGGTGCTCTCGTCCCACAGTTCGACGTCCACGAAGACGGAGTGGCCGCGCGCTCCGGTCTCGCTGGGCGGCTGCCAGGAGGCGGCGGAGTTCAGTGCCGCCCCCCTGCGCTGCGCGGGTGCGCGCCGGCCGTTGGTGAGCCAGCCGGTCCGGCTGAGGGGCGGGCGGAAGCCCTTGCTGCCGGGCGGGGGTGTCTCGACGAGCCGGCCCAGGACGGCCTCGGCGAGTCCGCCCCGCTCCGGCCGGCGGGGATCGGTGGCGGCGCAGCCGGACTCGCGCGCCAGGTAGTCGATCGTCAGTCCGGCCCGCTCGGCGGCTTTCAGCAGGGGCGGCAGAAGCTCGGCGGGCGTGGCGAGGCGGCTGAAGTAGTCGTCGACCAGAAAGCAGGTGCTGACCCGGGGCCGTTTGCCGTCCGGGAGCGCGGGCACCGAGCCGCGGGCGGCCTCCGCCCAGGGGCGCACCATGGCGAAGTGCCCGTGCAGCCGTTCGGGGCCCTCCGCGAAGTCCTCCATGTACAAGTGGCCGAGTTCCAGGGAGAGATGGGAGAACGGCACGGCCTCGGTACGCGGCTGGGCGCTGGTCTCCTGGAAGACGGCTCCGGTTCCGCTCACAGCTGCCCCCAGTACTTGTCGTCGGCCAGCCGCTCCGCCAGTTCGCCCATCGCCTGCCAGGTCTCGATGTTGGCGATCCGGCTGTCGAGTACGTCCTGGTCGGTGATGAGCTGTTCACGTAACTGCAGTACCGGTTCCAGGGGTACGGATCCCAGCACCCTGCTCCTGCCGAGACCCAGGTCGGCCGCAATGGCCTCGAGTTGTTTGTTGTACTGGCGCATCCAGGTGGACTGTGCGGGCGGCAGCTGGGACCACAGCGCCGATTCCAGATCAGGTACGGCGGCCCGGACGAAACGGATGGCGCCGAGCAACGCGTGCCGGTCGTGCCCCATTGACCCGCCGGCACTCACGATGCCCTGTTTTCCGGTGACGAGTTCGGCGGCGGCCATGACATGCTGCCGGGTCCAGCGGTGGTAGATCAGCCAGCGCGCTTTGATTCGCCGTAGTTCTTCCTGCGCGGTGGCGGCGAGTGCGAGATCCATCGCATAGCTGCGTCCGGCACTCAGATCCACCACGATGACGTTGAATTCGCGCTTCAGGCGGAGGATGAGGTCCACGCACCGGTGCAGGTTCTCCGTGTCGGTGACGAATTCGCCGCCGCCGCGGTCCCCGGGCAGCAGGACCAGCCGTCCGGAGCGGTCCGGCTTGTCCCGCAGGACGTAGTGTTCCGTGCGCGCCCAGATGTCGACGCGCAGCGGCTCGCCTGTTTCACCCTTCAGATAGGAGTGCAGGCCGCGCCCTTCGGCTTCCTCGATGACGTCGGGGGTGTCGAAGACCGCGGGGGCTGTCGGCGAACCGAAGTCGAAGTCCAGATAGCAGACGTCGTCCCCGTCGAGTGCCCGGCGATAGGCGAGGTTGGCGCTCGTGACCGAGCGGCCGGTGCCTCCCTTGTCGGAGGCGGCGAAGACGAGCACGGTTCACACCCCCGACCCGGTGTCCCTGGCCCGGGCCAGGGAGTCGAGCCGGCGCAGCACTCCGAGGGCCAGCGCGCAGGCGGTGCCGGGTTCGGTGTCGAGCAGCAGCCGGGCGCGGCGCAGGTCGGCCTCGACGCCTTTCAGCTCCTCGCCTTCCTGGCTCTTGGCCGGCGGGGCGAGCTTCATCTGTTCCTTGCCCAGCAGGTGGGTCGATTCGCTGAGCAGGGACCGGGCGAGCGTGGTCAGTTCGGCGCTGCGGATCGGCGGCTGGGTGTAGAGCTGGGAGGCCGCGACCATGCACTCGGTGACGCGTTCGGTGATGCTCCAGGACAGGGGTCCGGTGCGTTCCAGCGAACTCGGGTAGGCCGCGTGGACGTTGTCCCAGAGGCCGGCTCCTTCGCCTTCGCCGAGGCGCCGTTTCCACAGGTGGCCGAGGATGTCCTCGGCGAGCTGCAGCAGCCGGTCGTGGGAGGCCAGGTTGCGCGAGAGCGAGCACAGCTGGATGGTCCGCTTGAGCAGCTGAGCCGAGAAGTCCGTCATGGCCCACTGCATGGCCGGACCCTGGTCGGCGCTGCCGAGCAGCGGCAGCGAGACGCCGGGGTTGTGCAGGCGTACGGCGGGGTCGTCCGCGGTCATGCGGCTGGTGATGCGGCCGCGTTCGGCGAGGCGTTCCATGACGCCGACGGTGCGCGTCAGGTCGTCGTCGGTGGCACGACGGCGTACCAGGTCGTGGACCAGGATCGAGGCGACGCAGAGCGAGAAGTACTCCGACTCCAGCTGCTGGCCCGTGGTCCGCCAGGGGATGTCCTCCAGGGGCCAGCTGCCTTCCCCGAAGCGGGCGATGGCCGACCAGTACTGCTGAGTGATCTCCCAGCGGAGCCGTAACGCCTCGGCGAGCCGTTGCTGTTCGGTGTTGAGCAGGGCCAGGGTCAGGGTGCGGTCCGAGAACAGGTCCTGGATGCCGTCGAGGGCCACGACGGTGAAGTAGAGGTAGGGCACTGCGTCGGCGACGCCTGCCGGCTGGTCGCCGATCTCCTCGCTGGTGTCGACTTCCGGTGCGTCCCTGACCAGGCTCCAGGCCCAGCCGCACTCGAACAGGCGGTTCTCGTTCCTGAGCTGTTCCTCGACGTCGACACCGAGGATCAGGCTCTCGCCGATGACTGCGCGGAGGGCCTTGAAGCGTTCCTGGAACCGCTGCAGGACCACCCGGTCGGACATCCTCCCCTGGCCGAGGAGACGGATGAGGGCCTGTCCCTGTGCGCCTTCGGCGTCGAAGACGTTGACGGTGAAGGACCGCAGCAGGCTCACCATGGCAGAGGTGAGCCGTTGGCTGGTCGCGTCCCAGAGTCCCTGGATCAGGTTCTGTGTGTCGGCGCGGCTCGTTCTCGTCCGGTAGATCTTGAGGAAGCCGAGGGTTGCGAGGCACAGGGTGACGGACATCGAGAAGGAGTCCACCACCCCGAATTCCTGCTGTTCCTTGGTGAGTTCCTGGTCCGGGTCCTCCGGGAGGAAGTAGTAGCCCCCGGCGAACGTGGGACCTTGCTCGCCCCCGTGGTGCTTTCCCATGAATTCACTCAGGACCCGTACCAGGCTCCCGGGAATCTCCGTGGCGTCCCCCGCCTCCTTGAGGGCCTTCTCCACGTCCTCCTGGGTCGTGTCGGGATTGTCGAGGCGGAATTCGGGGATCTCGGTGGCGGGGTACATGAGGCAGAGCAGACGCTCGGCATCGGCGACGCTGCTGCGGCCGCCCCATTCGCCCCAGCTCCAGTCACCGCTCCTGAAGGAATGGCCGGCGATGGCCTGCCATACGTCCAGAAGCTGAAGCCGCGGTTTGATCTGCATTCCCCATGCCCCCTCACGCAGGTCCCCATTACTTCCCGTTCCCGCCCGACGAGAACACGAAGCGCGGTCAGTCGTTCCGGTGGCCGCAGGCCAGGATCATTCCCGTGTATCCCTCGCGCACCAGACCGCCGGGTTTACCGATATGAATGGGATCGACGTCACCGGCGAATCCCTTCAGCAGGTTGCGCACTTCCAGCGCGCCGATGTCGCTCGCCGGGAATTCGTAGTCGCCCACCGGGTATCCCAGAGAATGCTCCATGAATGCGGCGGCGAAAGGAGCACCCGGTTCCAGAGCGTTCATGAAGCAGGAGACACCGCGCTGGAATTCCTCGTGCGACTCGGTGATCGACTCCGCGACGAAGAACATCGTGCCCACGGCCCAGCGTTCCACTTCGCCGTCAGGGCCCGGCTGACCGAGGTCGTACAGGTTCCCGGGTCTGGGCTTGACGACGTCCTTGAACCGCACCCGGGGGTCCACTTCGAGCCGCTCGTACCCCGTGTCCTCGCACAGGACGTCCCAGAACTGGTCCCAGTTGTCGTCGTAGGAGGCGAGCTGGCCCCTGAGGTAGGCCACGTTCTTGGCGGACCGCTCGAGCAACGTGATCTCGTCGCACCAGGGCAGCATGGTGAACGCAGGATAGAGGTTCGGCCCCGCGCCCACGTCGATACCGGAACGGACGCGACCCGGACTCCTCCGGAAATGATCACCGAAATGATCACGGACAGCCGAGATGATCTCCTCGTCGTCGCGATGAAGGGCGAGGTAGTTGCGGCTGATGTATTCGCGGGAGTCGAATTTGTCCCAATCGACATCATCGTTCAGCTTATCCGCACGACTTGGTGATCCCGGGGTCATTGGCTCAATGTAGCGCACTGCGCCCATGAGGACTGCCAGCCAATCACGGTAGGTCCTGTTCTCTCCTTGAATGACCAGATACCGTCGGACGAAGATAGGGAAACATGCGCGCCCACCCCAGTCGGTATGCATATCGCACCATGGCATGCATCGTCGAACCCTCCACAAGGGGACTACATGGCTCCTCTTCTGCAGATCAGAGCGGTCGCCGAGGCCGATCTGCCGGAACTCGTACGCCTGGACGCGAAGGCCTTCCCCTCGGCGCCGTATCCCTACTTCGTGCTGCGGCAATTCTTCGACGCGTACGGTGACCACTTGCTCGTCCTCGACGACGGCAGGAGCCTCCACGGTTACGTGTTCGCCACCGCGCCCGACGACAAGGTCAGCTGGATCCTCAGCCTCGCCATCGCACCGGACCTGCAGGGACAGGGGCTGGGCCGCAGACTCATGACGCAGATACTCGACCACCTACGGTCCGAAGGGGTGCGCGAGGTGTGGCTCACCGTGGAGCCCGGCAACGACACCGCCGTACTCCTCTACCGCTCCATGGGCTTCCTGGCGGAAGACACCCCGCGCAAGGACTACTTCGGCCCGGGCCAGGATCGCCTGATCATGACGCTTGCCCTGTGAAACCGGCGTCGGCGGCAGCGCGCGTCCGGCCTGTCGGCCGTGGAATCCGTACGGTGCTCGCGGTCCAGACGACGTTCCCGGACCGGGACCCCCGTACGACCACGCGCTCATCGCCGAGACGGCGGCGCTGTCGGCGCAAGCCCTGACCTGAACCGCCGTACGTACCGCCGCTGCCACGGCGTCTCCACCGCGTGCCGGTCGTAGTGAGCGCGGACATAGGCGACGGCGTCCCCGGGCGGTACGCCGTCCAGGACCGCCAGACAGGCCAGGGCCGTCCCGGTGCGGCCGCGCCCGCCGCCGCAGGCGATCTCGACACGTCCGTCCGCGGCCCGCTCCCAGGCCTCCGCCAGCAGGGTGCGGGCGGCACCCCGGTCCGCGGGCAGCCGGAAGTCGGGCCAGCGCAGCCAGCGGGACTCCCAGGGAACCTCGGGCGGCTGCCGGCCGAGGAGGTAGACGCCGTACGACGGCTCCGGCGTCTCCGATGCGAGAGGGCGCCGCAGTCCGCGGCCGCGGACCAGCCGCCCGGAGGGCAGGCGCAGGACACCCGGGTCCCGCTCGTCCCATCGCTCGCCGCTCGCCACGCACCCATTAAAGCCGGTCTACGACTCCGGCCAGGACAAGCGACGAAAGACGCTGCCGTGGCGGCTGCCGGTGCCACCATGGCCTGCATGACCTTCCCCGCTCCGCTGACCGGTGTCGTCCCGCCCGTCTGCACGCCCCTGACACCGGAGCGCGAGGTGGACGTGCCCTCGTTGCTGAGGCTGGTCGACCATCTGGTGGGGGCCGGGGTGAACGGACTGTTCGTGCTCGGCTCGTCCTCGGAGGCGGCATATCTGACGGACCGGCAGCGGCGGCTCGTGGTGGAGTCGGTCGTGGGGCACACGGGCGGACGGCTCCCCGTACTGGCCGGGGCGATCGACATGACCACGCCCCGGGTGCTGGACCACGTCATGTCGGTCACGGCGGCGGGCGCGGACGCCGTGGTGGTGACGGCGCCGTTCTACACCCGCACCCACCCCGCCGAGATCGCCCGCCACTACCGCCTGGTCGCGGCGGCCTGCCCGGTGCCCGTCCTGGCCTACGACATCCCGGTCGCCGTGCACACGAAGCTGGGCGCGGACCTGGTCCTGGAGCTGGCCGCCGAAGGGGTTCTGGCCGGTCTCAAGGACTCCAGCGGCGACCTGGCCGGCTTCCGGACGGTCGTGACCGGCGCCCGCGTCCGCCCCGACATCACCGGCTTCAGCGTCCTGACCGGCTCCGAGGCCGTCGTCGACGCGGCCCTCGCGCTGGGCGCGGACGGCGCGGTGCCCGGCCTCGCCAACGTCGACCCGCACGGCTACGTCCGCCTCGACGGCCTGTTCCGGGCGGGTGACCTGGAGCGGGCCAGGGCCGAACAGGAGCGGCTGTGCGCCCTGTTCGGCATGGTGGGCGTCGGGAATCCGGGCCGCATGGGCGGCAGTTCGTCGGCGTTGGGGGCCTTCAAGGCGGCGCTGCATCTGCGGGGAATCATCGACTGTCCGGCGACGGCGGAGCCTCAGGTGCCGCTGTCTCCGGGCGAGGTGGAGCGGGTATCTGAGTTCCTGTCCGGTGCCGGACTGCTCTGAAGCCCGCGGTCACCTCGGTCTGGCGACGGGGGCGGGCCGGGCGGCGGGACATGAGGGTGATGAAGGCCCTCTGGATGTGGGCTTCGGCGTGGGACATCAGGCGTTCGCCGTCCCTTGCGTTGGGCCCTCCCGCTACCGGGTGGGCGGACTACCGCAGGACCGGCTGACCCGCGAGGATCGCCTGCTGGGCCTTTGCCGTGTCCAGGTAGCCCTCGTCATCGAGGAACTCCGCCCGCACCGCGCTCTCCGCCCGCTCGGCGTCGGCGTCCTTGCGAAAGCAGGGGTCTTCGGGATGGTTGACAGTTCCGAGAAGCCGCCCTGTTGGCGGAGCGGAGAATTCGATGGAACCGCGGCCGGCTGCTTCGATCCATGCCCCGACGGAGACGGGGCCGTGGACGACCAGCTGCCCCGCGTCGAACAGGTTCGTCACCAGCAAGTTCTTGACGACGAGTGACCCACCGACGAAGAGCTGGCTGGAGGGCATGCACACCAGGTCCTCCACAACGACCGAGCCTGTGACGTGCAGCGACGTGTTGATGCCCCAGTTGTGGAATTTGACCGGACCGTTCACTGTCAGGTTGCCGTCGACTACATAGAGTGTGTTCTCGTCGTCTTCGAGGATGAGGGTGCCCTCAACGGTCACGTCACCCCGGTGGACGAAGAAGCACTCGGGCTCCTCGCCGAACTGGTCTTCGAGACCCACGCTGTCGTTGCTGATCTCGACCAGGTCGTATTGTTCCTTGGCTTTTGCCACCGGTACGACCTCCCAGGTCGGGCGGGGCACTCCGTCAAAAAACATGTGTGTTCTCATTCCTCGCCGGGGACTCGCCGCTTGATGGAGATCGCTGCACACGGCGATGCCAACACCCAGGGCATCAATGGTTCCAGCGGTCGATGTCCCGCCACCTGACCCGACAGCACCGCCGCCCCGGGACGCCGGCCGGGGTGCGGCACGCCACCGCGGCACGCCACCGTGTGCTTGTCCTTGCGGCCCCCACGGGACGGGTCTCGCTCCGGCCGGGTGTCTGGGCCGGTCTCCGGACTCCCGGCGCGCCGGGGCCGATTCGTCGGGCGTGAGGGTGAGTTGGGGGAGGTACTGCGGGGGGGTGGCCCGGGGCCGGGACTACTCCCCGGGGAGTAACGGGCCCCGTACCACCACTCCTACGGCTCCCACGACTCCTACGACGGCGTCCGCGCCGCCGCCAGCAGGCGGGTCACGTCGTCCGAGCAGATGGTGAGCGCGGCGCCCACGGTGGCCAGGACGTCGCGTTCGGCGGGTGTGTAGGGCCCGTCGGCCAGGGCGATGCGGGCGCCCTGGAGAAAAATCGATTCGCGGCCTGCGCAGGCGAGGTGCGGGGCCAGCGGGTCCAGCGCCTCGTGGAGCTCTATGGCGAGCCCGGCCCCGCACGGGCGGCCGTAGACCCGGCCGGTGTCGGCGGCGAGCGCCTCGACGAGGGCTTCCAGGTGCTCCTCCGTGCAGTCGTCGAAGCCGGCGGCACGGACCGTGCTCGCGGCGGCCTCCAGAGCCGTACGGGCGCAGGTGCCGCTCGCGGCGAGCACCGCGAGGGCGACGGTGTGGACGGCGTCGCGGAGCATCGCGGAGAAGCGGGTGGTGGTCGGGTGGTCGAGGACGTCGGTGCCGAAGTGGCGGCGGCAGGCCGCGCACTCGACGACCGGGCCGGTCTCGCCGCGCGGCAGCACGGGCACGCCGAGCAGGGTGAAGCGGCGGCGGCCGGTCAGCCGCTGGTAGTTGCGGTCGCCTCCGCAGCCGGGGCAGAAGAACTCGCCGTCGCCCACCGGCGTCCACGCGATACGGGTGCCCAGCATGCGCGAAAGCCCGGCGGCACGGCCGTCTTGTTCCCGTCCTGGCAGCACGTCGCACCTCCGTAACGCCGCGGCAACATCGCCGCGCTTGCGTGATGTTAGCCACAGGGGCGAGGCGTAGTCAGTACCCAGGACGAGACCTTCCCGTGACCTGCACACGGATTGGCCGGTATACGACGGGGTCCCGCCCGCCGACATGCGGCGGACGGGACTCCTGAAATTCGGACAAACTCTGTCAGAAGGTTCAGCGAGCGGCGCGGTTGACGGCCGATACGACCGCCTTCAGCGACGCGCGCGTGGTGTTCGCGTCGATGCCGATGCCCCACAGAACCTTGTCGTCGATCGCGCACTCGATGTAGGAGGCGGCCTGCGCGGAGGCTCCTTCGCTCATCGTGTGCTCCTGGTAGTCCAGCAGGCGGGCGTCGATTCCCACGCCCTGCAGGGCGTCGAAGAAGGCGGAGATCGGGCCGTTGCCGGTGCCGGTCAGGACGGTGTCCACGCCGTCGACGGTGGCCTCGACCTTCAGGGTGTCCACGCCGTCGGTGTCGGTCGTCGACTGGCCGTTCTTGACCTGAATGCGACCCCAGGGGTTCTCGGGGTTGGGCAGGTACTCGTCCTGGAAGACCGACCAGATGTCGCCGCCCGTGACCTCGCCGCCCTCGGCGTCCGTCTTCGCCTGGATGATCCTCGAGAACTCGATCTGCATCCGGCGCGGCAGGTCCAGCTTGTGGTCGTTCTTCAGGACGTACGCGATACCGCCCTTGCCGGACTGCGAGTTGACGCGGATGACGGCCTCGTAGGAGCGGCCGACGTCCTTCGGGTCGATCGGCAGGTACGGGACCGCCCACTCGATGTCGTCGACGGTGACGCCCTTGGCCTTCGCGTCGGCCTCCATGGCGTCGAAACCCTTCTTGATGGCGTCCTGGTGGGAGCCGGAGAAGGACGTGTAGACCAGGTCGCCCACGTACGGGTGGCGCGGGTGGACCTCCATCTGGTTGCAGTACTCCCACGTACGACGGATCTCGTCGATGTCGGAGAAGTCGATCTGCGGGTCGACGCCCTGCGAGAACAGGTTCATGCCCAGGGTGACCAGGTCGACGTTGCCGGTGCGCTCGCCCTGCCCGAACAGACAGCCCTCGACGCGGTCGGCGCCGGCCATCAGCGCCAGCTCGGCGGCGGCTACGGCCGTACCGCGGTCGTTGTGCGGGTGGATCGACAGGCAGACGTGCTCGCGGCGGGACAGGTTGCGGCCCATCCACTCGAAGCGGTCCGCGTGCGTGGACGGCGTCGAACGCTCCACGGTGGCGGGCAGGTTGAGGATGATCTCGCGGCCCGGAGCGGGCTGCCAGACGTCCATGACCGCCTCGCAGACCTCCAGGGCGAAGTCCAGCTCGGTGTCGGTGAAGATCTCGGGCGAGTACTGGTAGCCGAACTCCGTCTCCGGGCCCAGCAGCTTCTCCGCGTACTCCATGACCAGGCGTGTGCCGTCGACGGCGATCTGCTTGATGTCGTCCTTGGAGCCGCGGAAGACGACCCGGCGGAAGACCGGCGCGGTGGCGTTGTACAGGTGCACGGTGGCGCGCTTGGCGCCCTTCAGGGACTCGACGGTCCGCTCGATCAGGTCCTCGCGGGCCTGGGTCAGTACGGAGATGGTGACGTCGTCGGGGATGACGCCGGGCTCCTCGATGATGGAGCGCACGAAGTCGAAGTCGGTCTGCCCGGAGGCGGGGAACCCGACCTCGATCTCCTTGTAGCCCATCTTGACCAGCTGGTCGAACATCCGGCGCTTGCGCTCGGGCGACATCGGGTCGATCAGAGCCTGGTTGCCGTCGCGCAGGTCGGTGGAGAGCCAGCGGGGTGCGACGGTGATCCGGTTCTCCGGCCAGGTGCGGTCGGGGATGCCGACCTGCTCGTACTGACCGTACTTGTGGATCGGCATGGAACTGGGCTGCTGGCGGTTGGCCATGATGCGGGGGCTCCTCGAAGGCGGGTCCGGAAGGACGGCCGACGGCGCAACGCCAAACTCCGCGGGGAGGGGGTCGGCCTCGACTACAGGCCCTCGCCGCGGCAGCTAAGGAGGAGCAGCCCGAAAAACATGATGCTCCGCAGCCTAGCCGAGCCGCGCCGGATGCGCGGGCCCGTATCAGTATGCGGGACCGCCCCAATCAAAAGGGGCGAACCGGACAAAAAGTGTTCCATACCACTTGGCGACGGAACGCGAGGCTCCTTATCACCACAATTCACCAATCATGGTTGCGGGTAGTGACAGCGGAATAACTCAGTGCAAGGGTGCCGCACATGACGACGAACGGGGGCTTCGAGCCCGTCTTCTGCACCATCGTGCCACCCCATGTCCTCGACAAGGTCGCCCAGAACGAGGACCCCGCCCTCTCCGGTCCCGCCCGGCGCACCCTGATGCGCGACGCCCAGGAACGCGGCCGCCGCCGGGTGACCACCGAGTTCGGCCTCGCCGCCGCGCCGACGGCGAAGGCACCGTCGGACCAGCCGCTGCGCACCATCTACGACGCCGAGCACGACACCGGCCTGCCCGGCACCAAGGTCCGCGCCGAGGGCGAGGACCCCGGCCAGGACGCCACGGTCAACCGCGCCTATTCCGGCCTCGGCGCCACCTTCGACCTCTACCTCAAGGCCTACCAGCGCCACTCGATCGACGGCGACGGCCTGCCCCTCGACGCCACCGTCCACTACGACGAGAACTACAACAACGCCTTCTGGAACGGCGAGCAGATGGTGTTCGGCGACGGTGACGGCGAGATCTTCCTCGACTTCACCATCCCGATCGACGTCATCGGCCACGAGCTCACCCACGGCGTCACACAGCACACGGCCAACCTCACCTACTACGGCCAGCCGGGCGCCCTGAACGAGTCGATGTCCGACGTCTTCGGCTCACTCATCAAGCAGTACACGCTCGGCCAGACCGCCACCGAGGCCGACTGGCTGATCGGCGCGGGCCTGCTCGCCCCGAGCGTGACCGGCAAGGCCCTGCGCTCCATGAAGGAGCCGGGCAGCGCGTACGACGACGACGTGCTCGGCAAGGACCCGCAGCCCGCGACGATGGACGACTACGTCCGCACGGGCCGCGACAACGGCGGCGTCCACATCAACTCCGGTATCCCCAACCACGCCTTCTATCTGGCCGCCACCGCGCTCGGCGGCTACGCCTGGGAGAAGGCGGGCCAGATCTGGTACGACGTCCTGACCGGCGGCGAGCTCGCGGAGCGGGCCTTCTTCGCCGACTTCGCCAAGCTCACCGTCAAGGCCGCGCGCGAGCGCTTCGGCGACGGCGGCGAGGAGCTCCAGGCCGTGCAGAAGGCGTGGGAGCAGGTCGGGGTGCGGATTCCCTGACTCCGTACTAGACAGGAACCCATGCGTATTCAGGTGAGGCGCACGGGCGGATTCGCGGGCATCGAGCGCCATGCCGAGGTGGACACCTCGGGACGGCCCGATGCCCACGAGTGGCAGGCCCTGGCCGAGCAGGCACTCGCCGCCGGCCGGGGCACACCGCCGATCGGTGTGCCGGACGGCTTCAGCTACCAGATCACCGTGGACGGGAAGACGGTGTACGCGAGCGATCCCCGGCTGACGCAGGAGCAGCGCAAGCTGATCTCGAAAGTGCTCAAGGAAGGCGCGTAGAACGGGCCCCAGGAAGGCGGGTAACCCGTTCTTCAGGCCTGCCCGTTGACTTCTGTTACCGCCGGTACGGATGATCCGGCGCATGGCGACGAACCCGATACCTCAGTTCCCGGCCGGCTTCCTGTGGGGCGTGTCGACCTCGGCCCACCAGATCGAAGGGGCCGCGGACGAGCGCGAGCCGTCCGTGTGGGACACCTTCACGGCCGAGCCGGGGCGGGTGAAGGACGGCTCGACGGCGGCGGTGGCCTGCGACCACTACCACCGCTACCGCGAGGACGTGGCGCTCCTGGCCGGCCTGGGCGTGGACGCGTACCGCTTCTCGATCTCCTGGCCGCGGGTGAACTCTCCGGGCGGCCTCGACTTCTACGACCGCCTCGTGGACGAGCTGTGCGCGGCGGGCGTACGGCCCGTGCCGACGCTCTTCCACTGGGACCTGCCGGCCGGGCTCGACTGGCTGGAGCGGGACACGGCGTCGCGTTTCGCGGAGTACGTATCGGTCGTCGCCGGCCGTCTCGGCGACCGGGTGAACAAGTGGATCACTCTCAACGAGCCCGCCGAGCACACGCTCCTGGGCCATGCGCTGGGCGCCCACGCCCCCGGCAAGCAGCTGCTCTTCGACGCGCTCCCCGCCGCCCACCACCAGCTGCTCGGCCACGGCCTGGCCGTACGGGCCCTGCGCGCGGCCGGGGCGGCGGACATAGGGATCGCCAACTCGCACGGGCCGGCGTGGCCGGCGTCCGAGGAGACCGCGGACGTGGAGGCGGCGCGGGTCTACGACCTGCTGCTCAACCGGCTGTTCTCGGACCCGGTGCTGCTGGGTGAATACCCGGAGGGGATCGGCGAGCTGATGCCCGGCGAAGCCGGGGCCGATCTGAAGGTCATCGGGGAGCCGCTGGACTGGTACGGCATCAACTACTACGCGCCGGCCACGCTGGGCGCCCCGCAGGGCGCGGAGATCGAGTTCGGCGGGCTGACCCTGCCCGCCGAACTCCCCTTCTCCGTACGGGAGACAGCAGGCCGCCCGGTCACGGACTTCGGCTGGCCGGTGGTCCCGGAGGGCCTGACCGAGCTGCTCACCGGCTTCCGCGACCGCTTCGGCGACCGGCTCCCGCCGATCGTCATCACCGAGAACGGCTGCTCGTACCAGGGGATCGACGACCAGGACCGGATCACCTACCTCGACGGCCACATCCGGGCGCTGCACGACGCGCTGACGGCCGGCGTGGACGTGCGCGGCTACTTCGTCTGGTCGCTGCTGGACAACTTCGAGTGGGCGGAAGGGTACGAGCGCCGGTTCGGCCTGGTCCACGTCGACTACGAGACGCTTGAACGGACGCCCAAGGCGTCGTACGGCTGGTACCGGGACGCGCTACGGGCGCAGAGATGACGACGGCCGGACGTTCCTCCGACGCCCCCCGCTCACCCTCGCCGAACCCTTCGACCGGGAGTACGGGGCCGGCAGCCCCAGGGACGGGACCAGCCGCCGGGTCGACACCCCACCCCGGTCAGAACCCCAGCTTCCGCAGCTGCCGAGGATCCCGCTGCCAGTCCTTGGCAACCTTGACATGCAGGTCCAGGAACACCGGAGTACCCAGCAGCGCCTCGATCTGCTTGCGGGACTTGATGCCGACGTCTTTCAGGCGCTTGCCCTTGGGGCCGATGATGATGCCCTTCTGGCTGGGGCGCTCGATGTAGACGAAGGCGTGGATGTCGAGGAGGGGCCGGTCGGCGGGCCGGTCCTCGCGCGGCAGCATCTCCTCGACCACGACCGCGATGGAGTGCGGAAGCTCGTCGCGGACGCCCTCGAGCGCGGCCTCACGGATCAGCTCGGCCACCATGACCTGCTCGGGCTCGTCCGTGAGCTCACCGTCGGGGTACAGTGCCGGACCCTCCGGCAGCAGCGGGACGATCAGGTCGGCCAGCAGGTCGACCTGCTTGTCGCCGACCGCCGACACCGGCACGATCTCCGCCCACTCGAAGCCCAGCTCCTTGCCGAGCTGGTCGATGGCGATGAGCTGCTCGGCGAGCATCTTGCCGTCCACGAGGTCGGTCTTCGTGACGATCGCGATCTTCGGCGTCTTCTTGATCGACGCCAGCTCCTTCGCGATGAACCGGTCACCGGGACCGAGCTTCTCGTTCGCGGGCAGGCAGAAGCCGATCACGTCGACCTCGGCCCAGGTCGTACGGACGACGTCGTTGAGGCGCTCGCCGAGCAGCGTGCGCGGTTTGTGCAGCCCGGGGGTGTCCACCAGGATCAGCTGGGCGTCGGGCCGGTGCACGATCCCCCGTACCGTGTGCCGCGTCGTCTGCGGCTGGTTCGCGGTGATCGCCACCTTCTGCCCGACCAGAGCGTTCGTGAGGGTGGACTTGCCCGCGTTGGGGCGGCCCACGAAGCAGGCGAAGCCGGCGCGGTGGGGGGCCTCGGACGGCTCGGATGACTTGCTGCGAACGCTCATGGCGCCCATTCTCCCTGATCCACAGAGCCCCGCCGTACATGCGTCCGCCCGCGCTCCGGGCGGTGAGGTTTCCGGAAGCCGCCACGCGAGTTCGAGCCGAACGGAGCAGGAGCACACCGGCCTGGACCTTACGGTGCACGCCGGGACGGCCTACGATCACGGGGTCCTGGGGCACGGCGCCCCGGTCTCCGCATCCGTCCTCCCCTCCGCCCAGAAGGTCGGCACCCAGGCATGAAGCTCATCACCGCGATCGTCAAGCCGTACCGCCTCGACGAGGTCAAGACCGCCCTGCAGGACCTCGGCGTGCACGGTCTGACCGTGACGGAGGCCAGCGGCTACGGCCGCCAGCGCGGCCACACCGAGGTGTACCGCGGCGCCGAGTACCAGGTCGACCTCGTACCCAAGGTCCGGATCGAGGTCGTCGTCGAGGACGCGGACTCGGACGCCGTCATCGACGCGATCGTGAAGGCCGCGCAGACGGGGAAGATCGGCGACGGCAAGGTGTGGGCCCTGCCGGTCGAGACGGTCGTACGGGTCCGCACGGGCGAGCGCGGCCCCGACGCACTCTGAGCCGAGGGGCTCTGCGCCGGCGGGCGGCCTGAGCGGGGGCTCGTCATACCCGCGAGCCACCTCCCGCGGCTCTCCCGCAGCAGCGCCCGAGGCACCGGGGTCCGGGCCGCCGGCCGGCTTCCCGGCCTTCCTCACCACCGCCGCCGGGAGTGTGACCCGGTGGCCGTGGATGTACATGGGCCGGGTCTGGGGGCGGAGCCCCCGGGACCTCAGCCCGCGGAGACAGTCAGCCGGACCGTTCCGTCCGGCGAAGCCACCAGTACAGGGGTCCCGGCCCCGCCGAGATCCCGTACCGCCGCCAGATCCTCCGCAGCCGCCGACTCCGCCTCGGTCACCACAGCCGCCGCTTCCAAGGACTTCGCCCCGGACGCCACGGCCATCGCCACCGCCGTCTGCAGAGCACTGAGCTTCAGCGAGACCAGGGCAACGGTCCCCGCGACATACGTACGTCCGGTCTCGTCCCGCACGGCAGCGCCCTCCGGCACACCGTTGCGGGCCCGGGCGGAGCGGGCCAGGGTGACGATCTTGCGGTCCTCGGGGTCAAGCGCACTGTCGGTCATGACCTGAGCATACGAAGAACGCTCCCGTCACCCCGCCAAGGGGTACATCGCACCGCGCCGCCCCTCCGGCGAGGCCAGCCACTCCAGCTTCGCCGCGGTGTTCGCCTCGTCCAGCGGCGTGTGCAGCACGACCGTCAGATCGGGCCGCGCCGGCACTCTCATCGCCGTCGACTCGACGACCAGCAGCCCGGCCAGCGGATGGTCGAGCTCCTTGCGGACCTGCCCGGGGTCCTCGATGTCCCGCTCCTCCCAGAGCGCGGTGAACTCGGGACTGGCGGCCCTCACCCGGGCCAGCACGTCCTGGAGCCCCTCGTCGTCGGGGCTGGCCGAGCACGCCGCGCGGAACTGGGCGACGACCGTGCGGGCGTTCTTCTCCCAGCTCTTGCTCCGGCTCCGGTACAGCGGATCCGTGAAGAAGTCGACGAGGCAGTTCTGCGTGACGCCGGGACGCATGCCCAGCACCATCGCGGCGGCGTCGTTGTAGAGCACGCAGTTGTAGTACAGGTCCATGATGTGCGCCGGATACGGCATCCACGTGTCGATCAGCCGCTTCAGCCCGTCGCACTTGTCCCGCCGCTCCGGCTCGACCGCGGGCACGGGCGGGTTCAGCCCGGCGAGGACGTACAGATGCCGCCGTTCGGCGTTGCTCAGCCGCAGCACGCGCGCCACGGAGTCGAGGACCTGCGGGGAGACGGAGATGTCCCGCCCCTGCTCCAGCCACTGGTACCAGGAGGCGCCCACCCCGGCGAGCACGGCGACCTCCTCGCGGCGCAGTCCGGGGGTGCGGCGCCGCGCCCCGCCGTCCGGCAGACCCGCCTCGGCCGGCGAGACCCGGGCCCGCCGGCTCATCAGGAACTCGCGCAGTTCGCGCAGCCGACGGCTCTTCAGGGCGTCCTCAGGCACGTACAGTTCCCCCTCGCGCTGTCTGGTGGTGCCACCACCACCATAAGTTGCGACTCCCCACGCTTATTCCGGGCGCCGCAGGCTTCTGCCATGGCGATCGACACCACTACCTCGACCACTCCCCCCGTACGAGAACCGCTCGGCACCCCCCGGCTGTCGACGCGCGACAAGCTCGTCCTCTTCGTCCTTTGCGCGGCCCAGTTCATGGTCGCGCTCGACTTCTCCGTCCTGAACGTGGCCCTGCCGGTCCTCGGCACGGACCTGGGTATGAGCCAGTCGGCGCTGCAGTGGGCGGTGACGGCGTTCGCGCTGCCGTCCGGCGGATTCCTGCTGCTCTTCGGCCGCGTCGGCGACCTCTACGGCCGCCGCCGGCTGTTCCTGAGCGGGCTCGCCCTGTTCGGCGCGGCCTCGCTGCTGGCGACGTTCGCGTGGGACCCGGCCTCGTTCCTGGCGGGCCGGGCGCTGCAGGGCCTGGGCGCGGCGGCGATCGTGCCCACCGGCATGTCCCTGCTGACCACGACCTTCCCCGAGGGACCCGCGCGGGACCGCGCCCTCGGCATCTCGGGCACGCTGCTCTCCCTGGGCTTCACGGTCGGCATGGTGGCCGGCGGTGTCCTCACCGACGCATTCGGCTGGCGCTCCACGATGGGCCTGCTCACCGTCTTCGCACTGATCGTGCTGCCGCTGGCGCCCGGTCTGCTGCCCGAGTCCCGCACCCCGGAGCGCCCGCGCCTGGACGTGCCCGGCGCGGTCACCGTCACCGGCGGTCTGCTGTCCCTGATCTACGCCCTGTCGACGGCCGCCGACCACGGCTTCGCCCGCGCCGACGTCATCACCACGCTGGTCGCGGGCGTCCTGCTGCTCGGCGCCTTCGTCGCGGCCGAGTCCCGCGCCCAGGCGCCCCTGGTCTCGCTGCCGATGCTGCGCCGCCGCACGGTCGCGTGGGGCAACGTGGGCGGTCTTGTCACCTTCTCGATGATGTCGACGGTGGTCTTCGTCCTGACGCTGTACCTCCAGGAGGTGCTGCGCCTGTCGGCCTTCGAGACGGGCCTCGTCTTCGGCGTGCAGGGCGTGCTGTCGGCGGTCGCGGGCACATTCGCACCGAAGGTCATCGGCCGCTTCGGCGCACGCCGTACGCTCGTCGCCTCGCTCGCCGGCCAGGGCGCGCTGGTCGCCGGCCTGCTGGGCCTGAACGCGCACGGCTGGTCGGTGTGGCTCGCCACGGTCGCCGTCTCCCTGGCGAGCATGTGCCACCTGGGCGCGATCATCTCCTACGGCCTGACCGTCACCTCCGGTGTCCCCGACGAGGAACAGGGCCTGGCCACCGGCCTGGTCACCTCGACCCAGCAGGTCGGCATCACCGTCGGCATACCGCTGCTCGGCGTCCTGGCCACCACCTCGGACGACCTGATGTCGGGGGTGCACACGGTGCTGGCCCTGGACGCGGCGATCGTGCTCGCGGCGGCGGTGCTGGTGGCGCTCGGACTGCGCCGGGGTCAGCCGAGGAGCTGAGTGAGCTCGGAGCGCGTGGCCGCGTGGACGACCCGGCCGCGCGCTCCGTTCACGATCGGGGGGCGCGGGTATCGAACGGTCATGCGCCGGATTCTGACACGAGGTCAGCGCGTCCGGGCAAGGGATTTCACGGGCGGTCCAGGCGCAGCCGCTCCGCCCTCGGCAGACCGGCCACGACCAGGTCGTACGAGTCCTCGACGAGCTCGCGGACCACCCGGTCGGGAAGGCCGCCGTCGACGGTGACGGTGTTCCAGTGGCGCTTGTTCATGTGGTAGCCGGGCACGATGAGGCCCTCGTGCTCGCTCCGGAGCCGAGCCGCGTCCTCGGGGTCGCACTTCAGATTGACCGTCAGGGGGCGCGCGTCCAGGGCCGTCAGGGCGAAGAGCTTGCCCCGGACCTTGAAGACGGAGATCTCCGGCCGGAACGGGAAGTCCTCCACCGCGGCGTTGAAGGACAGGCAGAAGGAACGCAGCTGCTGCGGGGTCACTCCGCTTTCACCTCCTCGTCCGGCGGGTCCAGCGGGCCCACCGGCTCCACCAGCACTGTCACGATCTTGTTCCGGCGGCCGGCCGCCGCCTCCGCGGTCAGCCTGAGCTCACGGCTGTCGGGCAGTAGCACGAGTGACGACGCCCCGGCGATGGGCACCCGGCCCAGGGCCTTGGCGAGCAGACCGCCGACCGTCTCCACGTCCTCGTCGTCGTACTCCTCCAGGCCGTACAGCTCGCCCAGGTCGGTGATGTCGAGGCGGGCGGTAACCCGGAAGCGGTCGTCGCCGAGGTCCTCCACGGGCGGGAGTTCGCGGTCGTACTCGTCGGTGATCTCGCCGACGATCTCCTCGAGGATGTCCTCGATGGTGACGATGCCGGCCGTGCCGCCGTACTCGTCGATGACGACGGCGACGTGGTTGCGCTCCTGCTGCATCTCGCGCAGCAGGTCACCGGCGTTCTTGGTGTCGGGCACGAAGGCGGCGGGCCGCATCGCGGTGGACACCAGCTCGGTCTCGGCGTCCCGGCTGATGTGCGTCTTGCGGACCAGGTCCTTGAGGTAGACGATCCCGACGATGTCGTCCTCGCTCTCCCCGGTGACCGGGATCCGCGAGAAGCCGGAGCGCAGGGCGAGGGTGAGGGCCTGACGGATCGTCTTGTAGCGCTCGATGACCACCAGGTCGGTCCTCGGCACCATGACCTCCCGTACGAGCGTGTCGCCCAGTTCGAAGACCGAGTGCACCATCCGGCGCTCCTCGTCCTCGATCAGGGACTCCTTCTCCGCGAGGTCGACCAGCGCGCGCAGCTCCGCCTCGGAGGCGAAGGGGCCGCGGCGGAAGCCCTTGCCGGGGGTCAGCGCATTGCCGATGAGGATCAGCAGGGGCGGGATCGGGCCCATGATCCGTGCGAGCGGCAGCAGGACGTACGCGGCGGCCGTCGCCGTGTTCAGCGGGTGCTGGCGGCCGATGGTGCGCGGGGAGACGCCGACGGCGACGTACGACACGAGGACCATGACGCCGATCGCGACAAGGAGGGCCTCGGTGGTGCCGTCGAACTCCTGCAGGCAGGCGTACGTGACGAGGGCGGCCGCGGCCATCTCGCAGGCCACGCGGACCAGCAGCGCCACGTTGAGATAGCGGGTCGGGTCGGCGGCGACCTGCGCCAGCTTGGCGCTGCCGCGGCGGCCCGACTTCACGGCCTCCTCGGCGCGGAAGCTGGAGACCCGCGCGAGGCCCGCCTCCGCGCAGGCGGCGAGCCAGGCGACGACGACCAGGGCGATCGCGCCGGAGACCAGGGTGGGGCTCATGAGAGGGTCGGGGCCGGGGACGGGCCGGTCAGGCCCTTCTCCGCGCGCCAGCCGTCCACGATGGCGGCCTGCAGGCCGAACATCTCGGCCTTCTCGTCGGGCTCCTCGTGGTCGTACCCGAGAAGGTGCAGCACGCCATGGACGGTGAGCAACTGCAGCTCCTCGTCCATCGAGTGCTGTGTGGGCGCTTCCGTCCCCTGCCTGGCCGCGACCTCCGGGCACAGCACGATGTCGCCGAGGAGGCCCTGCGGGGGCTCGTCGTCGTCCTTCGACGGCGGACGCAGTTCGTCCATCGGGAAGGACATGACGTCCGTGGGCCCCGGCAGGTCCATCCACTGGATGTGCAGCTGCTCCATGGCGTCGGCGTCCACGACGATCACCGAGAGCTCGGAGAGCGGGTGGATGCGCATCCGCGCGAGCGCGTAGCGGGCGATGTCGAGGATCGCCTGCTCGTCGACCTCGGTTCCGGACTCGTTGTTGACGTCGATCGACATGGTCGTGCGTCTTCTCTACTTCCCCTTGTGCCCGGACGACCTGGCCCGGCCGCCCTTGTGGGTGCCGTTCTCGGTGCCGTGCTTGCTGTCGTACTTCTCGTACGCGTCGACGATACGGCCGACGAGCTTGTGCCGTACGACATCGTGGGACGTGAGCCGGGAGAAGTGGACGTCCTCCAGCCCCTCCAGGATCTCCTGGACCTGACGCAGACCCGACTTGGTGCCGGTGGGCAGGTCGACCTGCGTCACATCACCCGTGATCACGATCTTCGAGTCGAAGCCGAGGCGGGTGAGGAACATCTTCATCTGTTCGGGGCTCGTGTTCTGGGCCTCGTCCAGGATGATGAAGGCGTCGTTCAAGGTTCTACCCCGCATGTATGCGAGGGGCGCGACCTCTATGGTGCCGGCGGCCATGAGGCGCGGGATCGAGTCGGGGTCCAGCATGTCGTGCAGCGCGTCGTACAGCGGGCGCAGATACGGGTCGATCTTCTCGTACAGCGTGCCGGGCAGGAAGCCGAGGCGTTCGCCTGCCTCGACGGCCGGACGGGTCAGGATGATGCGGTTGACCTGCTTGGACTGCAGGGCCTGCACCGCCTTGGCCATGGCGAGGTAGGTCTTGCCGGTGCCGGCGGGGCCGATACCGAAGACGACCGTGTGCTTGTCGATCGCGTCGACGTACCGCTTCTGGTTGAGGGTCTTGGGGCGGATGGTCCGGCCGCGCGAGGACAGGATGTTCTGCGTGAGGACCTCGGCCGGGGTCTCCTGGCCGTCGCTCTCCCCGTTCTCGCTCGCCCTGAGCATGGCGATCGAGCGTTCCACTGCGTCCTCCGTCATCGGCTGCCCGGTGCGGAGCACCAGCATCATCTCGTCGAACAGGCGCTGGATGAGGGCGACTTCACCGGCGTCGCCGACCGCGCTGATCTCATTGCCCCGGACGTGGATGTCGGCCGCCGGGAAGGCCTTCTCGATCACGCGCAGGAGGGAGTCGCCGGAACCCAGCACGGTCACCATGGGGTGCTGGGCGGGGACGGTGAACTGTGCTCTCGCCTGCCCCTGCGCGGGGGTGTGAGCTGTGGGTGTCTGAGTCATGGGCCGGCTCTGTAGGCCTTGCTCGTCCTCCTCGATACGACTCGCCCGCCACAGGGGCGGCCTGGCGGTTTCAAGGGTACGCCGGGGCACTGACAACGCCGTAGGGCTTTTCGGCACCCCGTTCGACGCGCCCGGGGTCGGGCTGACGCCCGGAGTCAGGCCGACGCCCGGAGTCAGGCCGACTGGCCGAACCCGATCGTCGGCACCGCCCGCCGCAGCGGCCACGGTCTGGTCTCCTTCTCCGGGAGCATGCCCTCCAGGAACGCGTACCGGCCGAGGGCCGCCGGGGACTGGCCCTCGACCGACTGCACCTTGCGCCACCAGGCCGCGATCTCGGACCAGCCGGGGGCCGAGAGCGATCCGCCGAACTCCTGGACGGACAGGGCGGCGGTCAGTCCGGCGAAGGCGAGGCGGTCGGCCAGTGGCCAGCCCGCCAGCGTGCCGGTGACGAATCCGGCCACGAAGACGTCCCCGGCGCCGGTCGGGTCAAGGGCCTCCACGGCGATGGCCGGGACCTCGGCGGTCTCCCCGGTCCGCCCGTCCACCGCGTACGCGCCCTCCGCTCCCAGCGTGACGACCGCGAGCGGTACGTGTTCGGTCAGGGCGTGTGCGGCGGCCCGGGGGCAGGCGGCATCGGTGTAGCGCATCGCCTCCTCCGCGTTCGGCAGAAACGCCTCGCAGTGCTCGAGGTCGGCGAGGCCGGCGAGGTCCCAGGCACCGGTCTCGTCCCAGCCGACGTCGGCGAAGAGGCGGGTGCCGCGGCTCGCGGCCTGGGCGATCCACGGGGCCCGCTTGCCGGGCGTGAGCGCGGCGACGGCGGCGCGCGCGGGGGGCGGGCAGTCGGGCGCGGGCTCGTCCGGCGGCGGCTCGTGGCCGTGGGAGACCATCGTGCGCTCCCCCTCGTACGCCATGGAGACGGTGACCGGGGAGTGCCAGCCGGGCACGGTGCGCGACGGGGAGAGGTCGATGCCCTCGCCCTGTGCGAGCGCGTCCCAGCAGTACTCGCCGTAGTGGTCGTCGCCGAAGGCCGCGGCCAGCGACGTCTTCAGGCCGAGGCGGGACAGCGCGGTCGCCATGTTGGCGACGCCGCCGGGGCTCGATCCCATCCCGCGCGCCCAGGACTCGGTCCCGCGCACCGGGGCGGAGTCGAGCCCGGTGAAGATGATGTCCAGGAACACGGTGCCCGTGAGGTACACGTCCCAGGGCGGGTCCTCCGCCGCGCGCAGAGCGGCGAGGGGGTCGACCTGGGGTCGGCTGCGTTGGTCCTCTCCGGTGGACGCGATCACGGTGCGCTCCCTGACAATGGTGCGGATCAGGCCAGTGTGCCACCCCTCCTTTTCAGGCTCGGTTCACCTCCGGAGAGCAGAAGCCCGTGTCGAGCCCCGCCCGTGCTCGCCCTTCGGGCCTCCGCGTCCGGGACGGTGATCTCGCCGCCTTCGAAGGTGAGGCCCGGTCACGACGTCCTCCGACGAGGTGGGATTCCGCGAGGTCCTCACCCTCACCCGGCCGTCTCTGACACGGCGGAACGGCTACCCGAACTCGTACGCCTCCACCTCGGCGAGGTACCGCGCCCGCCGCTCCTCGTCGTGTTCCAGGAAGGAGGCGACGAAGGAGTTGCGGGCCAGGTCGCGCAGCCGGTCCTCGCCGAGGCCCAGGGTCCTGCGTACGGCGTCGAAGTTGTCGCCGGCGTAGCCGCCGAAGTAGGCCGGGTCGTCGGAGTTGACGGTGCAGAGCAGGCCGGCGTCCAGCATGGCGGGCAGCGGGTGGTCGGCGAGGACGTCGACCGTGCGGAGCCGGACGTTGGACAGGGGGCACACGGTGAGCGGGACGCGGTCACGGACCAGCCGCTGCACCAGCTGCGGGTCCTCCATGCAGCGCAGGCCGTGGTCGATCCGCTCGACACCGAGCACGTCCAGGGCCTCGGTGATGTACTCCGGCGGGCCCTCCTCCCCGGCGTGCGCCACCCGGCGCAGACCGAGCGCGGCGGCGGCCTCGAACACCTCGCGGAACTTCACCGGCGGATGCCCGGCCTCGGCCGAGTCCAGGCCGACGCCGGCGATACGGCCGAGGTGGGGCCTGGCCGCTTCCAGCGTCTCCATGGCGGACTCGGCGGACTCGTCCCGCAGGAAGCACATGATCAGCTGGGTGGAGACGCCGTGGTTCTCCTCGCTGCGGCCCAGCGCCCGCCACAGCCCCTCGACGACCGTCCCCATGCCGACCCCGCGCACGATGTGGGCCTGAGGGTCGAAGAAGATCTCCGCGTGCCGTACGCCCTGTGCGGCGGCGCGGGCGAGATAGGCCTCTCCGAGGTCCTCGAAGTCCCGCTCGGTGCGCAGGACGGCCATGAGCTCGTAGTACAGGTCGAGGAAGGACTGGAGGTCCTCGAACCGGTATGCCCTGCGCAGCGCATCGGTGTCCGGGTACGGGAGCTCGACGCCGTTGCGGGCCGCCAGTTCGAAGGCGAGCTCCGGCTCCAGTGTTCCTTCGATGTGGAGGTGCAGCTCTGCTTTCGGGAGGGGCATCGCAGCATCGTACGGCCGGTTCTACCGGCGTTTCGGAACCGGCACTCTCAGCAGGTCGTGCGCCACCGTCAGCTCGCCTTCGAATCCGGCCGCCCGCGCCTGCCGCTCGAACTCGTCCGGCTCCGGGTAGCGCTGGCTGAAGTGGGTGAGCACGAGGTGCCGTACGCCCGCGTCCCGCGCGACCCGTGCCGCCTGGGTGGCCGTCAGGTGGCCGTGTTCGACGGCGAGTTCCTCGTCCTCGTCGAGGAACGTGGACTCGATCACGAGCAGGTCGCAGCCGTCGGCGAGCGCGTACACACCGTCGCACAGCCGGGTGTCCATGACGAACGCGAACCGCTGGCCGCGCCGCACCTCGCTGACGTCGGCGAGGGACACGCCGCCCAGGGCGCCCTCTCGCTGTATCCGTCCCACGTCCGGGCCCTTGACGCCGTGCGCGGCGAGCCGGTCCGGCAGCATGCGGCGGCCGTCGGGCTCGACGAGCCGGTAGCCGTAGGACTCGACCGGGTGGGAGAGCCTGCGGGCCTCCAGGGTGTAGCCGGGCGCGGTCGCGAGGACGCCGTCCGCGGCCACCGGGGCCTCGGTGAGCTCGACCGTCTCACGGTAGGCGGTGGCGTACCGCAGACGGTCGAAGAAGCGCCGGCCTGACTCCGGGTAGTGCGCGGTGATCTCGTGCGGCACCCGGTCCAGGTTGATGCGCTGGATGACTCCGGCGAGGCCGAGGGAGTGGTCCCCGTGGAAGTGCGTGACGCAGATCCGGTTCAGGTCGTGCGCGGCGACCCCGGCGCGCAGCATCTGGCGCTGGGTGCCCTCGCCGGGGTCGAACAGGATGCCCTCGCCGTCCCAGCGCAGCAGGTAGCCGTTGTGGTTGCGGTGCCGGGTCGGGACCTGGCTGGCGGTGCCGAGGACCACCAATTCACGTACGGACACGGCTCGTTACCCGGGGGGCCACTGCATGCCGCGGCCGCCCAGGACGTGGGCGTGGGCGTGGAAGACGGTCTGGCCGGCGCCGGTGCCGGTGTTGAAGACGATGCGGTAGCTGTCCAGTTTGTCCTCGTCGGCGACTGCCTTCGTCTCGCGCAGGACGTCCGCGGCGAGGGCGGGGTCGGCGGCGGCGAGCGCGGCGGCGTCCCGGTAGTGCGCCTTGGGGATCACCAGGACGTGGGTGGGCGCCTGGGGGTTGATGTCCCGGAACGCGACGGTGGTGTCCGTCTCGCGGATGATCGTCGCCGGGACATGTCCCTCGACGATCTTGCAGAACAGACAGTCGTCCTGCGGCTCCCCTGCCATGCGGCTCCCTCCGGGTGGTTGATCGCGTACGGGGTCATCGTATCGTCGTCGGCTGCGGGTCCTCCGTAGCTGGTCGCGCAGTTCCTCGGAGCTGGTGCCGCGTCAGCGGCACTAGGCGGGCAGACTCGGCGGCGTCTTCGCCGGGCTCCCCTCCAGTGTCTCCAGCGCCAGCCGCACCGCCTCGTCCAGCTGTACGTCCCTCCCGGCCGCGTAGTCCTGCGGAGCCTGCACCACCTCCACGTCCGGGTCCACCCCGTGGTTCTCCACGCCCCACCCGTAACCCTCCAGCCAGAACGCGTACTTGGGCTGCGTGATGAGCGTTCCGTCGACCAGCCGGTACCGGCTGTCGATGCCGACGACGCCGCCCCATGTGCGCGTGCCGACCACGGGGCCGATCCCCAGCGCCTTGATCGCCGCGTTGACGATGTCGCCGTCGGAGCCGGAGAACTCGTTGGCGACGGCGACGACGGGCCCGCGGGGCGCGTCCTGCGGGTAGCTGACGGGCCGCATGCCGCGCGGCAGGTCCCAGCCGACGATCCGCCGGGCCAGCTTCTCCACGACCAGCTGGGAGGTGTGCCCGCCGCGGTTCTCACGGACGTCCACGACGAGGCCCTCCCGGGCGACCTCGATGCGCAGGTCGCGGTGGATCTGCGCCCAGCCGGGCGCCTGCATGTCCGGCACGTGGAGGTACCCGAGCCGGCCGCCGGACCGCTCGTGGACGTAGGCGCGCCGGCCGGCGACCCAGGCGTGGTAGCGCAGGGGTTCCTCGTCCGCGATGGGGACGACGACCGCGTGGCGCAGGTCTCCGCCGCCGGACGGGGAGATGGTCAGCTCGACCGGCTTGCCCGCCGTGCCGACCAGGAGCGGTCCGGGCCCGGTCACGGGGTCGACCGGCGTTCCGGCGACCGCGACGATCGCGTCCCCGGCGCGCACCGCGACACCGGGTGCGGCCAGCGGGGAGCGGGCGTCCGGGTCGGAGGTCTCGGTGGGCAGGATGCGGTCGATGCGCCAACTGCCGTCCGTGTGCCGGGAGATGTCCGCGCCGAGCAGGCCCTGCCGGGCCCCGTTGCCGTGTCCGCCGCGCGGGACGACGTAGGCGTGCGAGGTGCCGAGTTCGCCCTGGACCTCCCAGAGCAGGTCGACCAGGTCGTCGTGGGTGGCGACGCGCTCCAGCACGGGCCGGTAGCGGTCGAGTACGCCGTCCCAGTCGACCCCGCCGAGGTCCGGCCGCCAGAAGTGGTCCCGCATGATGCGGCCGGTCTCGTCGTACATCTGCCGCCACTCGGCCGCCGGGTCGACGCTCTGGCGTACGCGGCTGAGGTCCACGGTGATGTTGGTGTCGCTGTCGTCGTCGTTCGAGGCACGCCGGTCGCTGGGGACGACCTTGAGCCGGCCGTCGGTCCACAGCAGGACGCGTTTGCCGTCGCCGCTGACCGCGAAGTGGTCGGCGTCCGCGGCGAGGTGCTCGATGCGCTGCTGGGCCAGGTCGTAGCGCTCCAGCTCGGTGTTGGGGTCCGGGTCGTCCGGGGTGGCCCGGGAGGCGCCGAGCACACCGCGCACGGGGTGGCGCAGCCACAGCACACCGTCCTTGGCGGCGCGCAGGTTGGAGTAGCGGGCGGCCTCCACCGGGAAGGGCACGATGCGGTCGGCGAGACCCTCCAGGTCGATGCGGGTGGTCGGGGTGCCCTCGCTGTCGGGTGTCTCGTCCTTGTCCGGCGCGTCGAAGGGGCGGCCGTGCCGCTGCGGTCCGAAGGGGGACGGGGTGGTCGCGGCCAGGGTGATCAGGTGCGGGCGGGCGGCCTCCACGAACGCCAGGTCGAAGACGTGCTCGTCGTAGACCGGGTCGAAGGAGCGGGTCGACAGGAAGGCGAGGTGTCTGCCGTCGAGGGTGAAGGCCGGTGCGTAGTCCTTGAACCGCAGCGGGGTCGCCTCGGTGACCGACAGGTCGGTGGTGTTGGCGAGGCGGAGCTGGCGCAGCGGGTGGGTGCCGGGGTGCGACCAGGCCAGCCAGGCCGAGTCGGGTGAGAACACCAGCCCCGTGACGTCGCCGTCCTCGCTGCGGTCGACCTCGCGGACCTCGCCGGTCTCGCGTTCGACGAGCAGGACGCGTCCGTCGTGCGCGGCGACGGCGGCGCGGCTGCCGTCGGGCGCCATGGCGAGGCCGAGGACACGGCCGAGCTGTCCGGCGGCGAGCCGGCGCGGGGTGGCGCCGGGTGCGAGGCCGGTGGCGGGCGCGAACTCCAGGGCATCGTCGCCCCCCGCGTCCGTCACCCACACCACCCATTCCTCGCCGTCGGCGCGGAAGGTGCGCGGGAGGCGGGCCCGTACGCCGGGCTCGGCGGCGAGCGCGCGGGCGGGGCCGGAGCGGTGGGTGACCCAGTGGACGGCGCCGCGGACGGCGACCGCGCTGCCGCGGGCGGTGTGGTCGGGGGCGGCGGACCCGAACCAGCGGGCGGCGTTCACCGGGAACGGCTGGCGGTCGGTGCGCTGTCCGCCGAGCCCGATGTCGAGCCTGCGCGGCTCGGCGCCGTCGAGGTCGTCGAGGAGCCAGAGTTCACCGGCGGACGCGTATACGACCCGGGTGCCGTCGCCTGCCGCGTGCCGGGCGTAGAAACCGTCGAGAGGGGTGTGCCGCCGCAGGTCGGACCCGTCGGCGAGGGAGGAGTACAGCGCCCCGACGCCCTCGTGGTCGGACAGGAAGGCGATCCGGTCTCCCGCCCACACGGGGTGCTCGAGGTTGCCGTCGAGGTCCGCGTGCAGCCGTACGAACTCGCCCTGGCCGTCCGGGTCGATCCACAGCTTGCCCGCCGTGCCGCCCCGGTAGCGCTTCCACCAGGCGGCCTCGCGGCCCATGGGCGCGGACAGCAGCACCGGGCACGGCCCGTACGCGACGTCGCCGACGGGCCCGTACGGCAGGGTCGTGGCCGGTCCTCCGTCGAGCGGGACGGCCCGCGCCCAGGTGCGGCGCAGGCTCGCCTGGCCCTGTGTGCTGACCGCGAGGACCTGTCCGTCCGGGGTCCAGCCGCGCACCTGGGTCTTCCAACTGCCCCAGTATGTGAGGCGCTTGGCGGGTCCGCCGGCAGCCGGGGCGGTGTGCACCTCGGGCGCGCCGTCCCGGGTGGAGGTCCAGGCGACGGTCGCCCCGTCGGGGGAGATACGGGGCTGGGTGACCGGCACGTTGTCGGCGCTCACCCGCCAGGCGCGGCCGCCGTCGAGGGGGGCGAGCCACACGTCGTCCTCGGCGGTGAAGGCGACCAACTCGCCGTGCAGGTGGGGAAACCGGAGGTAGGAAGGCGTTGGCGACTGTGTCACCCGGTCACCCTATGCAGCGGCCGCGCCCGCGCACAGGCAAACCGATCACTTGCCCTCGACGGGCCGGCACTGGGGGTCGACCTGGCACCAGATGGTCTTGGTGACGGTCACCGTGGCCGTGGGCCCGGGCTGCCCTGGGTTGTTGACCGGCGGGGTCGTCCTTGAGTTGCAGTTGCCGAGCCCGTTCACATGGAACACGACCCTGCCGCCCACCTTGGCGGTGAGGTCGCCGCGCACGCACGCGCCGTTGACCGCGCGCGTGACCCTGCCGTTGACGGTGATGTCCTGCCCGTCGTCCGTCTTCCCCCGGCAGTCGACCTTGGCGACGGTGTTCTCGGTCGCCGAGGGCGCCGAGGAAGAAGACCTGTCGTCGTACGAGGCCGTGCAGGTCAGCCAGCGCACGTTCACATGCTCCCGCTGCAGCTTCCTGGTCGCGGTCTGGTCGGTCGTGAACGCCACGCTCGCGGAACCCAGCCCGTTCGGATCACAGGCGACCGCCCCGACCGCGGCGACCGCCGCGAGCACGGCCGCTCCCGCCACCCGCCGCCCGCGGCGCCGGCGCCAAACCCGCCTCAAGGCCCCCATGGAGGGCAGCCTGCCACTGACCCGCCCGTCGCGGTAGTGCGCATACGGCCACCCGCACGCCAGTGTGCGCCCTGCCGTCAGACCCGCAGCAGCAGCCACTCCTGGAGCTCCACCACGTTGCCCTCGGGGTCCTTGAGGTGGGCCACGCGCATGCGGTCCGTCATGGGGGCGGGACCGTGCAGGAGGGTCGCGCCGCGGGAGGTGATGTGCTCGCAGTAGGCGTCCAGGTCGTCCACGCGGAGCACCACCAGGGAGCGGTGCCCGCTGGCCTCGTCACCCAGTTCGCCCAGTATCCCGGCCATCATCGCCCGGTCCTGCAGGGCGATGCCGGCCGATCCGGTGGCGGGACTGAACTTCTCGTACGGCCCGTCCTGCGCCCCCGACTGCGGCTTGAGGCCGAGGACTTCGGCGTAGAAGCGGTAGCAGGCGGCGAAGTCGGTGACGAGCAGACGTACCTGTGCGAGTTCCAAGGTGTACCCCAGGTGTTCGGAACGGGTCGAGGACCGGCTGTCAGGACCAGCGGCCGGTACGGCCGAGCAACAGGGCCGTCGCCGCCGTGCCGGCGGTCGATGTGCGCAGCACGGTGGGACCGAGCCGGAACGCCTTCGCACCGGCCTGGCCGAACAGCGCCAACTCCTCCGGTGAGACACCGCCTTCGGGCCCCACGACCAGCACGATCTCGCCCGAGGCGGGGAGTTCCGCAGTCGCGAGCGGTTCGCTTCCGTACTCCCGGTCCTCGTGCAACACGGCGGCGAAGTCGGCTTTGGCGAGAAGTGCGGCAACCTGCTTGCTCGTTGCCGCGTCCGCGACCTCCGGGAAGCGCACCCGGCGCGACTGCTTGCCGGCCTCGCGTGCGGTGGCGCGCCACTTGGCGAGCGCCTTCAGCCCGCGCTCGCCCCGCCACTGGGTGATGCAGCGGGCGGCCGCCCACGGCACGATCGTGTCGACGCCGGTCTCCGTCATGGTCTCGACGGCAAGTTCGCCGCGGTCGCCTTTGGGCAGGGCCTGCACAACGGTGACGCGGGGCTGGGACTCGGGCTCCTCGGACACTCCGGTCATGTGGACGATCAGGCGGTCCTTGCCCTCGGCGGCGACCACCTCGCACTCGGCCCACCGTCCGGCGCCGTCCGTGAGGACGACCGCTTCTCCGGGCCGCATCCGCTTCACAGAGACGGCGTGCCGGCCCTCTGGGCCGTCGAGGACGTACTGTCCGCCGGCGCCCGCGCGGAAGTGCTCGACCACGAACACCGGAGCCGTCATCGGTCCTGGCCCTCCTCCGGAAATGCCGACAACGCTGTCCTCGCGACGTCGAGTTCGGCGGCCAGGACCTCCACCAGCTGCCCCGCGGGCAGTTCGCGGGCCATGCGGTGGCCCTGTCCCGCCCACAGCGCCATGCCCTGCGCGTCGCCCGCCTTGGCGGCCGCCTTGCGCAGCGGCGAGGTGAGGTGGTGAACCTCCGGGTAGGCGGCGGGCGCGTACGGGCCGTGCTCGCGCATGAAGCGGTTGACCAGGCCGCGGGCGGGCCGTCCGGAGAAGGCGCGGGTCAGCTCCGTGCGGACGAACAGCGGGTTGGTCAGGGCCCGCTTGTGCACGGCGTTCGCGCCGGACTCGGGTGTGGCGAGGAACGCGGTGCCGAGCTGGGCCGCGCTCGCGCCCGCGGCGAGCACCGCGGCGATCTGGCTGCCGCGCATGATGCCGCCGGCGGCGACGACCGGGAGGTCCACGGTCTCGCGGACCTGGGCGATCAGCGACAGGAGTCCGATGCCGGAGCCGTCCGCCTCGGGGAGGTCGCGGTGGGTGCCCTGGTGTCCGCCCGCCTCCACGCCCTGCGCGATCACCGCGTCGGCGCCCGCCCGCTGCACGGCGAGGGCCTCCTCGGCGGTGGTCGCTGTGACCAGGGTGAAGGACCCGGCGCGGCGGAGGCTGTCGAGGACGTCACGGCTGGGGACGCCGAAGTGGAAGGAGACGGCCGGTACCGGGTTGTCGAGCAGGACGGCGAGCTTGGCCTCGTAGCCGTCGTCGCGGCCGCTGTCGGGGTCGCCGAGTTCCGTCTCGTACCAGCCGGCCTCGCCGGCCAGCTGGTGGGCGTAGACGTCGACGGCGGCCGCAGAAGGGGGCGCGGCGCCGGCCGCTCCGGTGGCGCCGGAGCTTGCGCCGGGGTACTCGGGCTGCGGCATGAAGAGGTTCACGCCGAAGGGACGGGCGGTCAGCCCGCGCAGCTGCTTGATCTCCTGGTACATGCCGTCGGCGGTCTTGTACCCGGCGGCGAGGAACCCGAGCGCGCCGGCCTCGGACACGGCGGCGGCGAGCTGCGGCACGGAGACGCCGCCCGCCATGGGGGCCTGCACGATCGGAAGGCGACAGAGATCGGTCAGTGCGGAGGACATGACGGCATGTTGTCACGTCCTCCGAACAAGTCCGAATCCGGCTTCCGCCCGGCACAGGCCGGCGGCATCCAATGCCGGTTCGCATGTTCCGGCCCGTCCGGCGTTTTGCGGACGAGGCCGTTCAGTCCGGCAGCGGCGGTCTGGGGGCGGCTGCCCCCCGGCAAGGCCCGCTGTGGCTCTCCGGGTGCCCTGCACCTCAGCGCCCGTTGAACGCATCCTTCAGCCGCGAGAACAACCCTTGCTGCCCCGGCTGGAACTGGCCCTGCGGCCGTTCCTCGCCGCGCAGCTTGGCCAGCTCGCGCAGCAGGCGTTCCTGCTCGGGGTCCAGCTTGGTCGGGGTCGTGACCTCGACGTGGACGATCAGGTCGCCGCGTCCGCCGCCGCGCAGGTGCGTGATGCCACGGCCGTGCAGCGGGATCGACTGGCCGGACTGGGTGCCCGGGCGGATGTCGACCTCCTCCAGGCCGTCGAGGGTCTCCAGCGGGACCTTGGTGCCGAGGGCCGCCGCGGTCATCGGGATGGTGACCGTGCAGTGCAGGTCGTCGCCCCGCCGCTGGAAGGTCGAGTGCGGCAGCTCGTGGATCTCGACGTAGAGGTCACCGGCGGGACCGCCGCCGGGCCCGACCTCGCCCTCGCCCGCGAGCTGGATGCGGGTGCCGTTGTCGACACCGGCCGGGATCTTGACGGTCAGCGTCCGGCGCGACCGCACCCTGCCGTCGCCCGCGCACTCGGGGCACGGGGTCGGGACCACGGTGCCGAAGCCCTGGCACTGCGGGCAGGGGCGCGAGGTCATGACCTGGCCGAGGAAGGACCGTGTGACCTGCGACACCTCACCGCGCCCGCGGCACATGTCGCACGTCTGGGCGGACGTGCCCGGCGCGGCCCCCTCACCGCTACAGGTGGAGCAGACGATCGCCGTGTCGACCTGGATGTCCTTCGTCGTGCCGAAGGCCGCCTCGTCGAGCTCGATCTCCAGCCGGATCATCGCGTCCTGGCCGCGCCGCGTGCGCGAGCGCGGACCCCGCTGGGACGCCGTACCGAAGAACGCGTCCATGATGTCCGAGAAGTTCCCGAAGCCGCCCGCGCCGAAGCCGCCCGCGCCCCCGCCGCCCGCCTGGGAGAGCGGGTCGCCGCCGAGGTCGTAGACCTGCTTCTTCTGCGGGTCCGACAGCACCTCGTAGGCGGCGTTGATCTCCTTGAACCGCTCCTGGGTCTTCGGATCCGGGTTGACGTCCGGGTGCAGCTCGCGCGCGAGCCGCCGGAAGGCCTTCTTGATCTCTTCCTGCGACGCGTCGCGGCGCACGCCGAGAACGGCGTAGTAGTCCGTGGCCACCTACGACTCCGCCAGGATCTGTCCGACGTACCGTGCCACTGCGCGTACCGCTCCCATCGTTCCCGGGTAATCCATGCGGGTCGGTCCGACCACGCCTAGCTTGGCGACTGCCTCGCCGCCCGAACCGTAGCCGACCGAGACCACGGAAGTGGAGTTGAGTCCCTCATAGGCATTCTCGTGCCCGATCCGCACGGTCATGCCCGAATCCCCCGCCTCGCCAAGCAACTTGAGAAGCACGACCTGCTCCTCCAGCGCCTCCAGGACGGGCCGGATCGTGAGGGGAAAGTCATGTCCGAAGCGGGTCAGATTGGCGGTGCCGCCGATCATCAGCCGCTCCTCGTTCTCCTCGACGAGCGTCTCCAGGAGGGTGGAGAGCACCGTCGCGACCGTACCCCGGTCCTCGACGTCGAAGCCCTCCGGGAGATCCTCCACCAGCCGGGGCACGTCCGTGAAGCGACGGCCCGCGACCCTGCTGTTCAGCCGCGCCCGCAGATCCGCGAGCGAGGCCTCCCCGAAAGGCGCCTGGCAGTCGACCATCCGCTGCTCGACCCGGCCCGTGTCCGTGATCAGCACGAGCATCACGCGCGCCGGGGCGAGCGAGAGGAGCTCCACGTGCCGCACGGTCGAGCGGGTCAGCGACGGGTACTGCACCACGGCGACCTGCCGGGTGAGCTGGGCGAGCAGCCGCACGGTCCGCGCGACCACGTCGTCGAGGTCGACGGCGCCGTCGAGGAAGTTCTGGATGGCGCGCCGCTCGGGCGCGGTCATCGGTTTGACGCCGGCGAGCTTGTCGACGAACAGCCGGTAGCCCTTGTCGGTGGGGATGCGCCCGGCGCTGGTGTGCGGCTGCGCGATGTACCCCTCGTCCTCGAGGGCCGCCATGTCGTTGCGGACGGTGGCCGGGGAGACGCCGAGGCTGTGCCGCTCGGTGAGCGCCTTGGAGCCCACGGGCTCCTCGGTGCCGACGTAGTCCTGGACGATGGCGCGCAGCACCTGAAGCCTGCGTTCACTCAGCATCTCGCGCTCACCTCCAGAAGTCGTCGTCCCCTTGGCGCCTCGCCTGGCACTCTGTCCATCCGAGTGCCAGAGTTCCCCGGCCCAGTGTACGGCCGGGGGGTACGCCCCGGGCAAGGCCGGTCCCGCGTGGCCGTGCCCGGACAGACGGTCAACGCTAGCGTCGCCGTATGACGGTGACTTGGGAAGAGCTGGGGTGGCAGCGGATCGCGGCCGGGGTCGGGCGGTGCCGGCTGCCGGGGTGGGACTGCACGGCGGGGCTGGTCGTCGGCCGGGGCGCGGCGCTGATGATCGACGCCGGGTCCAGCCTCGCCGAGGGCGCCCGGCTGCGGGCGCAGGCCGAGGAGCTCGCCGACCACCGTGTGACCCATCTCGCGCTCACACACCCCCACTTCGATCACGTCTTCGGCGCCCCGGCGTTCGCGGGCGCGGAGGTGTTCGGCGCGGTGGGCATCGACACGGTGTTCGCCCACGGCGGCCGCGAGGAGCTGCGCGCGGACGCGGTGCGAGGGGGGCTCGACGCGAAGGCGGCGGACGAGGCGGCGGACGCTCTCGCCCCGCCCCGGCACCACGTCACCGGCGAGTGGACCCTCGACCTGGGCGGCGGCCGGCAGGTCCTGCTGGCCAACGTGGGCCCCGGCCACACGGCCCACGACCTGGTGGTCCTCGTCCCCGGCTCCCCGGAGGTCGTCTTCTGCGGCGACCTGGCCGAGGAGTCCGGCGAGCCGCAGGCGGGCCCCGACGCCGTACCGTCGCACTGGCCCGCCGCTCTCGACCGTCTGCTCGACCTGGGCGGCGAGGACGCGCTGTACGTGCCCGGTCACGGAGCGGTGGTGGACGCGGAGTTCGTGCGGGCGCAGCGCGACGAGCTGGCGGCGCGCTTCGGCGTGTCGTGACCGCCGCCCGGCGGCTTCTCCTATCGTCATCCGAATGCGCCAGTACTCTCCGGACCTGACCCCGCCGTGGAAGAAGCCCGTGCCCGTGCCCGAGGTACCGGCGGAACCGGGTCTGGTGGTGGAGGAACCGGGGACCGGCTTCTGCGGCGCGGTGATCCGCTGCGAGGCGGGCACGGTGACTCTGGAGGACCGCTTCGGCAAGCACCGCGTGTTCCCGATGGAACCGCGCGGGTTCCTCCTGGAGGGCCGGGTGGTGACTCTGGTCCGGCCGTCGTCGGCTCCGGTACGGCCGACCCGTACGGCATCCGGTTCGGTGGCCGTTCCCGGTGCACGCGCGCGCGTGGCCCGCGCCGGGCGCATCTACGTCGAGGGCCGGCACGACGCCGAACTGGTCGAGAAGGTGTGGGGCGACGACCTGCGCGTCGAGGGGGTGGTCGTCGAGTACCTGGAGGGCGTGGACGACCTGCCGTCGATCGTGGCCGACTTCGCGCCGGGGCCGGACGCCCGCCTCGGCGTCCTGGTGGACCACCTGGTGCCGGGCACGAAGGAGTGGCGCATCGCGCAGTCGGTGACGAGCCAGCACGCGCTGGTCGTCGGCCACCCGTACATCGACGTCTGGGAGGCGGTGAAGCCGGCGTCGCTGGGGATCGAGAGATGGCCGCGGATCCCGCGCGGGCAGGACTGGAAGACGGGGGTGTGCCGGGCGCTGGGGTGGCCCGAGAACACGGGGGCGGCCTGGCAGGGGATCCTGGCGCGGGTGCGCTCTTACAAGGACCTGGAGCCGGAGCTGTTGGGAAGGGTGGAGGAGCTGATCGATTTTGTCACGGATAGCGGTGGGGCTTGACTCCGGGGAACGTCCCGAAGTCGCTCGTGGCCCTCCACATCCGCCGCGACCTTTTGGCGGCAGCCTGCGAACCAGGTTCGGTGCCAAACCGACGTTCCGCTCCGATTCACCCCGTCGGAGTGATCAGTCGACCAGGTCCCTGACCACCGCGTCCGCCAGCAGCCGCCCCCGCAGGGTGAGCACGGCCCGCCCCTCGTCGTACGGCCCCTCCTGGAGCAGCCCGTCCGCCAGCGCCCGCCGCGACGCGGCCAGCCCCTCCGACCGCAGGAGATTCATCGGCACCCCGTCCCGCAACCGCAGCTCAAGCAGAATCCGCTCCACGCGCCGGTCCTCCGCCGATAGGACTTCCCGCCCGGCACCCGGCGAGCGCCCCGCGGCAAGCGCCGCCGCGTACGCCCCCGGATGCTTCACGTTCCACCACCGCACCCCGCCCACGTGCGAGTGCGCACCCGGTCCCGCGCCCCACCAGTCGGCACCGTGCCAGTACAGCTCGTTGTGCAGGCAGCGGCCGGCCGGGGAGGTCGCCCAGTTCGACACCTCGTACCAGTCGTAGCCCGCCGCCGACAGCATCTCCTCGGTTATCAGGTAGCGGTCGGCGTGGACGTCGTCGTCGGTCATCGGGACCTCGCCACGGCGGATACGGCGGGCGAGTTGCGTGCCCTCCTCGACGATGAGCGCGTACGCCGAGACGTGGTCCGGTCCCGCGCCGAGCGCCGCCTCCAGCGACGCCCGCCAGTCGTCGTCCGACTCCCCCGGCGTGCCGTAGATCAGGTCCAGGTTGACGTGCTCGAAGCCCGCCGCCCGGGCCTCCGCCGCGCACGCCTCCGGGCGGCCCGGCGTGTGCGTGCGGTCCAGCACGCGCAGCACGTGCTGCTTCGCGCTCTGCATGCCGAAGGAGATCCGGTTGAAGCCGCCCTCCCGCAGTGTCGCCAGATAGGCGGGGTCCACCGACTCCGGGTTCGCCTCGGTGGTGACCTCCGCGTCCTCGGCCAGCCCGAACTCGTCGCGGATCGACCGCAGCATCCGTACGAGATCGTCCGCGGCCAGCAGCGTGGGCGTGCCGCCGCCGACGAAGACCGTGCGGACCGGGCGCGGGTCGTCGCCGAGGACCTTGCGGGCCAGGCGGATCTCGTCGGTCACCGTGTCCGCGTAGTTGTCGCGGGAGGCGAGGACTCCGCCCGTGCCGCGCAGCTCGGTCGCCGTGTAGGTGTTGAAGTCGCAGTAGCCGCAGCGGGTCGCGCAGTACGGGACGTGCAGGTAGAAGCCGAGGGGTCGCTCGGCCGGCCCGGCGAGCGCGGACGCGGGAAGCCCGCCATCGGCGGGGACGGGCTCGCCGTCGGGGAGTGCGGAAGGCATGCCACCCATTGTCCAGCAACCCGCGGGAGGCTCCCGAAAAGCTCCACTCGGCCGGGCTCCCGCGCATACCTACTCGGCCTGCAGCACCAGCAGCGCCAGGTCGTCCTCCGGCGGACGCCCGCCGAACTCGTGCACCAGCCGCCGGATGCGTTCCGCGATCAGCTGTGCGCTCAGCCCCGCGCATCCGGCGAGCGCCTGCGCGAGGCCGTCCTCGTCGTCGAACTGGCGCGAGCCGGAGCGCCGCTCCGTCACCCCGTCGGTCACGCACAGGAGGCTGTCGCCGGGCCGCAGCTCGAAGGTCTCGCTGGCGTACGTCTCGTCCTCGACGACCCCGAGCAGGGTCTGCGGCCGCGCGGCCGTAAGGACCTCACCGCCCGCGCCGAGGAGCAGCGGCAGCGGGTGCCCGGCGGACGCGAGGGTGCAGCGGACGCCGCCGCGGAAGGGAACGAGCTCGCCGTAGAGGAGGGAGAGGAAGCGGTTCTGCGGGCCGTCGCCGGGCCCGACCGGCCGGCCGCCCGCGGCCACCAGCGCGCGGGCCGCCGCGTCCGCGGCCTCCGTCGCGTCGTCCAGGAGCAGCTGGTTGAGGCGGTCGAGGACATCGGCGACGCGGTAGCCCTCGCGGGCCAGCAGCCGCAGCCAGGGCCTGGCCAGGCCGATGACGACCGCGGCCTCGGGGCCCTTTCCCTGGACGTCGCCGAGGGCGAAGCACCAGCGGCCGTCGCCGCCCGGGAACAGGTCGTAGAAGTCGCCGCTCGGCCCTCCTTTGTCGCACGGCTCGTACACCAGGGCGCTGCGCACGCCCGGTATCTCCGCGACGGCGCCGGGCAGCAGCCCGCGCTGCAGTACGGCGCTGATGGTGGCCTGCCGGGCGTACTGCCGGGCCGCGCCGATGGCCAGCGCCACCCGGCGGCCGAGGTCCTCGACGAGCCCGGTGATCTCGTCGGGGAAGCGCAGCAGCCCGGCCCGTCCGATGACCAGGGTGCCCAGCGGGCGGCCGCCGGCGACGAGCCGGTAGGCGAGGGCGGAGCCGTCCGTTCCGTGCGGGCCGAGCGCCTCGCCGGGCCAGGGGAAGGGAACGGGCTGCGAGCGTAGGCCGTCGGGCGGGCAGGGCGGGTCCTTCTCCAGGGTCCGGCGCAGTTCCTCGATGCGGTTCTCGCTGCAGTGCCAGACCCGGGCGAGCCGGGGGCCGGGAGTGAACCCGCCGCCGTCGCCCCAGCCGCCGCCCTCGGCCTCCGTCGAGCGGGGCGACCCCCATCTCCCCATGACCTCGTCCTCCAGCCACACGGCGCACCAGTCGGCGAGGCGCGGCACGATCAGCTGTCCGGCGAGCGCGGCGACCAGGTTCTCGTCGAGCTGCCCGGCGAGCAGGTCGGAGGCCTCGGCGAGGAAGGACAGCGCGCCGCGCTCGAGCCACTCACGGTCCCGTTCGGCTCGCTGCGGCTCGGGGGCGAGGATTCTGGCAACGTGCAGCCCGCGCTCCAGCGCGCGCTCCCCGGCGTACGCGGCGATCGCGTCGCCCGCCGCTCTGCCCTGGGCGGGCAGCCGCGCCCACACGGTCTTCGCGCCCGTGCGGTAGGTGATGCCCCAGGACTCGGCCAGCGCGGCGACGAGCCGAAGTCCGCGACCGTACTCCGGTGTCTCGTACGGTGCTTCGGCATCGGCGCCGCGCGGTGCGCGCGAGGGGTGGTGGTCGCCGACTTCGATGACAAGGGCACCGGTCTCCGGCTCCACCCGGCAGACGAGCTCGACGTCGGTGCCCGCGTGCACGACGGCGTTGGTGACGAGTTCGCTGACGGCCACCACGGCGTCGTCGGTGAGCCGGTCGGTGAGGTGTTGGGTGCCGGGCAGGCCGTGCTCGGCCCACTCGGCGAGCACGGAGCGCACGAGTGCGCGGGCGGAGCCGGGTGCGAGTGGGCCGCCTGGCAGGGTGGCGTGGGCTTCGGCTCGCCGGGGTACTTCGGCGTACGCGCTCGCATCGCCGCACGCGGGCGCGTCGCCACACGCGGGCTCGTGATCGTGGGCGGGCGCGTCGCCGTACGCGGGCTCGTCGCCGCACGCGGGCGCATCGCCGTACGCGGGCTCGTGATCGGGGGCGGGCGCGTCGCCGTACGCGGGCGCATCGCCGTACGCGGGCTCGTGATCGTGGGCGGGCGCGTCGCCGTACGCGGGCTCGTCGCCGCACGCGGGCGCATCGCCGCACGCGGGCTCGTGATCGTGGGCGGGCTCGTGATCGTGGGCGGGCGGGTCGCCGTACGCAGGCGCATCGCCGCACGCGGGCTCGTCGTCGTACGCGGGCGCATCGCCGTACGCGGGCGCGCCAGAGGATCGCGCTTCTTCGCGCTCAGGCACATCGGAGGCACGGGAAGCGGTCTCCCGTTGCGCCGGAATGGCCC
This sequence comes from Streptomyces sp. NPDC040410, assembly GCF_055595715.1. Lineage (NCBI taxonomy): Bacteria > Bacillati > Actinomycetota > Actinomycetes > Kitasatosporales > Streptomycetaceae > Streptomyces > Streptomyces sp. NPDC040410. The sequence goes on from NZ_JBVIVK010000005.1 coordinate 253,979, forward strand.
CCATGGACAGCTCCCCGAACGGTTCGTACGAATACGCCTCAGTCGACGCCGACAGAGTGACAGACTGGGCACGCCCATAAGCGCCGAGTTACCGAAGTGGGCCGCCATGAGTGAGAACAGTGCTACGCGTGTGCTCGAAGACGGACAGAAAGACGGTCAGATTCGAGCATCTGATCTACGTCCCCTGCTCGCCGCGATGACGGCCGCCCGGGACGGCGACTTCACGAAGGTGCCGGAGACGAGCCACGGGCTCGTGGCCGAACTCACCGCGGTCTTCAACCAGGTCATCGACCGGAGCGTGCACTTCAACTCCGAGGTGCAGCGCGTCAAGCGGGAGCTGGTGCGGCACGGCCGGCTCGACGAACGGCTCTCGGCGAGCCCGGGACAGGGCGGCTGGACCTCCCGGGTCAACGACGTGAACCAGCTGCTCGACGCCCTGGTGGCACCGGCGGCGAACGCGACGCGGGTGCTCGACGCGGTGGCCGGCGGCGATCTGACCCAGCGGGTCGATCTGCACGACGGGAGCCGGCAGTTACGCGGCGATCTGCGGCGGCTGGGCCGGGCCGTGAACAAGATGGTCGACCAGCTGTCGCTGTTCACCGGCGAGGTGACCCGGGTCGCGCGCGAGGTCGGCACCGAGGGGCGGCTCGGCGGGCGGGCCAAGGTGCAGGGTCTGTCGGGCAGTTGGCGGGACGTGACCGAGGCGGTCAACACGATGGCGTCCCGGCTGACGGCCCAGGTGAGGGACATCGCCCTGGTCACCACGGCGGTGGCCCGCGGCGACCTGACCCGCACGGTCACCGTCGAGGCGACCGGTGAGCTGCTCGAACTGAAACTGACCGTGAACACGATGGTGGACCAGCTCTCCGCCTTCGCCGACGAGGTCACCCGTGTCGCCCGCGAGGTCGGCACCGAGGGCCAGTTGGGCGGCCGCGCCCAGGTGCGGGGTGTCAGCGGGGTCTGGAAGGACCTGACCGACAACGTCAACTTCATGGCCTCGAACCTGACGTCGCAGGTCCGCAACATCGCCCAGGTCACCACCGCCGTGGCCAACGGCGACCTGAGCCAGAAGATCACGGTCGACGCGCAGGGCGAGATCCTTGAGCTGAAGTCGACCATCAACACGATGGTGGACCAGCTCTCCGCCTTCGCCGACGAGGTCACCCGCGTCGCCCGCGAGGTCGGCACCGAGGGCAACCTCGGCGGGCGTGCCCAGGTGCGGGGCGTCAGCGGGGTCTGGAAAGACCTCACCGACAACGTCAACTTCATGGCCGACAACCTGACCTCCCAGGTGCGGAACATCGCCCTGGTGTCCACCGCCGTCGCCCAGGGCGACCTCGGCAAGAAGATCACGGTGGAGGCGAAGGGCGAGATCCTGGAGCTGAAGTCCACGATCAACACGATGGTGGACCAGCTCTCCGCCTTCGCCGACGAGGTCACCCGCGTCGCCCGCGAGGTCGGCACGGAGGGCAACCTCGGCGGTCAGGCGCAGGTGCGGGGCGTCTCGGGCGTCTGGAAGGACCTCACCGACAACGTCAACTTCATGGCCCTGAACCTGACTTCCCAGGTGCGGAACATCGCCCAGGTCACCACGGCCGTGGCCAACGGCAACCTGTCCAAGAAGATCACCGTCGACGCCCGCGGCGAGATCCTCGAACTCAAGGACACCGTCAACACGATGGTCGAGCAGCTGCGCGCGTTCGCCGACGAGGTCACCCGCGTGGCCCGCGAGGTCGGCACCGACGGTCGGCTCGGCGGCCGAGCCCAGGTGCTGGGCGTCTCCGGCGTCTGGCGTGACCTGACGGACAATGTCAACTACATGGCGGACAACCTCACTTCGCAGGTCCGCAACATCGCCCAGGTGGCGACGGCAGTGGCGCAGGGCGACCTGTCGAAGAAGATCGACGTGGACGCGCGCGGCGAGATCCTTGAGCTGAAGACCACCATCAACACGATGGTCGACACGCTGTCCTCCTTCTCCTCCGAGGTCACCCGTGTGGCCCGAGAGGTCGGCAGCGAGGGCCAACTGGGCGGCCAGGCACGGGTCGAGGGCGTGTACGGCACCTGGAAGCGCCTGACGACGAACGTGAACGAACTCGCCCTGAACCTGACCACCCAGGTCCGCGCGATCGCCGAGGTGGCCTCGGCGGTGGCCCAGGGCGACATGTCCCGCTCGATCACCGTGGAGACGCAGGGCGAGGTCACGGAGCTGAAGGACAACATCAACCTGATGGTGGCCAACCTCCGCGAGACCACCCGCGCGAAGGACTGGCTGGAGTCCAACCTGGCCCGTCTCGCCGCCCTGATGCAGGGCCACCGCGACCTGATGGAGGTCGCCGACCTGCTCCTGCGCGAGCTGACCCCGCTGGTGAACGCCCAGTACGGCGCGTTCTTCCTGGCCGACCCGGACGAGGACGGCGCGGCCCTGCGCACAACCGTTCCCGCGAAAGGGCTCGCGTTCATCGCCGGGTACGGCTCCGCGCAGGGCGCGACGGTGGACACCGGAGGAATGCCGGTCCACGGGCTGGTGCGCCAGGCGGCGCGCGAGAAGAAGCGGATCCTGGTGGAGGAGGCCCCGCCGGACTACATCAAGATCAACAGTGGGCTCGGTGAGGCCGCGCCCACCAGTGTCGTCATCATCCCGATTCTCTTCGAGGACAAGCTCCTCGGCGTGATCGAGCTGGCGTCCTTCTCCCGCTTCTCCGACGTACACCTCGCGTTCTTCGACCAGTTCGTGAACACCATCGCCGTCGCGATCAACACGATCATCGCCAACTCCCGTACCGAGTCCCTGCTCGGCGAGTCCCAGCGCCTCGCGATGCAGCTCCAGGAACGCTCGGACGAACTCCAGATGCAGCAGGCCGAGTTGCAGCGCTCGAACGCCGAACTGGAGGAGAAGGCGGCCCTGCTGGCCACCAGTTCCCAGTACAAGTCGGAGTTCCTGGCGAACATGTCGCACGAGCTGCGCACACCGCTCAACTCACTGCTGATCCTGGCCCGTCTGCTGTCGGACAACCCGGACGGCCATCTCACCGACCAGGAAGTGCAGTTCGCGACGACGATCCACCGCTCCGGCTCGGACCTGCTCCAGCTGATCAACGACATCCTCGACCTGTCGAAGATCGAGGCCGGCCGGATGGACGTACGCCCCAAGCGGCTCCCCCTCATCAAGCTGCTCGACTACGTCCACGCCACCTTCCGCCCGCTCACCCTCGACCGGGGGCTCGCCTTCGAGGTCTCGGTCGGTGAGGACGTACCGCGCGAGATGTATTCGGACGAGCAGCGCCTCCAGCAGATCCTGCGCAACCTGCTCTCCAACGCGATCAAGTTCACCGCGACGGGCCGGGTCGAGCTGCGGGTCAACCGGGTCAAGGACCCCGAGCACCACTACGTCCGCGACAGCGACGAGGTGATCGCCTTCGCGGTCTCCGACACCGGCATCGGCATCGCCCGGGAGAAACTCCCGGTGATCTTCGAGGCGTTCCAGCAGGCCGACGGCACCACCAACCGCAAGTACGGCGGGACGGGCCTCGGGCTGTCCATCAGCCGGGAGATCGCGGGGCTCCTCGGCGGCCGCATCATCGCCGAGAGCGAGCCCGGCAAGGGGTCCACCTTCACGCTGTACGTCCCTGTCGTCAGTCCCGGCCACTCGGCGACCGGCCCGGTTCCCGAGGACCGCCCGCTGCCGGTGCCGGACGAGCTGTCCGCCGGCCCCTTCCCGTCCCCTCACGACACGGACGACTCCTGGCCCGCGCCCACCAAGCTGGAGGCGTGGAAGTCGGGACGCGCGGGGCAGGTCCTGCCGGGCCGACGGGTGCTGATCGTCGACGACGACATCCGCAACGTCTTCGCCCTCACCCACGTCCTGGGCCGCGTCGGCATGCCCGTCCTCTACGCGGAGAACGGCCGCGAGGGCATCGAGACGCTGGAGCGCAACCCGGACGTCGAACTCGTCCTGATGGACATCATGATGCCGGAGATGGACGGCTACGAGACCATCGCCGCCATCCGCCGCACACCGCGCTGGACGGGCCTGCCCATCGTCGCGCTCACGGCGAAGGCGATGCCCGGGGACCGCGAGAAGTCCATCGCGCGGGGCGCCAACGACTACGTACCCAAGCCGGTGGACGTCGACCAGCTGCTGACCGTCGTCTGCGCCCTCCTGGACCCCGAGGCCACGGCGGGCACGGAGGGTACGGAGACGGACACCGACGGGGAACCGGGACCGGACACCTCAGGGGAGGCCGCGGTCCCACCGACGACTGAGTGAGGCACAGTCACCATGAGCGCTGAGGCAACGACCGATGAGCGCGCCAGCATCCTCCTGGTCGACGACATGGAGGACAACCTGATCGCGCTGGAGGCCGTCCTGAGGTCCCTCAACGAGCCGCTCGTACGCGCACGTTCGGGCGAGGAGGCGATGAAGGCACTGCTGCGGCAGCAGTTCGCCCTCGTGCTGCTCGACGTCCGCATGCCGGGCATGGACGGCTTCGAGACCGCCGCCAACATCAAACGGCTCGACCAGACCAAGGACGTCCCCATCATCTTCCTGACCGGCGCGGAGGACGACTCCGGCTACGCCTTCCGCGGCTACGCGACAGGTGCCGCCGACTACCTGACCAAGCCCTTCGACCCCTGGGTCCTGAGGGCCAAGGTGAGCGTCTTCCTGGACCTGCACCGGAAGAGCCAGCAGCTGGAACGCCTGCTGGCCCAGGAACAGGCGGACGGCGGCGAGGTGAGCACCCGCCTGGCCAAGCTGGAGGAACAACTGACCGGCGACGCGCCCCCGGACCTGCCCGCCCTGCGGGCACAGGTCCGAGAACTACGCCAACTGGTGAACAGGGGACGCGTCATCTGACCCGAAGGGGCGCGGGAACTGCGCGACAAGCCACGGCAAACCCGCAGCCGCCGAACAGTCCCCGCCACCCCTGCGCTCCTCGCTACGCCTCCCGCGCGCCGGCGTACATCTCGTCAATGAGGTGCTTGTACTCCCGCTCGACAACCGGCCGCTTCAGCTTCAGACTCGGCGTGATCTCCCCGTGCTCCACATCGAGGTCACGCGGCAGCAGACGGAACTTCTTGATCGTCTGCCACTTCTGCAGACCCTCGTTGAGCTGCGAGACGTACCCCCCGACCATGGTGACGGTGGCCGGCGCTGCGACGACCTCCGCGTACGACTTGCCCGCCAGCCCGTTGTCCTTCGCCCAGTCGAGGATCGACACCTCGTCGAGCGCGATGAGCGCCGTGCAGAAGTTCCGGTCGGCTCCGTGCACCAGGATGTTGGAGACGTACGGGCACACCGCCTTGAACTGGCCCTCGACCTCGGCGGGCGCGATGTACTTGCCGCCGGACGTCTTGATGAGGTCCTTCTTGCGGTCGGTGATACGCAGATACCCGTCGGGCGACAGTTCGCCGATGTCACCGGTGTGGAACCAGCCGTCCGGCTCCAGGACTTCGGCGGTCTTCTCGGGCAGCCCGTGGTAGCCCTCCATGATGCCGGGGCCGCGCAGCAGGATCTCGCCGTCGTCCGCGATACGCACCTCCGTGCCGGGCAGCGGCTTGCCGACCGTACCGGTGCGGTATGCCTCGCCGGGATTCACGAACGAAGCCGCGGACGACTCGGTCAGGCCGTACCCCTCGAGGATGTGGATGCCGGCGCCCGAGAAGAAGTACCCGATCTCCGGCGCGAGCGCCGCACTGCCCGACACACACGCACGCAGGTTCCCGCCGAAGGCCTCGCGGATCTTGGCGTAGACGAGCGCGTCGGCGACCTTGTGCTTGGCCCCGAGCCCGAAGGGGACGGACGCGGTGCCGGTGCGCCGGAAGTTGTCCTGCGCGACCTTGGCGTACTCGCGGGCGACCTCGGCGGCCCACTGGAAGATCTTGTACTTGGCCCCGCCGCCCGCACGGGCCTTCGCGGCGACCCCGTTGTAGACCTTCTCGAAGATGCGCGGGACGGCCGCCATGTAGGTCGGCCGCACGGCCGGCAGATTCTCGATGATCTTGTCGACGCGGCCGTCGACGGCGGTGACGTGCCCCACCTCGATCTGGCCCGAGGTGAGCACCTTGCCGAAGACGTGCGCGAGCGGCAGCCACAGATACTGCACGTCCTCGCCGCTGATCAGCCCGGTCGCGGCGGTCGCCTTCGCCATGTACGACCAGTTGTCGTGCGGCAGGCGCACACCCTTGGGGCGGCCGGTGGTGCCGGAGGTGTAGATGAGGGTGGCGAGCTGGTCCTTGGTGATCGCGCCGACCCGCTCCTTGATCAGGTCGGGGTTCTTCTCAAGGTACGCGGCACCCCGCTGCTCCAGCTCGGCGAGCGTGAGCACCCAGTCACCGGTCTCGACGCCGGCCGGGTCGATGACGACCACGTGGGTGAGATCGGGCAGCTCACCGCGCTTCTCCTGTGCCTTGGCGAGCTGAGCCGCGTCCTCGGCGATCAGCACCCTGCTGTCCGAGTCGGCGAGGATGAAGGCGGACTCCTCGGCGTTGGTCTGCGGGTAGACCGTGGTGGTCGCCGCGCCGGCGCACATGATGCCGAGGTCGGCGAGGATCCACTCGATCCGGGTCGAGGAGGCGAGGGCCACCCGCTGCTCGGCCCGCACGCCCAGCTCGATGAGTCCGGCCGCGATCGAGTAGACCCGTTCGGCGGCCTGGGCCCAGCTCAGCGATTTCCAGTCGTCCGGGCCCTGACCGGAGGCGGGAGGCATGGGGTAGCGGTATGCCTCGGCGTCCGGTGTGGCCGCGACGCGCTCCAGGAAGAGGGCCGCCACGGTCGGCGGACGGTTCTCGATCAGGGTCTGTGTGTCGCTCACGACATCCTCCGGGGCCCGCGACGGCGCGGCTGGCTCAGTTGCGGCTGTTGTTTAACTCGCGAGTAACTATCGGGCAGAGATCAGAGTAGAGCGCGACCGGCCCCTGCGTAAGGGGCGGCGGACTGTCACTTCCTACAGAGGAAAAGCGCAGGGCCCGCTGCGCGCAAGCGCAACGGGCCCTGGAAATCGGGGTGAGGGCGGGTTATTTCTTCCCCTTGCCCGATCCGGCGCTGTCATCACTGCTCAGTACGGCGATGAAGGCCTCCTGCGGAACCTCCACAGAGCCCACCATCTTCATCCGCTTCTTGCCCTCCTTCTGCTTCTCCAGCAGCTTCCGCTTACGGGAGATGTCACCGCCGTAGCACTTGGCGAGGACGTCCTTGCGGATGGCGCGGATGGTCTCGCGGGCGATGACCCGGGAGCCGATGGCGGCCTGGATGGGCACCTCGAAGGCCTGCCGCGGGATGAGCTCGCGCAGCTTGGCGACGAGCCGCACACCGTACGCGTACGCGGCGTCCTTGTGGGTGATCGCGGAGAAGGCGTCCACCTTGTCGCCGTGCAGCAGGATGTCGACCTTGACCAGGCTGGAGGTCTGCTCGCCGGTGGGCTCGTAGTCGAGGGAGGCGTAGCCACGGGTCTTGGACTTCAGCTGGTCGAAGAAGTCGAAGACGATCTCGGCGAGCGGGAGGGTGTAGCGGATCTCCACACGGTCCTCGGACAGGTAGTCCATGCCGAGCAGGACACCGCGCCGGGTCTGGCACAGCTCCATGATCGAACCGATGAACTCGCTGGGCGCCAGGATGGTGGCGCGCACGACCGGCTCGTAGACCTCGCCGATCTTCCCTTCGGGGAACTCGCTCGGGTTGGTGACGGTGTGCTCGGTGCCGTCCTCCATGACCACGCGGTAGACCACGTTCGGCGCGGTGGCGATGAGGTCGAGCCCGAACTCGCGCTCCAGCCGCTCGCGGATCACGTCGAGGTGGAGCAGGCCGAGGAAGCCGACGCGGAAGCCGAAGCCGAGAGCGGCGGAGGTCTCCGGCTCGTAGACCAGCGCGGCATCGTTGAGCTGGAGCTTGTCGAGGGCGTCGCGCAGCTCGGGGTAGTCGCTGCCGTCCAGCGGATACAGCCCGGAGAAGACCATGGGCTTGGGGTCCTTGTACCCGCCGAGCGCCTCGGTGGCCCCCTTGTGCTGCTGGGTGATGGTGTCGCCGACCTTGGACTGGCGGACGTCCTTCACACCGGTGATGAGGTAGCCCACCTCGCCGACGCCGAGCCCGTCGGCACCGAGCATCTCGGGCGAGTTCGTCCCGATCTCAAGGAGCTCGTGCGTGGCCCCGGTGGACATCATCCGGATCCGCTCGCGCTTGTTGAGCTGCCCGTCCACGACACGGACGTACGTCACGACACCGCGGTAGGAGTCGTAGACCGAGTCGAAGATCATCGCACGGGCGGGCGCTTCCTCGACACCGACCGGCGCCGGGATCTCCCGGACGACCCTGTCGAGCAGCGCGTCGACGCCGACACCGGTCTTCGCGGACACCCGCAGCACATCGTCCGGGTCGCAACCGACGAGGTTCGCGAGCTCCTCGGCGAACTTCTCGGGCTGCGCGGCCGGCAGGTCGATCTTGTTCAGTACGGGAATGATCGTGAGGTCGTTCTCCATCGCCAGGTAGAGGTTGGCGAGGGTCTGGGCCTCGATGCCCTGGGCGGCGTCGACGAGGAGGACGGTCCCCTCGCAGGCGGCGAGCGACCGCGAGACCTCGTAGGTGAAGTCGACGTGCCCGGGGGTGTCGATCATGTTGAGGATGTGCGTGTTGCCCGGATCCTGGGTCGGGGCCCAGGGCAGACGCACTGCCTGGGACTTGATCGTGATGCCGCGCTCACGCTCGATGTCCATGCGGTCGAGGTACTGAGCACGCATCTGCCGCTGCTCGACCACACCGGTCAGCTGGAGCATCCGGTCGGCGAGCGTGGACTTGCCGTGGTCGATGTGCGCGATGATGCAGAAATTGCGGATCAGAGCCGGGTCGGTACGGCTCGGCTCGGGCACATTGTTTGGGGTCGCGGGCACGCAGGGTCCTGTCTCTTGAGGCGCCTTATGCCTCGGGTCGGATCGATACGTAGGTTCCATGGTCCCACGGGCGGAGAGCGGGGGCGGATTTGCCCCGATGCAAGCAGATGCCGGCCCGTGCCCCGCGGCCGGTTTGGGCTGCCCGAAGTGCCGCTGGTACGCTGGGTGGCTGTGCCTCATGCCCTCTCAGCGCGAGGCACACCCCAAGAAAATCACCGGTACGGGACCCGTGCGGCCCCGTGCCAGAACCTGTAGAGGCTCATTCGTGGCGAACATCAAGTCCCAGATCAAGCGGATCAAGACCAACGAGAAGGCCCGGCTGCGCAACAAGGCAGTCAAGTCCTCTCTGAAGACCGCGATCCGCAAGGCCCGCGAGGCCGCTGCCGCGGGTGACGCCGAGAAGGCCACCGAGTACCAGCGCGCTGCCGCGCGTCAGCTCGACAAGGCCGTCTCGAAGGGCGTCATCCACAAGAACCAGGCCGCCAACAAGAAGTCGGCTCTGGCCGCCAAGGTCGCGTCCCTCAAGGGCTGACACTCACACCTTGATCTGACCGCCGTAGGGAATCGAGCGGGCCCTCTCTCATCCGCTCCCGTCCGGCACCCCTGGATCCGCGCGCGGCCTGCGTTCGCCACGCGGGCGCGGATCCACCGTCTTGAACCGAAGGCCCCGGCGCCTGCCCTTCCCCAGGGCGGTCACCGGGGCCTTCGGCGTGCTCGGGCGAGCGCAGGGATCACTCCCAGAACGCGTTGCTCTTCTCGATGTCCGCGACGCACTCGTCGAGGTCGGTGATCTTGTCTCCTACGACCCTGAAGACGATGCCGCCGATCTCGTCGATGTGCTTGCCCTTGCGGTCGGCCGAGAAGTGGTGCACGGAGACCGCGTGCCCCCGGCCGTCCACCAGGATGTTGCGCAGTTCGACGCGCAACGTGCCGCCCGTCTCCTCGAAGAGCCGGCCGTACATCTCGATGACCGCGTTCTGTCCCTTGAAGTCGCCCGACAGCGGGTGACTGCCGGGGACGTGGTGCGCGGCGTCCGCCGTCATCAGACTGCGCAGGGTGTCCATGTCACCGCGTGTGAAGGCTTCGTAGCCCTGGCGTACGAGCGCTGCGTGCGGGTGTTCAGCCATGCCGACCGCCACCTCTCATTGCCTCGGCGTTGTGCGGCTGCTACACCCGATTGTCCTCTCCGGCGCCGCGACGGCGACTGGATCACCGGGACCGCGTGCCCCTCACCGCCCCCGGGAACGAGCCGCCCTGGCGATCGCGACGACCGCCTTCTCCAGGGCGTACTCCGGATCGTCGCCGCCGCCCTTGACCCCCGCGTCCGCCTCGGCCACGGCCCGCAGCGCCACGGCCACCCCGTCCGGCGTCCATCCCCGCATCTGCTGCCGCACCCGATCGATCTTCCACGGTGGCATCCCGAGCTCCCGGGCCAGGTCGGCGGGCCGGCCCCCACGGGCCGACGACAGCTTGCCGATCGCCCGCACCCCCTGCGCCAGCGCACTCGTGATCAACACCGGCGCCACGCCGGTCGCCAGCGACCACCGCAGCGCCTCCAGCGCCTCCGCCGCCCGGCCCTCGACCGCCCGGTCCGCGACCGTGAAACTGGAGGCCTCCGCCCGCCCCGTGTAGTACCGCCCGACGACCGCCTCGTCGATCGTCCCCTCGACATCCGCGACCAGCTGGGACACCGCCGACGCGAGCTCGCGCAGATCACTCCCGATCGCGTCCACGAGCGCCTGGCACGCCTCGGGCGTGGCCGACCGCCCGAGCCCGCGGAACTCACCCCGCACGAAGGCCAGCCGGTCCGCCGGCTTCGTCATCTTCGGGCACGCCACCTCCCGCGCCCCGGCCTTGCGCGCGGCGTCGAGCAGTCCCTTGCCCTTGGCGCCGCCCGCGTGCAACAGCACAAGGGTGATCTCCTCGGCGGGCGCCCCGAGATACGCCTTCACGTCCTTGATCGTGTCGGCCGAGAGATCCTGGGCGTTGCGTACGACGACGACCTTGCGCTCCGCGAAGAGCGACGGACTCGTCAGCTCGGCCAGCGTGCCGGGCTGCAACTGGTCCGGGGTCAGATCACGTACGTCCGTGTCGGCATCGGCGGCCCTGGCGGCGGCCACCACCTCCCGCACGGCACGGTCGAGCAGGAGGTCCTCCTGGCCCACGGCAAGGGTCACCGGGGCGAGCGGGTCGTCATTCGCAGTCTTCCTGGCCATCGCGACAAGCATCGCACGCACCACTGACAGTCGGGCCCGGCCACCGCACCTTACGAGGCCGGCCCCGACGCGCGGGGCTACGGCTCCTCGCGCCAACCGTCCCACTCCCCCACGAACTCGTCCAGCTCCCGGGGATCGAGCCGCCCCTGCTCGTCGCGCAGGACGACGAGCCACTGTGCGTCCTCGGCGTCGTCCTCCCCGGCCAGCTCGTCCCGTACGAGCCGCGGCTCCTCGTCCAGCCCGAACCGCTCCCCGAGCGCCTCGGCGGCCTCCTCCGCGGCGTCACGGTCGGGCAGCACCAGCACATGTCTCACGTCACTCACGCAGGCCATTGTCCGGCACCCGCACGGGACACCCCGCGGGAGGCGGCCCGTCAGCCGTCCAGGTCGGTATCGCGCACCGCCGGCACACGGTCGAGTTCGATGCCGAACCGGTCCCGGTACACCGCGAGCACCTCGGCGTCCGCGGCCAGTTCGCGCACCTCACGCGTCCCGTCGGGGGCCGTCACCGTGAAGCTGCGGCCGCTGAGCGTGATCCTCCCTCCGTCCTCCGCGACCCGCGAACAGACCAGCGACCGTGTGAAGTGCGACACCGGCGAGGTGCTGTGCCACCAGGCCCCGGCAACGAAGTCGCCGAGCACCCGGGACCGCACCTCCAGGCGGTACTGAGCCTTGCCGTTCATCACGACGTCCAGATCCGCCGCCTCCGCCGCTCCGGCCCCGCCCCGCACCCCGGCCGCGTCCGGCTCCGCCTCGGCGATCCGGAACACGCCGCCGGGATCCGACTGTTCTCCCCTCTCCCCGAACGCCAGCGGGTAGTGGCTGTGCGCCCCGAAACCCACGTCGGCCAGCCAGTCGTCCCCGTCCACCGTCCGCACCCGCAGCGCAAGGTGGTCGTACGGGATCCCGAGGCGCCCCTCGTCCCCGTACACCCGTGCCGCGAGCAGCGTGACGTCGAAGCCGAGCGCGGTCAGCAACGTCCCGAACGCGCCGTTCAGTTCGTAGCAGAACCCGCCCCGTCGCGCGCCCACCACCTTGTCCAGCAGCTGCTTCTCCTCCAGCACGATCTGCTCGCCGAGGTGGATCGACAGGTTCTCGAAGGGCACGGTCCGCAGATGGCGCAGCTGCAGATCGCGCAAGGCGTCGACGGTGGGCCGCGCGGGGCGCTCGGCTCCCAGGCGGCGGAGATAGGCATCGGCCTGTGCGGAATTCATGACCTCAGTCTCGCGCCACGCGCACCTCCCCGCCGCCCGTACCGGTAACTGCCAGCGCCCCGTCCCGGTCCGTCCGCAGCACCGCCGCGCCGCCGGCCCGCAGCGCCGCGACCGTGCCAGGAGCCGGGTGCCCGTACGGGTTGTCGCTCCCGCAGGAGATCAGCGCCAGCCGCGGGGCCGCCCGGCGTATCAGGTCCGGATCCTGGTAGGCCGAACCGTGATGGGCCACCTTCAGCACGTCCACGCGGCCCAGCCGCGCTCCCGCCGGGGTCCTCAACAGGGCCTGCTGGGCCGGGGGTTCGAGGTCTCCGAGCAGCAGGAGCCGCAGCCCGGCCGACCGGGCGATCAGCGCCACGCTCGCGTCGTTCGGACCGTCCGGTTCTGGCGCCGGACGCGGCGGTGGCCACAGCACCTCCCAGGACAGGGACCCGGTGCGCCGCCGCTCTCCGGCCACGGCGCGCGTCAGGGGGATCCCCCGTGCCGCCGCCGCTCTGCGTACGAACTCCGCCTGGTCCACGGGCTCCCCGAAGCCCGTCGTCTCGATCGCGCCGACCGAGCGGCCGCGCAGCACGCCCGGCAGACCCGCCACGTGGTCGGCGTGGAAGTGGGTCAGCACGACCAGCGGAATCCTGGTGACGCCGAGCGTGCGCAGGCACCGGTCCGCGAGCTTCGGGTCGGGTCCGGCGTCCACCACCACGCCGGTCCCCTCACCGGCCGCGAGAACGGTCGCGTCGCCCTGCCCCACGTCGCACATCGCGAACCGCCAGCCCGGCGGCGGCCAGCCCGTCACCACCCGGGTCAACGGCGGCGGCTGCACCACCACGAGCAGAAGCAGCACTCCACAGGCCCCGCACAGCCACGGGTGGCCGAGCAGCCACCGGCCCGCGCACACGACCACCGCCGTGACGAGGGCGAGCAGCAACGCCCCGGTCCAGCTGCCCGGCCAGTCCACCCCCGCGCCCGGCAGCTCCGCCCCGGTGCGCGCGATCGTGGCGAGCCACCCGGTGGGCCAACTCGCGCACCAGGCCAGCGCCTCGGCCACCGGCATCAGCACCGGCGCCGTCGTCAGCGCCGCGAAGCCCAGCACGGTGGCCGGTGCCACCGCGAACTCCGCCAGCAGGTTGCACGGCACCGCCACCAGGCTCACCCGCGCCGAGAGCACGGCGACCACCGGCGCGCACAGGGCCTGTGCCGCGGCCGCCGCACCCAACGCCTCGGCCAATCGCGGCGGAACCCGGCGCCGCCGCAGCGCCGCACTCCAGCGTGGCGCGAGAGTGAGCAGGGCTCCGGTGGCCAGGACCGAGAGCAGGAAGCCGTAACTGCGGGCCAGCCACGGGTCGTACAGCACCAGCAGGAGTACGGCCGTCGCCAGTGCGGGGATGAGCGACCTCCGGCGTCCGGTCGCGAGGGCGAGCAGGGCCACGGTTCCGCAGGCCGCGGCCCGCAGCACACTGGGGTCCGGTCTGCACACGACGACAAAGCCGAGCGTGAGCGCCCCGCCGAACAGCGCGGTCGCCCTGAGGGGGAGTCCGAGCCGGGGTGCCATCCCCCGGCGCTCGACGAGCTGGGCCAGGCCGGGCGGCCCGAGGAGCAGGGCGAGCAGGATGGTGAGGTTGCTTCCGGATACCGCGAGCGTGTGCGCGAGGTCCGTCTCCTTGAACGCCTCGTCCAGCTCCGGGGTGATCCGTGACGTGTCCCCGACGACCAGCCCCGGCAGCAGCGCCCGGGTGTCCGCGGGCAGCCCGTCCGTCGCCTCCCGCAGCCCGGCCCGCAGCCGGCCCGCGAGCCGCTGCGGCGCCGACGGCTCTCTCACCACGTCCGGCACCGCCCGGTCCCGTACCCGCAGGACGGCCACGATCCGGTCGCCGGACGCCGTCGGGAGCGCCAGCCGCGCGGTGACGCGCAGCCGCGTGGACGGCAGCAGCCCGAGCCAGGGCGACCGGGCCGAGCCGTCCGCCTTGGCCCGCGGACCCGCGTCGACGATCACCAGCACCGGCGTGCGCGTCGCCACCCCCGATCCGTTCACCTCCTCGACGCGTCGTACGTCTGCCTTGATCAGTACAGCGGCCGGGGCCATGTGATTCCCGCTGATCCGGGGTCTGGTGATCCGCGGATCGGAGGTGATCTCGATCTCTGCGGTCACGGTGGCGTACTCCCGTGCCAGCGTCGGCACCGGTCCGCGCCGCAGATCGGCGCCGTGCAGACCGGCGGAAACGGCGACCGCGCTGACACAGAGCAGCACGGCTGCGACAGAGGCGCGGGGCCAGGTGAGGCGTTGAGAGCGGCCATGCGCGCGCCGGTGTGCTGCGGCTGGGAGCGGGGGCGTGGGCGCCTGCGCCTGCGCCTGCGCCCGCGCCGGTTCCTGTTCCGGGGGCGGGGGCGGGGGCGGGGGCGGCTGCGGCTTCAGCCCCGGCGGCGGTTCCGATCCCGGCTCCGGCGCCGTCTCGGGTTCCGGCTCCGGCGCCGTCTCGGGTTCCGGCTCCGGCGCCGTCTCGGGTTCCGGCTCCGGCGCCGTCTCGGGTTCCGGCTCCTGCTCCGACGCTGGCTCCGGCCCGGTCGCCCCGCCGTCGGTAGGCGTGTGGCGCCGTGTCGCCATCAGTGCGCCGGCTGCGGCGAGGCATGCGAGCGTGACGCCTGTGATCCACTCCGGCGGGGCGTCCACCATCAGCGCGGCCGTCACCCAGGCCGCGAGGGCGGGTGGCACGAGTCGTAGGTCGGCCGGTCCTTCCTGTCCCGGGTGAGCTACTCCGAGCCGCTTGCCGGTGACGGCGCGCACCGCGGCCTGCCCTCGGTCCATGGACCCCTGTTGTGGGTCAGCGGGGTCGCGCCTCATGGCCGTACGAGATTTCGCAGGTCGGCGAAGCGGCGGTCGCCGATGCCGTTGACCTCACGCAGTTCGTCCACCGAGCGGAAGCCGCGGTGTTGCGTGCGGTAGTCGACGATGTGCTGGGCAAGTACCGGGCCGACGCCCGGAAGGGTGTCCAGTTGCTCCACGGTGGCCGTGTTGAGGGAGACGGGGGCCGCCGGTGCCGCTCCCGCCGGAGCCCCGGCCGCGCCATCGCCCACGCCAGGCCCCTGAGCAGGAGCCGGACCGCCCACGATGACCTGCTCTCCGTCCACGAGGAAGCGGGCGCGGTTGAGACCATCCGTGTCGGCGCCGGGGCGCACACCCCCGGCCGCGCGCAGGGCGTCGGCGACGCGCGAACCGGCCGGCAGACTGTGGATCCCCGGATCCCGGACCTTGCCGCTGACGTCCACCACGATCTCGGTCCCCGCCGTGCCCACGGCGTTCGGCGCACCGGCGGAGGGGGCCGGGCCGGCCTCCCCGGCCGCGGGCTCCCCGTCAGTGCCCCTTGCGTCACCCTCTGCGTACGGAGCGACCGCGCGCACCACGTCGGGCGCTCGGACGGACTGGGTCCGGCCGGCCCAGAAGTGCTGGGCGGCGAAGGCGGCGGCGAGGACGAGCAGCACCGTCAGCGCGAGCACGCTCCGCCGCTCCAGGCCACACCTCACCTGCAGCCACACCGGCATCCGCTCCCGAAGAGCCGGACCGACCCGCTCCCGCCAGCCAGCCACGCGTGGGGCTTCCGGGTGTGCGCCGTCACCGGTGTACAGGACATCCGGGTCCGCAGACGCACCGGCGTGCACGACATCCGAGCCGTCGGCCGTACGGCCGGACAAGATGTCTGAGCCCACAGCTGTCCAGGCATACGGAACACGGGAGCCCGCAGCACCAGCGGAACGCGCGACATCGGGGTCCACTGCCACACCACCGCGCGGGACATCCAGGCTCACCGCCGCACCGTCGTCCGTAACACGCCGAGCACCCCGAGCACTCGGAGCACCCGGGACATCCGAGCCATCCGGCGCATCCGGGCAACCGCTGCCCGGCGGTCCCTTCCCCGACTCCCGCCATTCCCCGGCGTGTTCGGCGAAGAGCGTCTCCGCGCGTCGGCGGAGTTCGTCTGCCGACGCGTGCCGGTGGCGGGCCCGGTCACGGACGGGCGGGCGGCGGTGGCGGGTTCGGCCGTCGGAGGCGGGTCCGCGCCCCGGTCCGCTGGTTGCGGTCGCTGTGCGTGAGTGTGATCGAAGTGCCATGCGACGAGGATCGGGCAGCTCGGCACATCGCGATGATCTTGGTCAAATTCCGGGGGTTACCGCCTAGTTGTGGATAACTCGGCCACCCACACGAGTTACTCGCGACCCATCCCGTAGACCAAGGATCCCGTCCGTCACCGCGGCGAGACCACAACCCCCAGCAACCCGGGCCCCGTGTGGGCACCGATGACCGCACCCACCTCGCTCACATGCAGGTCGGCGAGTCCCGGCACGCGCGCCCGCAAGCGGTCCGCCAGGGCCGCCGCCCGGTCGGCGGCGGCGAGATGATGGACGGCGATGTCGACGGGCGCGCCCCCCGCCCGGTCGGCCACGATCTCCTCAAGGCGGGCGATGGCCTTGGACGCCGTCCGCACCTTCTCCAGGAGTTCGATACGCCCGCCGCTCAGTTGCAGCAACGGCTTCACGGCGAGCGCGGATCCGAGTAGGGCCTGCGCCGCGCCGATCCGCCCGCCGCGGCGCAGATAGTCGAGGGTGTCGACGTAGAAGTAGGCGGACGTGCCCGCGGCCCGCTTCTCCGCGACCGTGACCGCCTCGTCCACCGTGCCGCCGGCCTCCGCCGCCTCGGCCGCGGCCAACGCGCAGAACCCGAGCGCCATCGCGACCATCCCGGTGTCCACCACCCGCACCGGCACCGGTGCCTCACGTGCGGCGACGACCGCCGCGTCGCACGTACCGGACAGCTCCGCGGACAGGTGCAGGGAGACGATGCCGGTGGCACCGGACTCGGCTACCTTGCGGTAGGTCTCCGCGAAGAGCTGGGGGCTGGGGCGCGAGGTGGTGACCGGCCGTCGCTTCTGGAGCGCCTGGGCCAGCGAACGGGTCGAGATCTCGGTGCCTTCTTCGAGCGCCTGGTCGCCGAGAACCACGGTCAGGGGCACCGCCGTGATGCCGTGGCGCTCCATCGTCCGCGGCGGCAGGTAGGCCGTTGAATCGGTGACGATCGCGACATGGCGGGACATGAGCTGGAGGTTACCTGGCGTAGCGCCCGCGCGGCAGCCCGGCCCCGCTCACCTGGGGCGGCTGTGTCCGGATCAAGTCGTGCTCTCGGGGCGGGCCTTCTTCTGCCAGGGGTACTCGGGGCGGCGGCCGGCTGGAGCGATGGCGGCCCGCGTCTGCTCCTCGGCGGGACGCGACCGGGGCCCCTCCGCCCAGGCCTGCTGGGCCGTTGCCTGGTCGGTGGCCGGGGCCTCGGGCCACGGGGGCGGCGGGGATGACGGCTCCTCCGTAGCCCAGTGCCGCAGGGCGCCGGACTCCACGTCGAGCTGCGCGCTCAGCGCGTCGAGGTCGTCGTCCGCGAAGCGGCGGGCCCGGTCGCGGGCCGCCCAGCGCAGGGAGTCCGCCGAGTGTGTGATCCGCTCGGTGCGTTCGCACAGCGAGGGCAGCCGCTTGGCGAGTGCCGCCCGGTCCGGTTCGGACTCCAGGCGCTTGAGTTCGGCGTCCAGTTCGTGGCCGTGCGCGCTGAGCCGCTCGAACAGGCCGAGGGACTCCTTGAGCGACTCGTCCTCGGCCACGCCCGCGTGCAGCGCGTCCTGTGTGGCACGCATCGAGGTGCGCAGTTTCAGCCGCAGCTGGGCGATCTCGCCGGCCGGGCCGGGCTGGGCGAAGGACTTGACCCGCAGTGTGTGGTCCTCGACCGTGCGGCGAGCCTGGGTGACGGTGCGGTCCACACCGCGTTTGGCGGCGCCGACCACCTTCACCGTGGCGTAGGCGCCGAGGGCCAGGAAGAGCACGAAGAGCAGGGCGACGACTGCGATCACTGGTTCCACGACGCTCCTCCTCGGCGGGCGACGCTCGCCACGCCGCTCTTCAACGGTAAACGCAACGAACAGGTTCTGGGTTCCGGAAGAACCCGGAACCTGCCCTTAGGGGACTACCCCGAGCCCGGCCAGCGACCCCGGCTCGTGCCCTCGGCATGCGTTCAGGTCGTGACGATGTTCACCAGCTTCGGCGCCCGCACGATGACCTTGCGGATGCCGGCACCGCCCAGCGCGGCCACGACCTTCTCGTCGGCCAGCGCGACCTTCTCCAGCTCGTCCTCGGAGATGGACGGGGAGACCTCCAGACGCGCCTTGACCTTGCCCTTGACCTGGACCACGCAGGTCACGCTCTCGTCCACGACGTACGCCGGGTCGGCGACCGGGAAGTCCCGGTGGACGACCGAGTCGGTGCGGCCCAGCTTGCGCCACAGTTCCTCGGCGATGTGCGGGGCCAGCGGGGCCACCAGCAGCACCAGGGGCTCCGCGACGGAGCGCGGCACCGCGCCGCCCGCCTTGGTCAGGTGGTTGTTCAGCTCGGTGACCTTGGCGATGGCGGTGTTGAACCGCATGCCCTCCAGGTCCTGGCGCACCCCGTCGATCGCCTTGTGCAGGGCACGCAGCGTCTCCTCGTCGGGCTCGGCGTCGACTACGGTCACCTCGCCGGTCGTCTCGTCGACCACGTTGCGCCACAGCCGCTGCAGCAGCCGGTACTGGCCCACCACCGCGCGCGTGTCCCACGGCCGCGACACGTCCAGCGGGCCCATCGCCATCTCGTACAGACGCAGCGTGTCGGCCCCGTACTCGGCGCAGATCTCGTCCGGAGTGACCGCGTTCTTCAGGGACTTGCCCATCTTGCCCAGCAGCCGGGAGACCTTCTCGCCCTGGTAGTGGTACGCGCCGTCGCGCTCCTCCACCTCGGCGGCCGGCACCGCGATGCCACGGCTGTCGCGGTAGACGTAGGCCTGGATCATGCCCTGGTTGAACAGCTTGTGGAACGGCTCGGCCGAGGACACGTGCCCCAGGTCGTACAGGACCTTGGACCAGAAGCGCGCGTACAGCAGGTGCAGTACGGCGTGCTCGGCGCCGCCGACGTACAGGTCGACGCCGCCGAGTGGCCGGCCCTCGCGCGGACCCATCCAGTACCGCTCGATCTCCGGGTCGACCAGCTTCTGGTCGTTGTGCGGGTCCAGGTAGCGCAGCTCGTACCAGCAGGAACCGGCCCAGTTGGGCATGGTGTTGGTCTCACGGCGGTACTTCTTCGGCCCGTCGCCCAGGTCCAGGGTGACGTTGACCCACTCCTCGTTGCGCGACAGCGGCGTCTCGGGCTGGGTGTCGGCGTCGTCCGGGTCGAAGGTGCGCGGCGAGTAGTCCTCGACCTCCGGCAGTTCCAGGGGCAGCATCGACTCGGGCAGGGCGTGCGCGACGCCCTCCTCGTCGTAGACGATCGGGAAGGGCTCGCCCCAGTAGCGCTGACGGCTGAACAGCCAGTCGCGCAGGCGGAAGTTGACGGTGCCCTCGCCGATGCCCTCGCGCTCCAGCCATTCGGTGATGCGCGCCTTGGCGTC
The DNA here is from genome assembly GCF_055595715.1 of Streptomyces sp. NPDC040410. Classification (NCBI taxonomy): domain Bacteria; kingdom Bacillati; phylum Actinomycetota; class Actinomycetes; order Kitasatosporales; family Streptomycetaceae; genus Streptomyces; species Streptomyces sp. NPDC040410. The sequence goes on from NZ_JBVIVK010000005.1 coordinate 273,735, forward strand.
GGCGACGCCCAGGCCGTCCAGGGAGACGTCGTCGTTGGAGGAGTTGATGATCTTCGCGTCGTACGACCCGAAGGCGTCGTCCCACGTCGACGTGTCGGTGCCCCGGCCGTCGGTCGGCTCGACGATGCAGTGGACCGGCAGCTCGAAAGCGCGCGCGAACTCGAAGTCGCGCTGGTCGCCCGCCGGGACGGCCATGATCGCGCCGGTGCCGTAGCCCATCAGGACGTAGTCGGCGATGAAGACCGGGACCTGCTCGCCGTTGACCGGGTTGGTCGCGTACGCGCCGATGAAGACACCGGTCTTGTCCTTGGCCTCGGCCTGCCGCTCGACGTCGGACTTCGTGGCGGCCTGCGCCCGGTAGGCGGCGACGGCCTCGGCCGGTGTGGCGTGGCCCCCGGTCCACACGTCGTGGGTGCCCTCGGGCCAGGCGGCCGGGGTGAACTTCTCGACCAGCGGGTGTTCGGGTGCCAGCACCATGTAGGTCGCGCCGAACAGGGTGTCCGGACGCGTGGTGAAGACCGTGATGCGCTCGCCGTCGATCGGGAAGTCGACACGGGCGCCCTCGGAGCGGCCGATCCAGTTGCGCTGCTGCAGCTTGATGGCCTCGGGCCAGTCCAGCGCGTCCAGGTCGTCCAGCAGCCGGTCGGCGTAGGCGGTGATCCGCATGTTCCACTGGCGCAGCTTGGCCTTGAAGACCGGGTAGTTGCCGCGCTCGGACCGGCCGTCGGCGGTGACCTCCTCGTTCGCCAGCACGGTGCCCAGGCCGGGGCACCAGTTGACCGGCGCGTCGGAGGCGTACGCCAGGCGGAACCCGCTCAGGACGTCGGCGCGCTCGGCGGCGCTCAGCTCGCTCCACGCGCGCGTGTCCCCCGGTACGGCGCGCTCACCGGACTCGAACCGGTCGATCAGCTCGGAGATCGGGCGGGCCTTCTTGGCCTCGTCGTCGTACCAGGAATTGAAGATCTGCAGGAAGATCCACTGGGTCCACTTGTAGTAGTCCGGATCGATCGTGGCGAACGACCGGCGCTTGTCGTGGCCCAGGCCCAGCCGGCGCAGCTGGGACGTCATGTTGTTGATGGCCGCCTCGGTGGTGACCCGGGGGTGCTCGCCGGTCTGCACGGCGTGCTGCTCGGCGGGCAGGCCGAAGGCGTCGAAGCCGAGGGTGTGCAGGACGTTGTGGCCGGTCATCCGCTGGAACCGGGCGAATACATCGGTGGCGATGTAGCCCAGGGGGTGACCGACGTGCAGGCCCGCACCGGAGGGGTACGGGAACATGTCCATGATGAACTTCTTGGGCCGGGCGACCAGTGCGGGGTCGCCCGCCAGGTCACCGCTCGGGTTCGGCGCCGCGTAGGTGCCGTCGGCTTCCCAGAAGTCCTGCCAGCGTGCCTCGATCTCGGCCGCCACGGCGGCCGTGTAGCGGTGCGGCGCTGCCTCCACCGACACGGCAGCGGCGGCAGTGGGGTTCGTCTCGCTCATGATCCTCAAAGCTCCATCGATCGTCTCTGCCAGCGGCTGCGACATTCAAGAAACGAAAAATCCCCTCGCACAGGAGGGGACGCCGCGCCGATTCCGAACCACCCGATACCGGCGGTCGGGACTGATCAGCGCGGCTCGCTAAGCAGAAGGCGTACGGCACGCATGGCGTTAGGGTACCGCAGGCACTGAGCGCGCCGCGACGCGCTTACGTATGCCTCCTTGCCGCCGGGTGTCGCTCCCGCGGACCCCCATGGGTCACTTCAACATCATCCGACAAAAACAGAACTCAGGTCAAAGTTACTTCGCGTAACAGCCGCTATGGGACATCACAACGACCCCATCGCCCTTTGATAACAACGCAATAACTCAAACGCCGTACCCACCGGTATGGCGCCGCTTAGAGTGCGACAGCGGGACCGCTTTCCCGAACTGCTCGGAGTTGCCCCCATGAACCCTCGTCTCAGTGACAGCTCGCTCCCCAAACCCGGCCGGTCGGCCTACGGGATGGCGACCGCTGTCGTACTGCTGCTCATACCCGTGGTCGTCCTGCTCGGAGGCACGTGGCTCCAGGACTTCCTCAACTTCGGTGCGGGCGTTCTGTCGCTCGTCTCCCTCACCTGCTCGGTGATCTGGGGACTTGTGGCCCAGGACCGGATGATCCTCAACACCCGCCAGCGGATCATCGCGCAGGGTGTCCACCGGGTGACCGCCGCGGGCTCGATCGCGTTCCTCCTGGTACACATCACCATCAAGCTGGCGCTGGAGCACACCGTCCTCGTCGCCGCGCTGATCCCCTTCAGCCTCGGCGTCACCGGCAGCGCCGGACTCATCGGCCTGGGCTCCCTGGCCGCCCTGCTCATGATCTTCGTGGGCATCACCGGCGCGCTGCGCAACCAGTTCGCGTCCCCGGCACCCGTCGCCGCGCGCTGGCGCGCGATGCACATGCTGGCCTACCCGGCCTGGTGCGCGGCCCTGATCCACGGCCTGTTCGCCGGGCGCCCGGCGAAGACGTTCTTCATGGTGTCGTACGAGCTGTGCGTGATCGGGGTCGCCGCGGCGCTCGCTCTACGCGCGGCACCCCGGCCGGTCAAGCGCAAGGTCGCCGACCGGATCGCCGCGGTCCTGGGCACCGAGGAGCGGCCGGGCCGGGAGGACCTGGAAGCGAGCAGGGCCAGGGTGGCGGAGTCCGCCGTGCCGGGCTACCAGAACCAGCGGGCCGCGCAGCAGCGCGCGTCGGCGCCCCAGTACGAGGCGCCCGCCGCGCCGGAGCCCCCCTCGAACGGTTTCGCGGCCGCCTACCGGGCCGTGTCGGCACCGCAGCGTCCGCAGCAGCCCTTCCGGGCCGACCAGACCGCCCGCATGGACCTGCCGCTGGACATGCAGCCCACGGAGGCGATCCCGCGCGTCGACAACGGCGGCAGCACGTCCGGCAGCTGGCCGATCCCGTCGCCGCCGCCCGTCGGCGAGGCGCCCCCGTCGGCCTACGACCCGTTCCAGGACACCGGATACAACATCCCGCCCTATGGCAATCCGGACGCAGGCGGGTACGGCGGGCGTGATGTGTACGACACAGGTGAGTCGAACACCCTCTACGGCACGTACAACCCGAACGACACGTACAACAGCGGTCCCGCCACTGAACCATCGCCCGGTGCCGGCTACGACTTCGACGCACCGGGTTCGGGCGAACCTTGGAACACGCCTTCCGGAGGCTATAGGTGAACGAGGCCCTGCCCGACGTCCCGGAAGTCCGCGTGGTCGGCCTTCCCCAGCTCACGTCGGGCTTCGACCTTGTCGAAAGACTTGATCTGCCCATGCACCTCAAGGTGCACGGGCCGCTCGAACCCATGGGCGGCGAGCAGCTCGCGAAGCTCGCCGAGAACATCAACCTGAGGGGCCGCGGCGGCGCGGGCTTCCCCTTCCACAAGAAGCTGCGATCGGTCGCCGAGTCGGCGATCAAGCGCGGAGTGCGGCCGGTCGTCGTCGTCAACGGCAGTGAGGACGAGCCGGCCTGCCGCAAGGACACGGTGCTGATCAACCGTGCCCCGCACCTCATTCTGGACGGCGCGCTGCTGGCGGCGGAGGCACTGGGTGCCCGCACGCTCGTGGTGGGGGTCACCCGTGAGTCCACACAGCGCTCGATGGAGTCGGCGCTCGCCGAGCGTGGTCTCAGCAACAGCCGGAGGTCGGCGCTGCGCGCGAGCGTGCAGCGCAATCCGGTGCGCATGGTCACCGGCGCCGCCGCGTCGCTGATCCGCTCCATCGACGGCGGTCCGGCGATCCCGCCGGGACGCAAGATCAGCGCCTCGCAGAGCGGCGTCGGCGGCGCGCCCACCTTGCTGTCCAACGCCGAGACGTTCGCGCAGCTGGCGATCGCCGCCCGCATCGGCCCCGAGCGCTATGGCAACACCGGCCTGTACGACGAGCCGGGCACCGTCATGCTCACGGTCTCCGGAGCGGTCGCCCGCCCCATGGTGATCGAGGTGCCGACGGGCGTGCCGCTGCGCTACGTCCTTCAGCTGGCCGGCGCCCCGCCCGTCCCGCAGGGCGTGCTGACGGGCGGCTACCACGGCAAGTGGATCGACGCGGCGACGGTCAACGAGGCGATCGTCTCCCGCAACTCCCTGGACGCGGTGGGCGGTTCGCTGGGCGCGGGCGCGATCCTGCCGATCAGCCAGGAGACCTGCCCGCTGGGCGAGTCGCTGCGCGTGGCCCAGTGGCTGGCCGAGGAGAGCGCCGGACAGTGCGGTCCCTGCTACCTCGGTCTGCCGGCCGCGGCGCGCGGCATGGAGGACATCATCAACGGCGGCGGACCGGCGGCCCTGGAGGCTCTCAAGCAGGTCGCCAAGAACGTGAAGCGGCGTGGCGCGTGCTCGCACCCCGACGGCTCCGCGATGTTCCTGGAGTCCACCATCAAGGCCTTCACGGACGACCTGGCCGCACACGTCCTCGGAAACGGCTGCGGACGACCCGTGGAGGGCGTTCTGCCGCTCTTCGAGGGCGGCCAGCTGCCGACGGGCATCCCGGGCGGCGGCGAGCCCGAGGAGAACGGTCCCAGCCGTCAGAAGATCTTCGTCGACTGGACGCTGTGCCGGGGCCACGGCCTGTGCGCGGACATCCTCCCGGAGGTCTTCCAGCTCGGCGCCGACGGCTTCCCCACCGTCGCCCAGGCGAAGGTGCCGCGCTTCGCTGAGGCCAAGGCTCTACGCGCGGTGCGCCGCTGCCCGGCACTCGCCCTGCGCATCGAGGAGGACACGCGCTCCCAGGCGCCGTCCCGCAACCTGCCGGTGCTCTCCCAGGGCCGCGGGCGCCGCGCCCTGGGCCGCTGAGCGCACCGGCGCCGGGCCGTCCGCACAGGGCGGCCCGACGTTCGACCGTCGCAGGCGAACAGCCCTGTACACACGTCGAAGGCGGGTCATCCGATCGGATGACCCGCCTTCGACTTCCGTGGAGCTAAGGAGAATTGAACTCCTGACCTCCTGCATGCCATGCAGGCGCTCTACCAACTGAGCTATAGCCCCTTGTGGTGTTCCGGCCGGTTTCCCAGGCGGCGACGCCAACATTACACGGTCCACCGGGTGCAGCACCAAATCGTTTCCGTTCTGCGCGGATTCGGCACTTTTGTCGGATTTACGCGATGTCGGCGTCAAGCCGTGACGAACGAGTAGAACCGCTTCAGGGTGCAGTGCTCCTCGAGGAGCCGGCCGTAGATCGGCTCGCCCTCCAGTTCGCGGTACGTCTCGATCGGGTCGCCTTTTATGATCAGCGCCCGCGCGCATTCCTCGCACCAGTACTGGTAGTCGGGATTGACCGGCTCCATGTCCCGGACGATGGGCGTGCCGCTGCCACACCAGTCGCACTTTCGCCTGTGTGCACCCATCGATCAGCTCCAGCTGTGGCCGCAGGCCGTGCACACGTAGGAGATTCCGCCGTTGTCGCCGAGTACTTGGGCCACACGGACGGAACCGCAGGAAGGGCAGCTGAGACGGGTGACCGTGTCCCGTGCCGACGCTGCTTCGAGGAGGTGGCCGACCTCCTCGAAGATGCTCGCAGGCATCACTGCTCCCTCCCGTCGGGCCGCGCCCCCTTCCGGCCGTTTGATTCTGCCACGACCGGACCAATACGGTCAGCGACGCCTCAGTACCAGTCCGGACACGGCACCCACCGCGGCCGTCCCGGCCAGCGCGAACATGCACGCCAAAAGCGCCTCCGCAGAGGTATACGCCCCGGAGGCCCCGAGTGACTCAAGCCGGTTCAGGAACAGTGTGCCGAACGCGGCGACGCCGATCAGCTGACCGAGCTGGGTGACCGTCGCGAGCAGGCCGCTCGCGTCCGCCGCGTCCTCGGGGCGGACCGTGGCCAGCGCCCTGGTGAGCGTCGGACTGAAAGCGAGCGCGAGTCCGACGCCCACGCCGGCGTACGCGCCGTAGAGCGGGGCGCCACCCTCGTCGCCGCCCTTCAGTACGAGGCCCACGCCCGCCAAAGCCACGGCGGCGAGCACGAACCCGGCCGGGGGCAGTGCGCGCTGCCAGGAGGCGGGCCAGTTGCGCCAGGTCAGGCCGACCAGCCCGAAGACCACCGCGGTCGGCGCGAAGGTGAGGCCGGCCCGCAGCGCGCTGTAGCCGAGGCCGCCCTGGACGTGCAGGGTGAGCGCGAACAGGAAGCCGCCGTTGACGGCCATGACCGCCATGATCCGGAAGACGGCGAGGCCCATGCCGGGGTGACGCAGCACGCGAGGCGCGATCAGCGGGGTCCCGCCGCGCTGGGCCAGCCGTGACTCGTAGCCGCTGAACAGTCCGAAGACGACCACGGCCCCCGCCAGCGACAGCCAGGACCACAGCGGCCAGTCCTTCTCCTGCCCCAGCACCAGCGGCACCGTGAACAGCGACACGGCCGCGCCGATCAGCACCAGACCCGGCAGGTCGAGGCCGCGCGCCCGCTCCCGTTCCGCCGCGCCGTCCCGCGGCAGGACGCGCCTGCCGACGACCAGGAGAACGAGGCCCACCGGCACGTTGACGAGGAAGACGGGCCGCCAGCCGGTGCCGAACAAGTCGGCGCTGACCAGGACGCCGCCGACCACCTGCCCCGCCGCCGCGCCGACGGCGAGGACCGCCGAGTAGGAGCCGAGGGCCTTGACCCTGGCCTCACCGGTGAAGTTGCGCTGGATCAGGCTGAGCACCTGCGGGATCATCACCGCCGACCCGGCGCCCTGGACGAGCCGGAACACGATCAGCTCGGTGGCTCCCTGGGCCAGACCGCAGGCGAGCGAGGCGGCGGTGAACAGGGCGAGGCCGGCGAGGTGGACCCGCCCGTGACCGAGCCGGTCGCCGAGGCGCGCGCCGGTGATCAGCAGGACGGAGTACGTGATGGCGTATCCGGCGATCACCAGCTGCAAGTCGGCGCCCGAGGCGTGGAGTTCGGAACCGATGGTGGGGGCCGCGACGTTCACGATGAACACGTCGAGCAGTGCCATGAACTGGGCCGCGAGCACGGCCGCGAGCAGCGGCCGCGGTCCTCTGTCAGTGGCGGGCGCTTTACTGATGGCAGGACTTGGAACGGGTGAAGGACCCGTTCCCGTCCTGGGTGTTGTCGTCATGCCGTCGAGCCTGGCGACATACCAATACGGGTGCCGAGTGCCCGCTGATGCTGGTACTGACAGCACCTGGCAGGGGACGAGCGGGGCGTCGACGATGGGGGATGTGACGATGGGGACGACACAGCGACGCCGACCCGAACTGGCCGCGTTCCTGCGCAGCAGGCGCGCCCGGGTGACACCGGCCGACGTGGGCATGCCGCCGGGCTTGCGGCGACGCACTCCAGGGCTGCGCCGCGAGGAGGTCGCCCAGCTCTCGGGCGTCGGCGTGACCTGGTACACATGGCTCGAACAGGGCCGGCCGATCAACGCCTCCGCGCAGGTCCTGGACGCCGTGGCGCGCACCCTGCGGCTCGACGCCCCAGAGCGGGAGCATCTGTACCACCTCGCCGAAGTGCCGTACGCACACACCCCGGAGGCCCTCGCGCAGACGGTGGGGCCGGAGATCCGGGGCATCATCGACGCCCTCGACCCACGCCCGGCGGTGGTCTACAACTCGCGGTACGACATCCTGGCCGCGAACCCCGCCTACCGCGAGCTGTTCTACTCCGAGCCGGCGCCGGCCGGCCGCCCTCGCAACGCGCTGTGGAAGTTGTTCACGGTGTCGGAGGAGGCCTGCCCGTTGGTGTCCCGGGAGACCGAGTTGCCCATGATGGTGGCGACACTGAGGGCCTCGTACGGGCTGCATGCCGGGGAGCCGGCGTGGGAGGGCTTCATACGGGGGCTGTCCGCGGCGAGCCCGCTGTTCGCCCGGCTGTGGGAGAGCGGTGACGTGGCGGAGCCCGGGCGGCGGGTGAAGGTGTTCCGGCACGCCGGGCTCGGTGAGCTGCGGATGACGTCGGTGTCGCTGTCGGTCAACGGCATGCCGGAGTGCCGGATCGTGGTCTACACGCCGGACGACGAGGAGACCGCACGGCGCGCGGCTTTGCTGAGGGAGCGGCGGGAGACGCTGTGGCCCCCGACGAAGGAATGGTGGGCACCGGCGGAATGAAAAAACCGCCCCCTGAAGGGGGCGGGATCTTCACAAGCGATCTTTGACAACTCAACAGAGTGTCGATCTGTGGAGCTAAGGAGAATTGAACTCCTGACCTCCTGCATGCCATGCAGGCGCTCTACCAACTGAGCTATAGCCCCTTGTGCCACGCGGCGGAGCCGCATGGTGTTTTCGCCCCGCTCGGCGGGGCGAACAAGAAGAACTTTAGCCTGCGACCTGCCGGAAAGTGAAATCCGGGTCCCGGGGCTGGAACGGCGCTCGACCCACGCCGTTCAGTCGTCGTCGCCGAGCACCGGCTCCGGGAGGGTGCCCGCGTTGTGCTCGAGGAGGCGCCAGCCCCGAGCGCCCTCACCGAGGACGGACCAGCAGCAGTTGGAGAGGCCGCCGAGGCTCTCCCAGTGGTGGGCCTCCAGGCCGAGGAGACGCCCGATGGTGGTGCGGATCGTGCCGCCGTGGCTGACCACGACGAGCGTGCCGTTCTCGGGGAGCTTCTCCGCGTGCCGGAGCACGACGGGTGCGGCGCGGTCGGCGACCTCGGTCTCCAGTTCGCCGCCGCCGCGGCGCACCGGCTCACCGCGCTTCCACGCGGTGTACTCCTCGCCGTACCGGGCGATGATCTCCTCGTGCGTCAGGCCCTGCCAGACGCCCGCGTAGGTCTCGCGCAGGCCCTCGTCGTGGGCCACGTCCAGGCCGGTGAGCTCGGCGAGCTCGGCGGCGGTCTTCGCGGCCCGCTGGAGGTCGGATGCGACGATCGCGTCGGGCTTCAGGGAGACGAGCAGCCGGGCGGCCCGGCGGGCCTGGCCGACGCCCGTCTCGGTCAGCTCGACGTCCGTGGTGCCCTGGAAGCGGCGCTCCACGTTCCAGGAGGTCTGGCCGTGCCTCCACAGAATGACGCGCCGGCCCGGGCCCGGCCTGCGGCCGGCCCCGGCTGCCTGGGGGGCACTCACCGCAGCTCCCCGAAGTCTCCGGCGTCCTCCTCGGACTGCAGCTTGGCGTGCTCCTCGGCCTTGCCGCGGGTCGCCTTGGCGTCGGCGGGCAGCTCGAGCTCGGGGCAGTCCTTCCACAGCCGCTCCAGGGCGTAGAAGACGCGCTCCTCGCTGTGCTGGACGTGGACGACGATGTCGACGTAGTCGAGCAGGACCCAGCGGGCCTCGCGGTCGCCCTCGCGGCGCACCGGCTTGGCGCCGAGCTCCTTCAGGAGCCGTTCCTCGATCTCGTCGACGATCGACTTGACCTGGCGGTCGTTGGGGGCGGAGGCCAGCAGGAAGGCGTCCGTGATCGACAGGACGTCGCTGACGTCGTAGGCGATGACGTCGTGGGCGAGCTTGTCGGCGGCCGCCTGTGCGGCGGTGTTGATGAGCTCGAGAGAGCGGTCAGTGGCGGTCACTACAAGGCTTTCCGTCGGCGGTCACTTGGCATCAAGGGTCTCACGGACCGCAGACGGCACCCCACGTGATTGTTGGTTCACGTGGGGCACCGTCTTCCGTCTAGGACGACGAGGGCCTGTAGTCCTGGCCGAGGACCACCGAGACGTTCGCGTTCGCGGACACGTTGCCCTTGGTCACGGAGCTGGTGGGCAGGCCCAGGGTCTTGGCGACCTCGGTGGCGTTCTCCTTGTCGGCGGCGTCCGCGTAGAGGATCTTGGACGTGGCCTGGGCGGATGAAGCCGTGCCGCCCTCGAGGAAGGTGAAGCCGCCGTTGAGGAGCACGACGCGGGCCTTCTCGGTGTTGTCCTTGGTGCCGCTGGCGTTCTGGACGGAGACCCGGACCGCCGACCCCTGATCGGGGCTCTTCGCACTCCCGCCGAGCACGTCCTTGACGACGCTGGCGCTGGTCTGGGCGCTCAGCGTGCCGTCGGTCTGGACGGGCAGCAGGGCGGTCTTGTAGTCGCCGCCCTTGGCGAGGTCGGCGAGCTTGGCGAGGAAGGTGCCGAGGTCCTTGTCGGTCAGCGACGGGTCGAGGATCTGGGCGAGCGTCTGCACCGTGGTGGTCGCGCCGGCCGGGTCGGAGGACAGCTTGCGCAGCACGCCCTGCATGACCTGTCCGAACCGCTCCAGCTGCCCGTTCTGGGCCTCGCCGGAGGCTCGGTAGGTGGCGTAGGCCACGGCCATCTTGCCGCTGAGCGTCTGGTCCTTGCCCTGGTTGACGAGGGGCGAGGCGCCCTTCTTCCTGGCATCCGGGTCGGGGACGTCGGCGTTGGTGTCGACCTCGATGTTGCCGACGAGGTCGACGAGGTTCTGCAGGTACGGGGTGTCCAGGCGCCAGGTGCCCTCGATGTCGGTGCCGAGGACGGTGTCGAGGGAGTCGCGCGTGCCCGAGGAGCCGTCGTCCTCGACCGACTTGGCGAGGGTGGTCGCGGAGCCGTTGTCGTCCGTCAGGGAGAGGGAGTTGGGCAGCAGGACCGTGGTGCCCTGCCTGGTGGTGGTGTTGTCGACGAGCAGCGCCGTGGAGGTGCCGCCCTTCTTGGTGTTGTGCAGGTGGACGACGATCACGTCCCGGTTCTGCGCGCCCGAGGCGGTGGCGGTGCCGGTCTTCGAACCGGACGAGGACAGGCCGGGCAGCTTCCCCGCGTACCAGAGGTAGCCGACGCCGCCGGCGGCGACCAGCGCGAGGACGACGGCCAGCGCGACGAGACGGCTGCGGGCCCGGCGCTTGGCCTCCTCCCGGCGTTCGGTGCGGTTCTCGGTGAAGTTCAGCCAGTCGATGACGTCCTCGGAGTCACCGTCGGGCTGATCGACGAAGGCGAACTGCTCGGTGCGGTAGTCCCGTTCGGCCTCGGAGCCGTGCTCTCGTCCGGTCCCGCTGCCGTACCCGCTCTCCGGTTCGCCGCCGAACTCTCTTCCCGGCCGGGCCGGGGCGTCCGGTTGCCCGGACGGGCCGGTCTGCTGCGGGATGTAGGCGGTCTGTTCGGCGACGCGGGGCTGCTGGCCGCTGGTGGCGGTCTGGCCGTAGGGGTCGTACGCCGTCGTGGGCCCGACGCCCTGGTGGGTACCCGTGGCGTAGGGGTCGTAAGGGGGGACGGGCCCCGGACGGCCCGTGCCGTACGGGTCGTACCCGGGCGCGGACTGCTGCCCGCCCGCCGCGTACGGGTCGTATCCGTAGCCCTGTTGCGCGTACGGGTCGTACGAGTGCTGCGGAGACTGCTGTTGTGGAGACTGCTGCGACGGGACCTGCTGGTACACCGGCCGGCCGTACTCGTCGTAGCCGACGAGTTCGTACGGGCCGCCCTCGTACCCCGCGTCGTATCGGTCGTTCACCGGGTGCCCCTCTCGGCTCACTCGCCGCGGTACAGCTCTCGCTTGTCGATGTAGCGCACAACTCCGTCCGGCACCAGATACCAGACGGGGTCTCCGTTGGCGACTCTCGCACGGCAGTCCGTGGAGGAGATGGCGAGGGCGGGGACCTCGACGAGCGAGACGCCGCCCTCCGGGAGGCCCGGGTCGGACAGGACGTGGCCCGGCCGGGTGACCCCGATGAAGTGCGCGAGGGAGAACAGCTCTTCCGCGTCCCGCCAGGTCAGGATCTGGCCGAGGGCGTCGGCGCCGGTGATGAAGAAGAGGTCGGTGTCGGGGTTGAGCGCCTTCAGGTCGCGCAGCGTGTCCGTGGTGTAGGTCGGGCCGCCGCGGTCGATGTCGATGCGGCTGACGGAGAACTGCGGATTCTCGGCGGTGGCGATGACCGTCATCAGATAGCGGTCCTCGGCCGGGGAGACGCTGCGGTGGCTCTTCTGCCAGGGCTGGCCGGTCGGCACGAACACCACCTCGTCGAGGTGGAACTGCGCGGCGACCTCACTGGCCGCCACCAGGTGCCCGTGGTGGATCGGGTCGAACGTTCCGCCCATGACGCCCAGGCGGCGCTTGCCCGGGTTCGACGGGCCATTTCCCGGGCCACCGGCCGAACGGCTGCCGGCGCCGCTCGACGCACGGTTCTCCGCACCGTTCGCCGCGCCGTTCGCCGTGTCGTCCGTGGTGTCATTCGCCGGACCGGTAGGCATGTCCTGCTCTCCCATGCGTGCAGACCCTACCGGCCCGGCCTGAGAGCCTCGGCCGGCAGATCTCCCGGACGCCCCGGAAAGGGGCTTTTGCCGGGATCAGCGGTCGCGGTTGAAGCGGGTGGTGACCCAGAGCAGGAGCAGCAGGATGAAGAGGGCGCCGCCACCGGTGAGGTAGGGGCTGAGGCTCTCGTGGTTGCCGCCGTGCTCCTCGCCCTCTGCGGCGAGGGTGACCAACTGGGCAGCGGTGCTGTGGAAGCTCATCTTCGGCGGACCTATCCGGTGTGGGCGGGATAAAGATGTCGGCCCATCGTAAGCGGGCGGGTCGGAGGCGATCACCCCGACTCCACCGTGGGGGAACCTTCCCCCGCGCTCAGTCGTCCTTCCGCTTGTAGCCGCGCAGCACGAACCAAGCGGTCAGCCCACAGCCCAGCACCATCACGATCAGCACGACCCGGAGCAGATTGCCCGCCCCTTGCTGCTCGGCGGCGCTCGCGGCCTCGGTGAGCCAGGCGGAAGCGGGGTGGTGTTCCATGGCGGGACTCCTTCACTGCACTGCCCGTCCACGGTATCTCCGCCTAGGCTGGGCTCTGCTTCGGGGGCGCAAAGGGCCGCACAAGGGTCCGCAAAGGACCACACACACGCACATGGGGGAGACATGTCCGACGACGGCCACGAGCACAACGGGCACGAGCATGTACCGAGCCGGCAGCGCAGGCGCTTCCCTGGGATCTCCTCGCGCGCGTACGAGCACCCGGCCGACCGCTCGGCCCTGGTGGCGTTGCGCAAGCTGAGCGGCTTCGACACGGTCTTCAAGGCGCTCAGCGGCCTGCTGCCCGAGCGCAGCCTCAGGCTGCTGTTCCTGTCCGACTCGGTGCGCGTCTCGGACCAGCAGTTCACCCACCTCAACGACATGCTGAGGGACGCCTGTTACATCCTGGACCTGGAGAAGGTCCCGCCGATGTACGTCAACCAGGACCCCCAGCCGAACGCGATGTGCATCGGCCTGGACGAGCCGATCATCGTCGTCACCACGGGACTCGTCGAGCTGCTCGACGAGGAGGAGATGCGGGCGGTCATCGGGCACGAGGTGGGCCACGCCCTGTCCGGCCACTCCGTCTACCGGACCATCCTGCTGTTCCTGACCAACCTGGCCATACGGATCGCCTGGATCCCGCTGGGCAACCTCGCGATCATGGCGATCGTGACCGCGCTGCGCGAGTGGTTCCGCAAGTCGGAGCTGTCCGCCGACCGCGCGGGCCTCCTCGTCGGGCAGGACCTGAAGGCCTCGATGCGCGGCCTGATGAAGATCGCGGGCGGCAACCACCTGCACGAGATGAACGTGGACGCGTTCCTGCAGCAGGCCGAGGATTACGAGGCGGGGGGCGACCTGCGCGACTCCGTGCTGAAGATCCTCAATGTGCTGCCCCGCTCCCATCCCTTCACCACCGTGCGCGCGGCCGAGCTGAAGAAGTGGTCCGAGTCCCGCGACTTCCAGCGGATCATGGACGGCCACTACCCCCGGCGCAACGAGGACAAGGACTCCTCGGTCTCGGACTCGTTCCGCGAGTCGGCGGCGCACTACGCCACCCATGTGAAGAGCTCCAAGGACCCGCTGATGAAGCTGGTCACGGACCTCGCAGGCGGGGCCGGGGACCTGGGCGGCCGGGTGCGGCGCGGCTTCGGCGGCTTCACAGGTTCCGCGCCGCAGGACCAGCCGCCGACAGACCAGCCCCCGACGGACACGCCGCCCCGCGAGGACGACTGACCTGCGGTACGAGGGTGCAGGGTGAACCGTACGGCTCACACGGCGTGACCTGACGGCTCACCCGGCGGTCCTTACGGCTCACGCCCGGCGGACGTACGGCTCACCCGGCGGACCCCACGGCTCACGCCCGGCGGATCCTACGGGGCACCTGACGGACCCTGCAGCTCACGCCCGGCGGACGTACGGCTCACCCGGCGGACCCCACGGCTCACGCCCGGCGGACGTACGGCTCACCCGGCGGACCCCACGACTCACGCCCGGCGGGTCGTACGGCTCACGCCTTGGGCTGCGCGCTCGTCGCCAACGACCCGCACAGTGCCGTGGCGCTTCCCGTCGCGTAGGGGTCCGTGCCGGCCGGGCCGCCCGCCTTCGCGGTCTGGCCGTAGAGCAGCGGGCGCAGATGGTTCGTCGAGTCCTCTGCGCACGACAGGGGGCCGGCCTGGACGTAGGAGACGACGAGCTGGGCGGTGTGCAGGCGCAGGTCGTCGCGGTCGAAGCGGAAGTGCAGCTCGCGCCGGACGGTGAACAGCGACGCCTCGGCCTTGTCGTCGGCACCGGCCGGCCGCAACGCGTACACGAAGGTGTGGTCGGCGGTGACCTCGAGCGTGGACGAGTCGGTCTCGGCGGCCTGCAGGGTGCCCTGGACCCGGATCTTGCGGTCGGCCAGCTCGGCGCCGGCCGGGTCGAAGCGGACCAGCCATCCGGTCGGCGCGTGCCGCCCGTCCGCGGTCGGATGGGCGAAACTCTCGTCGAACTGGTCGAGTTGGTCGGAGTCGAGGAGGACGCGCACGGGGCGGACCTCCTGGCCGGTGATGACCTCCGGGTAGAGCGAGGACCGGACGATGTAGTCCTTGGCGGTGGTCAGGGCACTGACGACCTGGCTGTCCGAGAAGTGAGCCGTTCGCCGGGAGGCGGGCAGCGGTATGCCCTCGGCGCCGAGACGGAACTGCGCGGCCGGACTGTGCGCGTACAAGTACTCGGGATCGGTGTGGCCGGGCACCTTGCCCTCGGGGGCGAGCGGGATGACGGTCATCCGCAGGGGCTCGACGGGCTGCCGGGCGGCAGGGTTCTGGTAGGGGTGCCGTACGCCCATATAGATCGCGGTGCCGAAGGCGACGGCGATCAGCAGGACCAGGATCAGCGCCTGCCGGGACACGCCCCGGCGCAGGGGCGGGCGGCGGCGCACGGCGGGGGCGTGGTCGGCCATGCGCTCGTGCGCGGAGTACTCCTGGAGGCGGGCAGCGCGGACGAACGACTCGTCGAAGACGACGGATCGGTACTCGTCCTCTCCACCTCCGGGGCCGCCCTCGGGTGTCCCCTCGGGTGGGTCTCCAGGCCCTCCCATATCTTCAGAGTAGGTCTCCGGGAGCCCAGGTAAACGCCCGGCCGCGCGACAAGTTCTGACAGGTTCTCACCAGGACGGCCGGGGGGCGGGCGGGTACTGCTCAGGGGGTGCGCGGGTCCGCCGAAACGGCTGGCCGGGAGTAGTCGGCGGACGCGGAGGGAGCCGCCGCACCGCCCTGTTCCAGGCCGGTCGAGGCGGGCGGCGGAACCTGGTCCCGGCTGCCGCCCGAGGACGCGCCCCGGTAGACCGCCGCGAAGGCGAGCGCGACCATGCCGACGCCCATCAGCAGGGCCAGCACCCAGGCGACGGGGCGGTGCCAGCGGACGTGTTTGCCGTACGCGCCGTGGGGGCCGTAGCGGCGCTCCCATGCTTCGGGGTCGTCGGTGTCGCCCAGGTCGTCCAGTTCCGGATCATGGCCGAATCCGACGCGCCCGTCGGGGCCGAAGGCGTCCTCATAGCGCTCGCCTCTGCCGTGCGCCCGGCGCGCCTCGGCCTCGGAGGCCTCCGCTCTCGCCCGGGCGGCGGCCAGAAGGCGTTCGACGGCGGTCGGCTCGTGCACCGCGGCCGCCTGTACGAAGGCCTCGTCGAAGACCACGGAGGCGAACTCTTCGTCCGACACTCCGCGGTCGTGGTCGTCGTCGGGCTCCCAGCCGTCCGGGAACGGCGTGCCCCCCACGTCCTCCGGCACGGATCCAGAGTAGACCTGAGGGGTCAATTTGGGCAGACGGTACGGCAATTCATCCGATGGCTGAGACGGCTTCCCAGGCACGGGCGCGGACCTGGGCGCATGCCCCACGCATATGTGCCCCGCGTATGCCGCAACCGGGACCGCCGGCCGAGACGGCCCGGACCGCTCGGACCGACCGGGCCGACCGGATGCCCGGGCCGACCGGATGTCCGGGTACGTCTCAGCGGCGGATGTGCCCGTCCCCGGTGACGATGTACTTCGTGCTGGTCAGCTCCGGCAGCCCCATCGGTCCCCGGGCGTGCAGCTTCTGCGTCGAGATGCCGATCTCCGCGCCGAAGCCGAACTGGCCGCCGTCCGTGAACCGGGTGGAGGCGTTGACCGCGACCGTCGTGGAGTCGACCAGCTGCGTGAAGCGGCGGGCGGCCTGCTGGGAGGTCGTCACGATGGCCTCGGTGTGGCCGGAGGTCCACAGCCGGATGTGCTCCACGGCCTTGTCGAGGGAGTCGACGACGGCCGCGGCGATGTCGTAGGACAGGTACTCGGTCTCCCAGTCCTCCGGGGTCGCCTCGACGACGGTGGCCTTGGAGTCCTTGGCGTAGGCGAGCACCCGCTCGTCGGCGTGCACGGTCACGCCCGCCTCCGCGAGAGCGTCCAGCGCCCGCGGCAGGAACTCGGCGGCGATGTCCCGGTGGACGAGAAGGGTCTCGGCGGCGTTGCAGACGCTGACCCGCTGCGCCTTGGAGTTGATCAGGATGTCGATCGCCGTGTCGACGTCGGCCCGGGCATCGACGTAGACGTGGCAGTTGCCCGTGCCGGTCTCGATCACCGGGACGGTGGACTCCGAGACGACGGTCTGGATCAGCGAGGCGCCGCCGCGCGGGATGAGCACGTCGACCAGGCCGCGGGCGCGCATCAGCTCGCGCACGCTCTCGCGGCTCTCGCCGGGCACCAGCTGCACGGCGTCGGCGGGCAGGCCCGCCCCGCCCACGGCGTCGCGGATCACCCGGACGAGGGCGGAGTTCGACTCGTACGCCGAGGCCGAGCCGCGTAGCAGTACCGCGTTGCCGGACTTGAGGCACAGGGCGGCGGCGTCGACCGTGACGTTCGGGCGGGCCTCGTAGATGATCCCGACGACGCCCAGCGGGACGCGGACCTGGCGCAGGTCGATGCCGTTGGGGAGGGTCGAGCCGCGCACGACCTCGCCGACCGGGTCGGGCAGGGCGACGACGTCCCGTACGTCGGAGGCGATCGCGCGCACCCGCTCCGGCGTGAGCGTGAGCCGGTCGATGATCGCCTCGCTGGTGCCGGCCTCGCGGGCCTTGGCGATGTCCTTGGCGTTGGCCTCGACGATCTCGCTCGTACGGACCTCCAGCGCGTCCGCGACGGCGAGCAGCGCGTCGTCCTTCTCGCCCCGCGGCAGCGGCGCGAGGTCGGCGGCGGCCGCCTTGGCTCGGTAGGCGGCCCGGTTGACCGGGGACATGGAGTCGTACGGAGAGAGCGTGGTCATGAGGGAAGCGTAGTGCGCCGCGCGGGCGCGTCCACCGGTCATCCCAATGCGCGAGACAGGGTTCAAAAGGGGTGAACTCCGACAGGGGTCGCCGGCAGCGGGCCGTATCCCTCGGCGATGCGCTGGTGGTAGGTCTGCCGGTCGATGACCTCGAGGCCGACGATCTCCCACGGCGGCAGCCCCGCGGTCTGGCGGTGCTCGCCCCACAGGCGCAGGGCGACGGCGGCCGCGTCGTGCAGGTCGCGGGCCTCTTCCCAGTACCGGATCTCCGCGTGGTCGCCCGCGTATCTGCTGGTCAGGAGGAAGGGGTGGTCGTGCGCGAGCTGTTCGAGGGCGCGCCGCACCTCCTTGAGCGGGGCCTCGTCGCCGGAGACGCTGAGGGTGACGTGCCACAGGCGCGGCACGTCCTCGGGCCGCTCGCCCTCGTACCGGTCACCGACCGAGACGCTCGTCAGGGCGCGCTCCTCGCCGGGCGCACGGGCGGAGGCGCCTCCGGCGCCGCTGACACCGCTGACACCGCTGACGCCACCGCGGGCCGCCGCCGCCCCAGGGCGCACTCGTCTCACGACGGCCTCCTTTACGCAACGGTCGAGCAGGGCGCGTGCCGTGTGCGTGCCTGCTCGTACGGAATATCTCCCTGGGACAAAGTTGAGCAGGCCGCAAGGGCTCGCGTGGCGGTTTTGCGGAACGTCCACCTGAGGGCGACGCCCTTGTCGGGGCGTTCACCCCGTTTTCGGGTGCCTCGTGCGGCCGCTCCGCCGGCTCCGTGGCCGGTCAGGGCTGCAGGATCACCAGGTCGTCCCGGTGGACGACCTCGCGCTCGTAGCCCGGGCCCAGGTCGCGGGCCAGTTCCCGGGTCGAGCGGCCGATCAGCAGGGGAATCTCCTTGGCGTCGAAGTTGACGAGCCCGCGGGCCACCGCGCGCCCCCCGCCGTCGCGCAGCTCGACGGGGTCGCCGGCGCTGAACTCGCCCTCGACGGAGGCGATCCCGGCCGGCAGGAGCGACTTGCGGCCCTGGACGACCGCGCGCACCGCCCCGTCGTCCAGCGTCAGGGAGCCCTGCGGGGTGGAGGCGTGCTGAAGCCACAGCAGCCGGTCGGCGGAGCGCTTGCCGGTGGGGTGGAAGTAGGTGCCCGTGTCGCCGCCGGAGAGCGCGTCGGCCGCGTGGACCGCGCTGGTCAGCACCACGGGGATGCCCGCGGCTGCCGCGATCCGGGCGGCCTCGACCTTGGTGACCATGCCGCCTGTGCCTACGCCGGCCTTGCCGGTGCTGCCGATCTCGACGTGCGCGAGGTCGGCGGGTCCCCGCACCTGGGTTATCCGCGACGTGCCCGGCTTGCCGGGGTCGCCGTCGTACACGCCGTCCACGTCGGACAGCAGCACCAGCAGGTCGGCGCGGACGAGGTGGGCGACGAGGGCGGCGAGCCGGTCGTTGTCGCCGAAGCGGATCTCGTCCGTGGCGACGGTGTCGTTCTCGTTGACGACCGGGAGGGCGCCCATGGCGAGGAGCTTGTCGAGGGTGCGGGAGGCGTTGCGGTGGTGCGAGCGGCGGCTCATGTCGTCGGAGGTGAGCAGGACCTGGCCGACGCGGACGCCGTAGCGGGCGAAGGAGGCGGTGTAGCGGGCCACCAGGAGGCCCTGGCCGACGCTGGCCGCGGCCTGCTGGCGGGCGAGGTCCTTGGGGCGGCGGCGCAGTCCCAGCGGGGCCAGGCCCGCGGCGATCGCACCGGAGGAGACCAGCACGATCTCCCTCTCGCCCCCGCTGCGGCTCTTGGCGAGGACGTCGACGAGCGCGTCGACACGGTCGGCGTCCAGCCCGCCCGACGCGGTGGTCAGCGACGAGGAACCCACCTTGACCACGATCCTGCGGGCCTCGCTCACAGCCTGCCTTGCCCCTGCCACCTTGGTTTATGTCCCCTCGCGTAGTCTCGGCGCCCCCTTCGGCAATCTACGCGAAGGGGGGCGGGCCCCGCGCATCGGTCCCATTCATCGGACACACCGTGCGTAGTCGTTTGCTCACACGTCGCATACGGGCAAAAAGGTTGTACTGGTTGCTTATAGAAATCAAAGAGCACTTAAACTTAGTTTGAAGTTTGTGTCACCTATAGTTCGCGACGTGAAGCGCATACTTCTGAGATCGGGGAAGAGCCCCTACGACGTCATCCCCGTGGAGGAAGCCCTCCATCGCGACGTCATCGCCACCAACTCCGGCAACCTGATCTTCAGCGACGCCGCGCACAAGATCCTCGAGACTCCGGACACCGAGGTCGTCTCGAACCGCATGCGGATCGACCCGGCTCAGGCGGGGCGGATCAACGAGGAGTACGACGCCTTCGTCGTGCCGCTCGCCAACGCCTTCCGGCTGTCGTTCGAGCCCGCGCTGCAGAAGCTGACGCGGCTCATCACCAAGCTGAAGATCCCGGTCGTCGTGCTCGGCACCGGCGCGCAGTCCTCGCTGGACTACGACCCGGACAAGCTGAAGTCCATGGAGTCCTCCGTTCGCGAGTTCGTCTCCGCGGTGCTCGACCGCAGCGCCACGATCGGTGTGC
Organism: Streptomyces sp. NPDC040410; assembly: GCF_055595715.1. Taxonomy (NCBI): domain Bacteria; kingdom Bacillati; phylum Actinomycetota; class Actinomycetes; order Kitasatosporales; family Streptomycetaceae; genus Streptomyces; species Streptomyces sp. NPDC040410. The sequence continues at coordinate 293,649 of NZ_JBVIVK010000005.1, forward strand.
GCGGCGAGTTCACCGAGAAGTACCTGAAGGACATGGGCTTCCGGGACGTCGAGGTCATCGGCTGCCCGTCCATGTTCATGTACGGCAAGGAACTCGCCGTGCACAAGCGGGTACCGGCGCTGACCACCGACTCGCGGATCGCGATCAACGGCTCGCACAGCGCGGTACGGGGCCAGGGCATGGACCAGGTCATCCGCCGCACCCACGAGCGCTACGCGAACCTGCGCTACATAGCCCAGAACCTCAGCGACGCGCGTCAGCTGCACTGGCGGGACCTGTCGCACCCCAATGGCCGGATCAAGGCCATGCCGACCCACCCGGACCACCCGATGTACGCGGAGGACAAGGTCCGCATCTACATCGACCCCATCACGTGGATCGACGACCTGCGCGAGTTCGACTTCTCCTTCGGCTCCCGCATCCACGGCAACATCGCGGCGCTGCTGGCGGGCACGCCCGCGACCGTGCTGACGGCCGACTCGCGGACGCTGGAGCTGTGCCGCTACTTCGACATCCCGCACCAGCGGATCGACCAGATCCCCGAGGACCTGGACCCGGCGCGGCTGTACGAAGAGGCCGACTTCACCAAGCTGGCCAGCGGTCACCAGGAGCGATTCGAGCGCTTCACGTCGTTCCTGGACAAGAACGGTCTGAAGAACACCTTCACCCACGGCGACGGCGGCGCGGCCTTCGAGGAGCGCATGCGGAAGCTGACCTTCCCGCCGGGCATCGGCCCCTGGAACGACACCGACCTCGTCTCGCTCACCACGCGGTTCGGCTTCCTGCAGAGCAGGATCGTCCAGCTGTCCAAGGACAACGCGCAGTTGAAGCGGGAGGTGGCGAAGGCCAAGGCCGGTGCCGACAAGCCCACCGCGGTGTCCAAGGCGGCTGCGGACGGGTCCTCGACCTCGGTCATCCGTCGCGCACGGCGGGCCGTCGGCCGGCCGCTGCGCCGGACACGTCAGTCGGACGGCCGGTAGCACCCCGTAACACCCCGGGCTCACTCCAAGGCATACGGACACGCGCGTGTCGTCCAGTGGTCGGCACGCGTTAACCGGATCGTCCGTCTTACGGCGACCTTGGAGTGACCGCAGTGCACGTACGTCTCCCCCACCGGTGGTCCACGGCGAGGCTTTCGGGCCGGCCGGCCGCGCCGGAGCCCCTGCGGATGCGGAGCGCCATACGGCTTCCGCACCGGCAGACCCTGTCGACGGCGCTCGTCGCGGTCGTCCTCGCGGCCGCCTTCACCGCCCAGACCGTGGCCGCCCTGCGCCCGCACGTCCCGCTGCTGCTCGTCTCGACGGCCGCCTCGCTGGCCGTCGAGGGCTTCCTGTCCCGGTGGCAGCGGGACATGGTGACGGTGCTCGCCAAGCTGCACGCGGACCTCACCGTGCGGCACGTGCTGCGGGACCTGCTGCTCGTCGTGGGCCTGCTGCGGCTGGGCGAGCAGGACCGGGAGACGGAGTACGCGCCGCTCCTCGCCGGTCTGCTCGCCTTCTACGCGCTGCACTGCGCGATCCAGGCGGTCTCCGTCCTGGTCCGCCGCACCCGCACCCTCCCCGTGGTCACCCGCAACATCGACGCCTCCGCCCTGCGCCTGTCCTCGGCCCCGCCCGCGCTGCTGCGCCGCCCGGGCCCCCGGCTGCTGGTCTTCGGCCTGCCCTCGACGGCCGGGCTGCTGGCGACGGCGGCGAGCGGCGAGTCCGACTTCGCGGCCGTCGGCATCGCCCTGTCCCTCGGCCTCGCCCTGACGGGCCTGCTCGACCTGCTGCTGCGGCTGCTTCCTGGCCGCCGTCCGGCGGGCGAGCAGGAGGTACTGGACTGGTTCGACGCCTGGCTCGCCGAGTACCGGCCGACCGTCGGGCTGTACTTCTCCGGTGGGGCGTCCTCGGTGTACCAGGCGAACATGTGGCTGGAGCCCCTGGCCGGGCTCGAGGGACGGCCGCTGATCGTGCTGCGCGAGCGGTTCATGGTGCAGAAGATCGCGGCGACCGACATCCCGGTCGTCTGCCTGCCGAAGGTCACCCACCTGATGCGTCTGGAGCACTCCACGCTCCAGGCCCTCATCCACCCGTCGAACTCCGGCAAGACCTCCCAGGTCCTGCGCATCCCCACGATCAAGCACACCTTCGTCAACCACGGCGAGAGCGACAAGCTCTCCTCGTGCAACCCGTACGCGAAGGCGTACGACGAGGTGTGGGTGGCCGGTCCCGCGGCCCGCGAGCGGTACGCGCTGGCCGAGGTCGGCGTCGAGGACAAGGACGTGGTGGAGACCGGCCGCCCGCAGCTGGACGCGGTACTGCCGTACGCGGGCCCGCCCGCCGGTCCGTACACGACGGTCCTGTACGCGCCGACCTGGGAGGGCTGGGACGGCAACCCCGGTAACACGTCGGTGATCGCGGCCGGTGAGAACCTCGTACGGGCGCTGCTGGCGGACCCGGGCGTGCGGCTGCTGTACAAGCCGCATCCGCTGACGGGGTCGGTGGACGCGCGGGCGGGGGCGGCCGATCTGCGCATCCGGGAGCTGATCCGGACGGCGAACCGGGAGCGGGCGGGAGAGCGTCCGGCACGGGACGGTGAACTCGCCCGGCGGACGGCCGAGCTGGACCGGCTCACCGCGGACGGTTTCCGGCCGAGCGCCGATCAGGTCGAGCGGATGATGCTGCAGTCCGCCCCGCCACCGGGCCGGGCCGAGGAGGTGGCGCGGGCCACAGCGGCCTGGGAGGAGGCCTACTGGGCCTCGCTCCCGGAGGGCGAGCACCAGATCGTCACGGAGGCCCGGCCCGCGCTGTACGCCTGCTTCAACCAGGCCGATCTGCTGGTCAGCGACGTGTCGAGCGTGATCGGCGACTTCCTGGCGAGCGGCAAGCCGTACGCGGTGGCGAACACCAGCGGGCTGGCGGAGGACGCGTTCCGTACGGCCTTCCCGACGGCCGGTGCGGCGACGGTGCTGACACCGGACGCTGCGGGGGTGCCGCGACTCCTGGACGCGGTACGGCACCCGGAGCGCGACGAACTGGCCGGGGCCCGTGCCGCGTTGAAGCTACGCCTGCTGGGCCCGGCCGACCCGCCGTCCCAGGTCCGCTTCAACGGGGCGGTGCGGGCGCTGTGTTCGGCGGCGCGGGCGCACCGGGGACGGATGGCTGCGCGGGCGGCGGCGGAGGTCCCGGGGCAACGGAAGAGTTCCGAGACCGAGGAACCCGCCACTCCCTGACCGTCGTCACACCTGCGCGGGGTCCTCTCCGTCGCCGCGGCAACGCGCCTCCACGTGTCCGCGGTTCGGCCGCGAAGAAGGCGCCGCTGTCCCGAAGACCGCCGGCGCCGCCCTTCCAGGACCGTCGTCCGCCCCCGGAGCCTCCGACAGCACGAACGCCTGCAAGGGCATCACGTCCACGCCGAGGACCCGTCCCGGCCACGGGGTGACGTCCGGACGGGCCGGGAGGTCAGGCCGCCGCGGCCCGCCCCCCGGACCCGGCGTCACGCGAGGTCATCACCCGCCGTGCCCCGTGCGCGCCACCCGGCGCAGCAGTGCGTCGACGCGGTCTTCCCGGTAGCCCGGGAAGGCCCGGGCCTCGCGGGGCTCGGCGAGGTAGACGGCGTCGGGGATGCCCGCCGCCTCGTCACGGAAGTGCGGGTAGGCGAGGTAGACGCGGCGGCCCCACCTCTCCAGGACGGCTTCGGGCGCCTTCTTGGACCGCATGAACTCAAGGACATCCTTGAGGAGTTCGGGCCGCCCGGCGGCGACCAAGTGGAGCCGCAGCCGCTCGTGGACCTTGAGGCGGCGGGCGATCCCGTCGCTCCAGTACGCCTGCATCAGCGGCCTTGCCAGGTCGAACTTGTTGCGCCGGACCTTCTCTCCGTCCTTGAGGTACTTGGGGCCGAACTGCGGCAGCAGGGTGACGAGGAAGGGGCGCACCATGAGCGTGTCGCGCCTCGGGCCCGCGGGGACCATCTCGGCTATCAGCCGCATCAGGGCCCGCGCGGAGTCGAAGCGCAGGGTGTAACTCCCGCTCTTCGTGACGTGCTTGCCGTCCTCGCGGCCCACCAGGTAGTAGCAGGTGTGGTCGGCGAGCACGGAGACGCCGTCGGCCCGAAGGTAGGCCTCCATCGTGAACAGGGCGTCCTCACCGGTCCACAGTGACTCGTCGAAGCGCATGCCGTGACGTTCGAGGAGTGCGCGGCGGAAGAGCTTCTGCGCGCTCAGGGTGAACTTGATGTTTGAGGAGAAGACGTCGGTACGGTCCAGCGTCCGGCCCCACATCGACTGCGGCGGCTTGCGGTTGACTCCCTCGACCCTGCCGAGGACCACGTCCGTGCCGTTGCGGTCGGCCATGACGACCATCCGCTCCAGGGCCTCGGGGCCGAGCCGGTCGTCGGCGTCGAGGAAGAAGACGTAGCGGCCGGCGGCCTTGCCGAGCCCGACGTTGCGCGGGCCGCTGGGGCCGCCCGAGTTCTCCTGCCTGATGACCGTGACGGGCATGGGCGCGCGGCCGGCGAACTCCTCCAGGTACTCCCCCGTGCCGTCCGTCGATCCGTCGTCGACCGCGATGACCTCGATACGCGCCGGGTCGAGGGTCTGCGCCTCCACGGATGCCAGGCACTCGACCAGATACGGCATCGCTTCGTACGCCCCGATGACCACGGTCACATCAGGCTCCGGCACGATCACGCTCCCCTCGTCACGGAATATTTCCCCCCGTATCGGCTCGTTGCCTGCCTGGAAGACGGGTGCGCAGAGAAACCGGTTGCCCGGACGGCATCCTTTGGTGACTCAGGTCACGCGCGGGCGGGCCAACACGACGGACACCTGGAGATACGTACGCAGGGCCCGGTTTTCGAGGATCACTCCTCGAAAACCGGGCCCTGTCACAAGGGACCGCGCGGTCAGCCCGCGGCTGCTCCGTCCGGGTCGCCGGGGGCGGAGGCGCGCGGCACGGGCATCGCGTCGGCCAGCTCCTCCGCCTCCTCGACGTCGGCGGCCGCGATCCGTGCCTCCTGGCCGACGTTGCGCGTCTCGGCCTTGATCGCGAGGTTGCCCACAGCCGTGTTGAACTGGTCGATGGAGGTGGGCTCGTCGGGGCCGAGCAGGTACTGCTTCAGCTCCTTGCGGTCCTCGGCCAGCGGGTCGGCGCCCGGGTCGCGGACGGCCGCGAGCAGCGCGCCCAGTTCGGCCGCGCTGTTGGACAGGATCACCGCGGCGCGCACCGCGGTGTTCTGCCGCCTGAACTCCTCCACGCCGAGCTCCGCGGAGTCGGTGACCGCGTACGGCTTGCCGCTCGCGATGAAGTCGGAGACCACGCTGGAGATGTCGGAGACCATCGCGTCGGAGACGTTGAAGCAGTCGTACAGGCGCGGCTCGGCGCCCGTGATGACCCGGTGCTCCCAGCTGCCGAAGGAACGCCAGTAGGCGTCGTTCCACTCGGTGCGCAGCCGGGCGACCTCCTCGTGCTTCTTCACGTCGACCAGACCGTCGCGGCTGGCCACGGCCTCGTCGCCCTTCTCGTCACCGCCGCCGGACAGCTCGGCGATCCGGGCCTGGATGCGGGCGAGCTCCGTCCTGGCCTGCGCCTGGGCGGCCGCGTCGGTGGTGAAGCGCGGGTCGGCGGCGCGCTCGGCGGCGGCCTTCTCGATCAGGGCGGTGATCCGCCGGTGCGCGGCCCCGGCCGCGGCGCTGACGGTGCCGGTGAAGGGGTGCGGCTTGTAGAGGACGCGGACCGGCGGGTCGGCCTTCACCAGCTTCTTCACGATGTTCTCGCCGGCGAGCAGGATCGAGGTGTTCCCCGGCTGGCCGTCCCAGCCCTCCCAGGTGGGGGCGTAGAGGACCGTCGGCACGCGGTCGTCCGGCGCGCTCTGCGAGGTCTGGATGGGCGCCAGCTGCGGGCGGCCGACCTCCACGATGTCGTCGTCGCGGACGCCGACGTCGGCGATGGCGTAGCGGTCGCGGCCGGCCCGGCCCGCGGTCCACACCTCGTCGTACACCTTGCTGAACGGGTTGACGCTGGCGAGCTTGTCGCTGTCGCCGTGGCCGATGAAGACGTGCTTCATGGTCGGCACCCGCAGCATGTGGATGTTCTTGCCGACGTTCGCCGCGTAGAGCGCGACGCGCACCGTGGACAGGTCCATGTTCATCAGGTGCACCCCTCCGGGCACGCAGATGACGGGGACGGTGGTGGGCGCCAGGTTCTGCAGTATGACGCGCTCGCGAAGGATGATCAGCGGCCGGCTCGTCAGCTGCTCCATCGTCTCCAGCCACATGTTGACCTGGTACGCGGAGTCCTTGGAGCCGGAGAAGTAGAGCACCGTCTCCGGCCGGTACTCGCCCAGCCAGCCGTCGACGGCGGCCAGGACGGCCTCGTCGTTCGGCGGGATCTGCCTGCCCCGGACGTACGGCACCAGGACGGCGACGTACAGGCAGCCGAGGAACAGCGTGAGGCCGATGCCGATGAAACCGGCCGCGGGCACGTCGATGGCCGCGGAGACGAGCATGCCGACGACGGCCGCGAGGTCGAGGTGGAGCATCTTCTCCGCGGAACGGTTCAGCAGGCGCCTCGGCGGTGCGTCCGGGATGCGGATGCGCGCGGACAGGTCGACGTTGCGGGTGGCGACCGGCATCCGGCGGCGGTTGCGGATCAGGGTGACCAGCGCGCCGTGCGGGGCCTGGAGGCCGTAGAAGGCGATGAAGCAGGCGATCGCGCCGTAGAAGACCAGGTCGTCCGAGAGGCCGAGGCGGGCCAGCAACAGGATCAGGAGGAGCTGCCTGATCAGGAAGCGGATCGACAGACCGGCCCGCACCTTGCTCAGACGGTTGATCAGGTAGCTGTTCCTGCGGTGCAGGAAGTGGTCCGCCAGGTACGTCACGGCGGTCGCGGCCGCGAAGGCGGGAACGCTGGGGACGAGCGCGGCCAGCATGAGGCAGGGGAAGCCCAGCATCATGAGGACCGCCGCGGCCAGCTCGGCCGCGCTGCCCACCCGGGCGACGCGAATAGCGGTGGTTATCACGGAGAACCTGCTCTGGGAGGGGTGCCGGTTGTAAATGCCGAAAAAGTCCGGAAAGCGAATTGTGAAGACTCCGGTAAATTTACGGACTCAGGCCCCTGCGAATGCGCCGTGAGGGGCAGCCACAGAGGCCTGAATGACAGACGACTATTTGCGGTTGATTATGCCACGCCGTCCTGGCGGTCCAGAACGCTGGCAAGCGCCTGCTCGAAGCCGGAAGCCTGCCCGGCGGAGGCCGTCGGGTCCTGCTGGCGGACGTCGATGACATGCCCGGTCAGCTCGGACAACAGCACGTCGAGCGAGGTCAGGGCCACGGCCTCGGAGGACAGCAGGGTGCCCGCCGGCTCCTGCCCGAAGGCCTTGGTACGCATCGGCGTGGCGGTGCGCTCCGGGTTGATGCAGTTCACCCGGATGCCGTCACCGGCCCACTCGTCGGACAGGGCCTGGGTGAGGTTCACCATCGCGGCCTTGGTGGAGGAGTAGAGGCTGTACTCGGCACGGCCCCGGGTGTAGCTGCTGGAGGTGTACAGCAGCAGCTGGCCCTTGGTCTCGGCGAGGTATTTGTAGGAGGAGCGGGCGATCTGCACCGGGGCCAGGTAGTTGACTTTCAGTGCTTCCTCGATGGTCGCGTTGTCCGTCTCGGCCAGCTTGCCGATGCGCAGCACGCCCGCGGTGTTGACGACGTAGTCGACGCGCCCGGTCTCGCCGTACGCCTTGGACAGCGCGTCGTCGACCTCCTCCGGGTTCTCGACGTGCGTGCCGGTGGTGGAGCGGCCCAGGGCGTACACCTTCGCGCCGTAGGACTCCGCGAGGTCGCAGATGTCCTTGCCGATGCCGTACGACCCGCCGAAGACCACGACCGTCTTGCCGGTGAGGAGTTCGCGGTAGGCCTCCTCGCCCTTCTGCTCGGGCGCGGCGGTGGAGGCGAGCTGGAACAGCTTGTCGGCGATGAAGACGTCGACCGGCTGGGTGACCTTCATGTTGTACTCGTCGCCGGCGACGACATGGATCGGCACGTCCGGCAGGTACTTGAGCACGACGGAGCAGTCGTCCGTGGCCTGGAAGTTGGGGTCACCGGCCGCGACCTCGTAGGCCCGGCGGATGGTGGACAGTTTGAAGGCCTGGGGCGTCTGGCCGCGGCGCAGTCGGGAGCGGTCCGGGATCTCCGTGATGAACTCGCCGTCCTCGCCGTGCGTTCGGGTCACGATGATGGTGTCCGCCGACGGTATGGCGACGTCGACGGCCTGGAAGCGCTCCAGGGCCGTGACGCAGTCGTCGATGACGCGCTGCGACAGCAGGGGGCGCACGGCGTCGTGGAAGAGGACGTTGAGGTCCTCGCCCTCGGCCAGGCCCTCACCGAGCGCGGAAATGGCGCGTTCGGTGGTCTCGTTACGGGTCGAGCCGCCTTCGATGATCTTCTTGACCTTCTGGAACCCGGCCTTGGCGACGATCTTCTCGATGTCGGGCACGTAACCCGGCGCCATCAGCACGATGATGTCGTCGATCGAGTCGGCCTTCTCGAAGGTGGTCAGGGTGTGCTCGATGACCGCCTTGCCGGCGATCTTCAGCAACTGCTTGGGGATCGACAGACCCACGCGCTGGCCGGTGCCACCGGCCAGGATCACTGCGGTGGTACGGGGCTTGTCTATGCGCTGTGACACAGGTGACCTACCTCGGGACGACAGGGAACGTGGAAATGGTCCCACTCCGGGTTACTGCAGTGCAAGGTGAGCGCCCTCCACTGCATATGTGCACGCAACCTGTCATTCACCTTGTACTCCTGGTGATTAGGGAGACCTTCCGTTCAGCTCCCCGTGGAATTGCTGTGAGTAACTCCACAGGCGTTCGCCATTGAGCCGGGTGACGCCGGCGTCGGCGAGCCCGCTGCCGGTACACGCTGTGGCGGCCGACCTGTGCCGGACGGGGGCCGAGGCAGCCGCGGCCAGAGCACCGTACAACGCCTGGGCAGCCGGGTCTCCTGTGCCGCGTACACCCATTCGGCCGATCCGGCCGGCCATCTCCCAGTCGATCTCGGCGGCGGCGCCCCCACCGCCCACCGAGGAGTACGGATCTTCACGCCCGGCGGGGACGGGCTGCACGCGTTCTTCATATGCATGACGGCGCCGTTGCGGACGAGCATGGAATACAGCTCGTCCGGAAGCCCATTGTCACGGAATAACCTGTTAAGATCCCGCAGCATTTCGGTCTCGGCGAGGGTGAGGGAACGGTTCGCCGTGTCCGGTACGGGCCGCAGGACGACCCTCCCGGTCGCGGTCGGCGACCACGACGACGGTGACGCGCTCCGGGCCCGGCAACCAGTGGCGCCGGCACCAAGGCCACACCAGCCAGCCGCCGTTCAGCGGGTCGGGGGCGAGCCGCGTCCGGGACGGGACCGTCCGGTCACCGAACCCGGGCGTTCGTGTTCATGACGATCAGGCAGGCAGCCGTCCTTGGCGACCATGCCGAGCGTGCGCACCGGCGGGAAAAAGGGGGAGGTCACGTGGGGAACGCGAAGCCGAGCCAGCCCTCGCGGGCGACCGTGCCGAGGGCGCCGGCGCCGAAGGAGTAGGAGCCCTTGGCCGTGACCCCGGAGGCGGTGGCGCGGAACACCCACACGGCACCGGCCATGTCGTTCTCCGCGTACGAGGCCACGACGGGTTCCGACCGGCCGTCCCCGTTGCCGTCGACGAGGTGGAGGGAACGGCCGAACGCGTCACCCTTCTCGGCGGTGCCGGGAACGTCCGCGCTGTTCTGGCTGAAGACCTTGGTGCCGGCGCCGGTCGGTCCGTGCGCGCCGCCGGGCACGACGGCGAAGGAGCCCACGGCATTGCCCCTGAAGCCCATCTCGGCGATGCTCTCGCCCGGGATACCCGCCAGGATGTCCCCGTATCCGTCGCCGTCGACGTCCCCGACGGAGAGCGCACGGCCGAAGGCGTCCTCGTCTTCCTGGGCGCCGGGCACGCCGGACGTGTCCTGGGTGATCACCCGGGGTGCGGTGGTGGTCGCCGGGCCGTTGGCGGTGCCGGCGAAGACGGTGAGCGAGTTGCGGCCGAGGACGAGGTCGGCCCGGTGGTCGGCGTCGAGGTCGCCGAGCGCCAGTGTGGAGTCCTGCGGGTCGACAGCGTGGCCCTGCGCGTCCTTCAGCACGGTGGGCGGCAGCAGGCCGTCGCCGCTGCCACGGACGTAGTTCAGGAAGCCGAAGTAGTTGCCCTCGTCGTCCCGGTCGTAGGACAGCGTGACGAGGTCGGTGCTGCCGTCGCCGTCCACGTCACCGGCCGTCATGTTCCCTATCGCCAGGTCGCCGTCGGTGAGTTCGGCGTCGTCCTGGACCGAGGCGGGCAGGCCGTCCCGCCCGAACGGCCCGAACTCCGCGCGGCCGGGCTGGACCAGGTCCTGGTGTCCGTCGCCGTCGAAGTCGCCGGTGACGGACACACCGCCCTGGTACCTGCCGTCGCCGACGGCCGGCAGGACCTTCCCCGAGGCGAAGCCGGAGCGGCCGCCCCACAGCACGGTCCGGTTGCCCTCCCGGTCGATGCCGCCCTGCTGCCAGTACTCCCTGTCGGCCTCGACCAGCAGGTCGGTGTATCCGTCCCCGTCCAGGTCGGCGGCGGCGAGTCGGGTCCCGAAGTGGTCTCCGCCCTCCGGAGTACCGGGGACTCCGGATGACGCCTGCGAGTACACCTTCCTGACCGTGGGGCGGAGCCCGTCCGCGGACCCGTACAGCACGGCGACGTACCCCGCTCTGGCCTTGCCGTTCACGGTCGCGTACGGGGCGGCGACCGCCAGATCCTCGTACCCGTCCCCGTTGAAGTCCTGCCGCACCTTCGTCGCGTCGGCGGTGGTGCCGGCGGCAGCGGGCCCGGCATGGGCCGCCGGCAGCGCGGTGGCGGTGGCGGCAAGCAGGGCGAGCGCGACCACGACGGTACGCCGCATTCTGCGCGAGCGGGGATCGGACACGTCAACTCCGGGAATATGTAGGGCAGTTGGCCACAGAGGTGCTCCAAGATCACCCCCGTGCTGCCCAGTACGACTCGCCGGATCAACACATGGTTGCCCTGCAGCGCGCCGGGACTTTTCCTGGAGTTGACACAGAAGCGGTGGGCGTGCCCTGGCACTCCCACCGCCTAAACTCCCGGATACCGCTCTAGAACGGCTCGAAGTCGTCGAACTCCTGCGTCGCCTCGTCCCGTTCGGCCTGCCGGTCCCGGCGCCGCTGGGCGGCGGGCCGCGGTTCCTCGAAGCGGTGGTCCTCGCCACGGCGGCCCAGCATCTCCGCGCCGGCCATCACGGTCGGCTCCCAGTCGAAGACGACCGCGTTGTCCTCGGGGCCGATGGCGACGCCGTCCCCGGCGCGGGCACCCGCCTTCATCAACTCCTCCTCCACGCCGAGGCGGTTGAGCCGGTCCGCGAGATATCCCACGGCCTCGTCGTTGTTGAAGTCGGTCTGCCGCACCCAGCGCTCCGGCTTCTCGCCGCGCACCCGGAACAGGCCCTCGTCCTCGCGCGTCACGGTGAAGCCCGCGTCGTCGACGGCCTTGGGCCGGATGACGATCCGCGTCGCCTCCTCCTTCGGCTTGGCGGCCCGCGCCTTCGCGACCAGGTCGGCCAGCGCGAACGACAACTCCCTCAGCCCGAGGTGGGCCACGGCCGACACCTCGAAGACGCGGTAGCCGCGCGCCTCCAGATCCGGCCGCACCATCTCGGCGAGGTCCTTGCCGTCCGGTACGTCGATCTTGTTGAGGACGACGATCCGCGGACGGTCGCCGAGGCCGCCGTACTCCTTCAGCTCCGCCTCGATGATGTCCAGGTCGGAGACCGGGTCGCGGTCGGACTCCAGGGTGGCCGTGTCCAGGACGTGCACGAGGACGCTGCAGCGCTCCACATGCCGCAGGAACTCCAGGCCGAGGCCCTTGCCCTGGCTGGCGCCCGGGATCAGCCCCGGCACGTCGGCGATGGTGTACACGGTCGAGCCGGCGGTCACCACGCCCAGGTTCGGCACGAGCGTCGTGAAGGGATAGTCGGCGATCTTCGGCTTCGCGGCGCTCAGCACCGAGATCAGCGACGACTTGCCCGCGCTCGGGTAACCGACCAGCGCCACGTCGGCGACCGTCTTCAGCTCCAGGACGATTTCCTGGAGATCCCCCGGCTCCCCGAGCAGCGCGAACCCGGGCGCCTTGCGCCGCGCGGACGCAAGCGCCGCGTTGCCGAGGCCGCCACGGCCGCCCTGCGCGGCGACGTACGACGTCCCGTGCCCCACCAGGTCGGCGAGCACGTTGCCCGCCTTGTCGAGGACGACGGTGCCGTCCGGCACGGGAAGGACGAGGTCCTGGCCGTCCTTGCCGGAGCGGTTGCCGCCCTCCCCCGGCTTGCCGTTCGTGGCCTTGCGGTGCGGGGAGTGGTGGTAGTCGAGGAGGGTCGTGACGGACTGGTCGACGGTGAGGGTGACATCCCCGCCGCGGCCGCCGTTGCCGCCGTCCGGGCCGCCGAGCGGCTTGAACTTCTCGCGGTGGACGGAGGCACAGCCGTGACCTCCGTTACCCGCGGCGACGTGCAGCTCGACGCGGTCCACGAAGGTGGTCATGGGATGTGCCTCCAGTTACGTACAGGAATGTCTCTTGGTCAACACGCGAAAGGCGGACCCGCTTCCCGAACGGGAAGTGAGGTCCGCCTCGCGAAAGCTTCCGGTCAGGCGACCGGAACGATGTTCACGACCTTGCGGCCACGGTGGGTGCCGAACTGCACCGAACCGGCCTGCAGGGCGAACAGCGTGTCGTCGCCGCCACGGCCGACGCCCGCGCCGGGGTGGAAGTGGGTGCCGCGCTGGCGGACCAGGATCTCACCCGCGCTGACGACCTGACCGCCGAAGCGCTTCACGCCGAGCCGCTGGGCGTTCGAGTCGCGACCGTTCCGGGTGGACGATGCGCCCTTCTTGTGTGCCATTGCTCAGTCCCTCTTTACTTCGCGGCCGTCGGGATGGACGTGACCTTGATCGCCGTGTACTGCTGACGGTGACCCTGGCGACGGCGGTAGCCGGTCTTGTTCTTGTAGCGCAGAATGTCGATCTTCTGGCCCTTGTGGTGGTCCACGACCTCGGCCTGGACCTTGATGCCGGCCAGCACCCACGGGTCGCTGGTCACAGCGTCGCCGTCGACAACGAGCAGGGTCGAGAGCTCGACCGTGTCGCCAACCTTGGCAGTGGAAATCTTGTCAACCTCAACGATGTCGCCGACAGCAACCTTGTGCTGGCGACCACCGCTGCGCACGATGGCGTACACGCGGATCTCACTCTCTCGCTCGGGAACGGCACCCCCGCAGTCCAGCCGCCCGGCACGCGGACGGCCTCTCCGGAGCACCCTGTGCCCTGGAGGATGAGGTTTACGGGGATGTGGCGCGCTATGGCACGCCGACGGTCAAGACTACGGTCCTGCTCCCGAGGGGTCAAACCGAGCCCCTCGGGGGCAGGAGGCCGGGTCAGTCCTCCGTCGAGGCCGACACCGACGGTGCCGTCTGCTGCGCCGCCGCCGTCGTCTTCGACGTCGACTTCGCCGCCTTCTTGGCCGTCGCCTTCTTCGCGGCCGTCTTCTTCGCGGCCGTCTTCTTGGCCACCGCCGTCTTCTTGGTGGCGGCCTTCTTCGCCGTGGCCTTCTTCGCCGTCTTGCGGGCGGCCGTCTTCTTGGCCGGAGCCGCGTCCTCGGCGGCCTCCTCCACGGCCTGCCCGGCGGGCTGCGCCTCCGTGGCCGACGGGACGACCACGACGGCCGTCTCCACGGGCGCGGTGGGCGCGGTGGCCTTGCGGACGGCACGGCGGCGCGGACGGGCCGGGGCGGCGCTCTCGGCGGGCACCTCGGCCACCGGCTCGGGCTGCCCGGCCGGAGCCGGAGCCTCCTCGGCCACCTGCGGCGCGGCCTCGGCGACCGTCACCACGGCGGCCTCCGCCCCGGCCGGCGAACCGGCGGGCGCGGACACCTTGCGGGTCGCGCGACGGCGCGTACGTCCCTTGGGGGCGGCCTCCTCGGCGGCCGGAGCCCCGGCGACCGGGGCCTCGACCACCGGATCCTCGGCGGCGACCGGCTCCGCGAGCGCCTCGGCGGCCGACTCCGGCATCACCGCACGCGCGGCCTCCTGCTCGATCGTGACGTCCTGAGCGGTCGGCGTCTCCTCGCGCCTCGGCGCGCCGGCCGGAGCCGACGCCCGCCGGCTCGCCCGGCGCCGCGTACGGCCGCGGCCGGCCGCGGCCTCCGCCTCGGCGACGCTGCTGTACAGCTCCTCGTCCGGCGCGAAGTCGGGCGCGGGCAGCGCGACGGGCTCGGCGGCCTCGGCAGCGACCTCGACCTCGGTCTCCTCGGGGAGCTCCGGGACCTCGACGGCCACCGCGGCCTCGTGCTCGTGCACATGCCCGTCACCACCGCGGCCGCGCTTCTTGCGCTTGCCGCCGCCCCCGGCGGAGGCCGGCTGCTCCATGTGCACGATGACACCGCGTCCGTTGCAGTGGACACAGGTCTCGGAGAAGGACTCCAGCAGCCCCTGCCCGACCCGCTTACGGGTCATCTGCACGAGCCCGAGCGAGGTCACCTCGGCCACCTGGTGCTTCGTACGGTCGCGGCCCAGGCACTCGAGGAGGCGGCGCAACACCAGGTCCCGGTTGGACTCCAGAACCATGTCGATGAAGTCGATCACGATGATGCCGCCGAGGTCGCGCAGCCGCAGCTGGCGCACGATCTCCTCGGCCGCCTCCAGGTTGTTCCTGGTGACCGTCTCCTCAAGGTTGCCGCCCTGCCCGGTGAACTTGCCGGTGTTGACGTCGACGACGACCATCGCCTCGGTCCGGTCGATCACCAGCGAACCGCCGCTGGGCAGCCACACCTTGCGGTCCAGCGCCTTGGCGAGCTGCTCGTCGATCCGGTAGGTGGCGAAGACGTCGACCTCGGAGGTCCACTTCGACAGCCGTTCGGCCAGGTCCGGCGCGACGTGCGAGACATAGCCGTGGATGGTCTCCCACGCCTCGCCGCCGCTGACGACGACCTTGGAGAAGTCCTCGTTGAAGATGTCCCGCACAACCCGGACGGTCATGTCCGGCTCGCCGTAGAGCAGCGTCGGCGCGTTGCCGCTCTTGGACTTCTTCTGGATGTCCTCCCACTGCGCCTGCAGGCGCTCGACGTCCCGGCGCAGCTCGTCCTCGCTGGCACCCTCGGCGGCGGTGCGCACGATGACGCCCGCGTCCTCGGGGACGATCTTCTTGAGGATGGTCTTCAGCCGCGCCCGCTCGGTGTCGGGCAGCTTGCGGCTGATACCGGTCATCGAGCCCTCGGGCACGTACACGAGGTAGCGGCCGGGCAGGGACACCTGGCTGGTGAGCCGCGCGCCCTTGTGCCCGATCGGGTCCTTCGTCACCTGCACGAGCACGGACTGCCCGGACTTCAGCGCGCTCTCGATGCGCCGCGGCCCGTTGGCCATGCCGAGCGCCTCGAAGTTGACCTCACCGGCGTACAGGACGGCGTTGCGTCCCTTGCCGATGTCGATGAAGGCGGCCTCCATGGACGGCAGCACGTTCTGGACCTTGCCCAGGTAGACGTTGCCGACGTACGAGGTCGACTGCTCCTTGTTGACGTAGTGCTCCACGAGGATGTTGTCCTCGAGGACACCGATCTGCGTACGGTCGCCGTGCTGACGCACGACCATCACACGCTCGACGGCCTCGCGCCGGGCCAGGAACTCGGCCTCGGTGATGATCGGAACCCGGCGGCGCCCCTGCTCACGCCCCTCGCGGCGGCGCTGCTTCTTGGCCTCGAGACGCGTCGAGCCCTTGATGGACTGCACCTCGTCGGACGGCTCGGCGGGCTTGCGGGGCTCGCGGACCTTGACGACGGTGCGCTCGGGGTCGTCCGACGACGGCTCGGCCTCCGTGCCGGAGTCACCGGAACGGCGGCGACGGCGACGACGGCGACGACTGCTGCTGGAGCCCGAACCGCCCTGGTCGTCACGGTCCTCGTCCGCGGCGTCCGCGGCCTCCTCCTGGTCTTCCTCGACCTGCTCGGCGGTGTCCTCGGCGTCCTGTTCGGCCTGCTCGTCGGCGAGCTCGTCGGACTCCTCCGAGTCGTAGTCACCGGCGGACTCGCCCCGGCGACGGCGGCGGCCACCACGACGGCGACGGCGCCGCGAACCGGTCTCCTCGGTCTCGTCGGCCTCGTCGGCCTCGGCGGAGTCGTCGTCCGACTCCTCGGACTCGGCCGGCTCCTCCACGACGACGGTCTCGGCGGCGCGGGCCTCGGCGTCCTCGCCCCCGGCGCCCCGGCGACGGCGGCGGCGGCGCGAGCCGGTCTCCTCCTCGACTGCCTCCGGGGCCTCAACGACCTCAACGGGCTCTTCGGTCCCGGCCGCCTGGGCGGCAGCGGCAGCTGCGGCCCGCTCCGGCGTCTGGAACATCGGCTCGGTGAAGACGGGCGCCTGGAAGACGGCGACCGCGGGCCGCGCCGGCCGGCGCGGAGCCTCGGCCGACTCCTCGGCTGCGGACTGAGCGGGCGCGGCGAAACCACCGGCGGCCTGCCGGACGGCCCGACGCCGCGCACGCCGCGGAGCGGCCTCCTCAGCCGCTTCCTCAGCGGCCTTCGGCTCTACGGCCTCTGCGGCCTCGGCGGTCTTCGGCTCTACGGCGGCCTCCGCGGCCGGCGGCTCCACGGGGGCCGCGGCGGCCTCGGGCGCGCCGACGGGCGCCGTCGCGCGCCGGGTGGCACGCCGACGCGTACGACCGGCAGGCGCAGCCTCCTCGGCAACAACGGCAGGCTCGGCAGGCACCACGGCCCCGGCCTCGACGGCCCCGGCCTCGACCACCTCTACGGTCTCCGCGGTCTCCACGGCCTCCGCCGCCTCGGCGGCAGCAGGCGACGCCGCGGGCGCCGTCGCGCGCCGGGTCGCACGCCGACGCGTACGACCGGCAGGCGCAGCCTCCTCGGCAACAACGGCAGGCTCGGCGGGCGCCTCGGCCGGCACCACGGTCTCCGCCGCCTCGGCGGCGGCAGGGGCGGTGGCAGGCGCGGACACGCGGCGGGTCGCACGCCGACGCGTACGAACGGCAGGCGCAGCCTCCTCGGTGACGGGCTCGGCGGCGGCTTCGGCTTCCGCTGTCACTGCTGCTGCCGTCCCGGCGCTCTCGGTGCTCTCGTCACTCGCGTCCGCAGCGAGGTCGCCGGACTCCGCGGCCGGTATGGCTGGAGCGGTGGTCTCCGCAGGGGTGTCGGAGGCGCCGACGGGCGGACCCGCCGGGCGGGAAGCGGCACGGCGCCGACGACGCGGCGGCAGGGTGTCGCTGGGGGTGTTCAATTCGGAACCCTCAGTGGGTTCGATCGGCTCGAGCATGCGGGCGTTTCTCCCGTCAGGCTCCCGGGCGCCGCGCCTGGTCCGGCGATGCCGGTGACGTCCGCGGCTCGCGCGGTGCGCGGTGCCGCCGTCCGGGGCGCGGGCGCCGCACGGGAGCTTTCTGTGTCCTGTCTCGCCGGTTCCGTACGCCGAATGCGTACGGCCTGGCGAAAGTCTTGTGGTCGGTGCGCTGCCCGACCCAGGTGGCTCCCGAGTACGAGGGCGGCGCTACGACGTCCGTCCCTGAGCGGAACCTTCCTTACGCCGACGCCTTCGCGGCGGCAGTCGCGGCGGCCGGGGATTCCTCGGTCGCTGCTGCCTCGCGGTCGGGCGCGAGCGGGTCGGTCACCACACCGGTCTCTTCATCGAACAGCCCCTGCGCCAGCCTGGTCACCGCTGCGGGGACCGGCGGCGCCAGGTCGGCCACGGCGCGGAGACCGGACAGGACGTCGTCGGGTCGTACGGCAGGCGTCACGTGCCGAACAACCAGCCGCAGTATCGCACAGGGCTGGTCGGTCGGCCTATCAGCCTGCGCGCCCAGCGTTTCAAGGTGCGCGACCGCCGGGCGGGCGTCGAAGGTACGCATGCCGTTCTTGGTCATGCGCTGGACCTCGACGGTCCCGGCGGAACGGAAGGCCGCGGCCGCGCGTTCGGCGTCGGCCGGGTCGACGCCGTCCAGCCGCAGCTCCCACACGGAAGCCGTGAGCCGGTCGGCGAGCCCCGAGGTCCGGGCCTCGACCGCCTCGACGACGTCGAGCCCTGCGGGCAGCGACTCGTCGAGGAGGATCCTGAGCTGCTCGGGATCGCGCGCATCGGTGAGCGCGATCTCCAGGTACTCGGCCTCACTGCCCGTGCCGGTGGGTGCGGCATTGGCGTACGACACCTTCGGATGCGGCGTGAACCCCGCCGAGTACGCCATCGGCACCTCGGCACGGCGCAGCGCACGCTCGAAGGCGCGCTGGAAGTCACGGTGGCTGGTGAACCGGAGGCGGCCGCGCTTGGTGTAGCGCAGTCGGATGCGCTGCACCGCGGGTGCGGGCGGCGGGCCTACGGGCTGTCGCTTGCCCAGTGTCGTTCAGTCCTTCGTGAGAGCCGTCGTACTGCTACCTAGAGTACGTGTGTCACGGGCCGCCGGTTCCCGCCGGTCCACGGCCTCCGGCTGCCGCGACTCCCCGAAGAGCATCCGCCGGAAGTCGGCGCGGGCCTGGCGGACGGACTCGCGGGCGGAGGCGAGCGCCTGCCGTGTGGCCCGCCCGACACTGCGGGCGGCCTCTGCGGCAGGACGCAGGACCACGTCCCGTACGGCATGCCCCACCGGCGTCAGCACGCCGCGGTACACCCAGCGCACCGGCTCCACGAACACCCACCGGAAGACGGTGGCGAGGAACCGCCCGACGGCGAGCGAGATGTGCCCCGCGATCCGCCAGGCGTGCCCTAGGGCCTCGCCGATCTCCCGCCCGACGACGAGCAGAACGCGGCCGACGGGCGCCAGTACCCATCGCCACAGGGCGAGGGCCGGCAGCACGACCAGCAGGCGGGCGGTCCAGTACAGAACCAGGCCGATGCCCGTGACCGACATGCGCGCCGCCCACGCGATTCCCCCGGCGCACCACACGACGGCGCGGCCGAGGGGCGTGAGGATCCATGCGTACACCCACATGGCAGGTACGACGACGAGATACCGCACCAGCCAGGCCACGGCGGTGTACACGCCGATGCCGGCCAAGGCGATCACCGCGCCGAACCCCCTCAGGACCCACAGGACGGCACGCCCGACCGGAGCGAGCACGCGCGCGTACACCCAGGCCAGCCCGGCCCCGATCCCGCGCCCGACCCACACCAACCCGGCCCAGACCCCACGCCCCACCCACACCAACCCGGCCCAGACCCCACGCCCCACCCACACCAACCCGGCCCAGACCCCACGCCCCACCCACACGAGGGCGTTTCCGAGTGGCGTCAGCACCTGCCGGTGGAACCACACGGCCGGCACGACGACGAGCACGTACCCGAGCCACCCGAACCCCTTTGCCACGGGCACGACGACGTACCGCCACAGGGCCACCCAGGGCCACACGAACAGCGCATGCCCGACCCACGACAGAGCGCGCCCCACCGGCCGCAACACCGTGTCGTTCAGGAACCGCCCCGCGACGACGAGCGCGTCCCACACCATCCGCACCGGCACGACCAGCACGAGCGCCACGATCCGCACGGGTATGCGGATCGCGACCACGAGGCACCCCTCGGGCTCCTGGCGCTGCTGCGGCGGCTTCTGGAGATCCATACCGACGTAGACGCCACAGCCGCCCGTCCGGATCCCATCTCGCCCTGCCGTTCCCCGCCCGTCCTCGAATTCCCCGCACACCGGCCTTGATCACTATGAGCCCGGGGTGCGTGCGCAGGGCCGCGTACGGACGGTCCGGCGACAACACCGGGCCCGAGGCGAGGTGTTCGCATTGCGGGATGCACCGACCGGGTTGAGAGTGGATTTATCGGGCCTGGTCCGCGAACGGATGAAGCAGCACACCGCACAGCGCATCTGGAACCAGCATGGCCAGAACCACCCGGCGGTACGCCTCCCACAGGGTCGACGCATCCCTCCTGGCTGCGGCACTTCTGTTCCCGACGGGTCTGACGAGTGCTGTGGCAGCGCCTCAGACCCTCAGCGCGAGCGGGCCCGACGCACCCGCTCAGACGACACCGCCTCCGTCGTCCACGCCTACGCCGCCTCCCTCGTCGACGCCGACTGTGTCATCGACGCCCACGCCCACGCCTACCGGGTCCGCACCGACCGATACGACGAATTCGAGCAGCACGTCGAACACTGATCAGTCGTCAGGTACCGGTGACACGGACCAGCAGGCGCAACAGACGCAAGCGATTGAAGACGTAACGACCCGTCTGAACGAGGAGCAGGAAGAAGTACCTCAAGAGCTCACGTCGGCCGTGGAGAAACTGACCACCGCGCTACGGGAGGTCGAAGACCCGCAGACGTCACCGCAGGACAGGCAGGAGGTCATCGAAAGCGGGAGTGACCTCGCCTCGACGCTGGCAGTCATCGGCGACGAGAGCACGCCCCACAGGCTGCGGGAACAGTTGACCGCGCTCGTGAAGCAGGTGACCTCGACCCTGGAGGTGGGCCACGAGCAGAGCGTGCCGCCCGAGGACCGGTCGAGGCTCCTCATGGTGGTGAAGAGGACGACATCGGCCCTTGAGATGATCGCAGACCCCGATACGCCGCAGAAGAAGCGGGGACCGCTGACAGCAATCGTGGAGGACGTGAACTACGCCCTGGAGAACAGCCAGGGCGCGACGGACATCGGCCGCACGGCGATGTGGGCGAGCTCCTCGATGAGCTGGCTCCTCCACTCGAACATACCTCTGGAGCGCCAGGACCGGCTCGCGGATGCCACACGGCAGGTCAGTCGGCTGGCGCGGCAGGCAAGCGACCCCAGGAGGTCGTCGGCGGACCGGGCCGAAGCCCGGGAGGAAATGAGGGACCGGACCGCCCGGATGAAGGATGAGCAGGAGGAAGCCGCCTCGGCGCAGGATCCGCCGGACGACCCCCTCGGCAAGGCGGCCGAAGTGTGCACCAACGCCATATTCGAGGCCGTCCCGGATCGTCTTCTCACCGAGGGGCTGAAAGATCGGATCCCCCCGAGCTGGGACAGCGAAGGGGTCAAGGACTTCTGGAAGGCCAAGAACGAGGAAAACGACTCGCTCGACGTCCTCGCCCAGCTGCAGAACGACGAACACACCCACGCCGCCTTCGAAGTCGCAGCCCTCATCACAGGGCTCGCCGAAGTCCTACCGGGGAGCCAACTGAACGCAACGCTCGGAGATCCGGCCCTCTATTGCGCGCAGACAGCCGTTTACCTGGACCAGGACGGGATCACAGCGGGGACCTGGCTCACGTTGTCCGAAGGGTAGACAGCAATTCCGCGACGGACACCTCTGAATCAGCGTGAACGATGGCAGCTCCGTACCTGTCCAATTCCCTCCTCTCCTCCGAGTAGGAACCCGGCGCCCCGGTGAAAGGGACGGATGAAATGGAGGATACCATCGGGCCCCCCGGCGACCAGATCGCCGTTACATAGCGGGGTTTACGCGTCACATTGATGAGATTGTTGTTGTGCCGCACCCTCCCGTGATACATGAGCCGCGACCCGCACAACCTCCATGGGCAGTATCGTGCTTCGTTTTTGTGCCACGAATAGTGAGTAGCGCCGAACTCCTTCTCATCCAGCTTCCCTCGGTCCTTCCTCATGTATGCAACCTGCACGTCGACGCCCACAATGTCGTACCTGGCGTCTTCAGGGAGCTGGAAGACGCGCTCCAGAGCGTATTCTTGCCCGACTTCCAGCCACTTGCCGGGACCGTAGAAATGCCCGCTACTTATTGTGGTGTACGTGAGGTCGTCGACATAGAGTTCCGCCTCCCCCACCGGATCGCCCCGCTCGCCCGCACTCTCTCTCCACTTCGTCAACAAATCCGTGTCCTTGGGGAATCTAGAATACGCAGCAGCTCGGCCGCGGACCGTGTAAATGTCATTGATGATGTAGACAGGAATCCCGCCGGTGTTCTTCATGTAAAGCGTCAGCGGGACGTGAACAAACGGCAGTCCGCGGTCCGGCCGCGACGTCCCGAATTTCGCCCGCAAAGTGAAGTGCATGGGGGCTGCCGCGGGTTGGTACATGGTCGAATATGCCAGGCTGACGGCAGTCAGCAGTACGGTGGCGACCACACCGGCCGCAAATGTCTTGGGTTGCGGGACTCCCTTCCATGATTTCTCTCGAACAAGAAGGAGGACCGCCCACAGAGACCAGCACCAGAGGGGCATGAACACCAGCAGATAGGGCGTGTATTCCTTTTCTTCGAGCCACATGAACAGAAGGAGGCTGGCCGTGGCCAGTGAAATGAGGACCCCGAGCAGGACGACCGCTCCGGAGATCTTGAACTGCCGTCTTCCCCAGTAGTCGAGCACCATGACCGCGGCAGCACCCTGCACCACACCTGACAGAACGAAAAGTGCCCCGGTCATCCGTTGCGCAAAGGTAGGCGCCCCGGAGGCGTCCGGCCATCCGATAACCGCGTTGAGCACCATGGACGCCAGCAGTCCCGCCATCATGCACACGATGGTCGCGCGCCTTCTCCACGCTCGGTCAGGCCACGTCCCGCTGCCACCTCCGCGCCAGCATATGGATGCCGGATCCTCCAGATCCATGTTCTCCGGGTAACCGAGGCGGCCGAGTATTTTTCGCAGCTCACGCAGCGACCAGGCACTACCGGCCGGCTCGCTGCCAACGGTGACCCGGCGAAGACCACGACTGTCCGGTGCCTCGACAACGACCCATGGACGGATGCTCATGGAACCAGGCTCAAACCTGCCCCACCCTTGCGCACGCGGGGCTACCCCGTTCGGCCTCCCAACGGTGCACTGAGGAAAGACGCATTGAGCCCCCTCCGCCAAGAAGGGGGCTCAGTGGTCTTCCAACGGCTTCAGTCGGCCGCGTCAGCACATCAGTGCGTGTGCCCGCTCCCGCTCCCCGCCGGCTGCTTCACCGTCAGTGGCAGCAGCTTCTTGCCCGTCGGTCCGATCTGGATGCTGGTGTCCATCGCGGGGCAGACCCCGCAGTCGAAGCACGGCGTCCAGCGGCAGTCCTCTACCTCGGTCTCGTCGAGGGCGTCCTGCCAGTCCTCCCAGAGCCAGTCCTTGTCGAGGCCGGAGTCGAGGTGGTCCCAGGGCAGGACCTCCTCGTAGGTGCGCTCACGCGTCGTGTACCAGTCGACGTCGACCCCGAAGCCGGCCAGTGCCTTGTCGGCGCAGCTCATCCAGCGGTCGTAGGAGAAGTGCTCGCGCCAGCCGTCGAAGCGGCCGCCGTCCTCGTAGACGGCGCGGATCACGGCGCCGATGCGGCGGTCGCCGCGCGACAGCAGGCCCTCGACGATGCCGGGCTTGCCGTCGTGGTAGCGGAAGCCGATGGAGCGGCCGTACTTCTTGTCGCCGCGGATCTTGTCGCGGAGCTTCTCCAGACGGGCGTCCGTCTCCTCGGCCGACAGCTGCGGCGCCCACTGGAAGGGCGTGTGGGGCTTCGGGACGAAGCCGCCGATGGAGACCGTGCAGCGGATGTCGTTCGAGCCGGAGACCTCGCGGCCCTTCTGGATGACACGGGTCGCCATGTCGGCGATCTGGAGGACGTCGTCGTCGGTCTCCGTCGGCAGACCGCACATGAAGTACAGCTTGACCTGGCGCCAGCCGTTGCCGTAGGCGGTGGCGACGGTGCGGATCAGGTCCTCCTCCGAGACCATCTTGTTGATGACCTTGCGCATGCGCTCGGAGCCGCCCTCGGGCGCGAACGTCAGGCCCGAGCGCCGCCCGTTGCGGGTCAGTTCGTTGGCCAGGTCCACGTTGAAGGCGTCCACGCGGGTCGACGGCAGCGAGAGGCCGATCTTGTCTTCCTGGTACCGGTCCGCCAGGCCCTTGGCGATGTCGCCGATCTCGCTGTGGTCGGCGGAGGACAGCGACAGCAGGCCGACCTCCTCGAAGCCGGTCGCCTTCAGGCCCTTCTCGACCATGTCGCCGATGCCGGTGATCGACCGCTCGCGCACCGGGCGGGTGATCATGCCGGCCTGGCAGAAGCGGCAGCCGCGGGTGCAGCCGCGGAAGATCTCGACCGACATCCGCTCGTGGACGGTCTCGGCGAGCGGGACCAGCGGCTGCTTGGGGTAGGGCCACTCGTCCAGGTCCATGACGGTGTGCTTGGACACGCGCCACGGGACGCCCGACCTGTTGGGGACTACCCGGGCGATACGGCCGTCGGGGAGGTACTCGACGTCGTAGAACGCCGGGATGTACACCGAGCCCGTCTTCGCTAGGCGGAAGAGAACCTCCTCACGGCCGCCCGGCCGGCCCTCCGCCTTCCACTCACGGATGATCTTCGTCATGTCGAGAACGGCCTGCTCGCCGTCGCCGATGATCGCCGCGTCGATGAAGTCGGCGATCGGCTCGGGGTTGAAGGCCGCGTGGCCGCCGGCCAGGACGATCGGGTCGTCGAGGCCGCGGTCCTTGGACTCCAGCGGGATGCCGGCGAGGTCCAGAGCCGTGAGCATGTTCGTGTAGCCCAGCTCGGTGGAGAAGGAGAGACCGAACACGTCGAAGGCCTTGACCGGCCGGTGGCTGTCCACGGTGAACTGCGGGACGCCGTGCTCCCGCATCAGCGCCTCCAGGTCCGGCCACACGCTGTAGGTGCGCTCGGCGAGGACGCCCTCCCGCTCGTTCAGTACCTCGTAGAGGATCATGACGCCCTGGTTGGGCAGGCCCACCTCGTACGCGTCCGGGTACATGAGCGCCCAGCGGACGTCGCACGACTCCCACGGCTTGACGGTGGAGTTGAGCTCTCCGCCGACGTACTGGATCGGCTTCTGCACATGCGGGAGCAGAGCTTCGAGCTGCGGAAACACAGACTCTGCGGCCGCAGCGACTTCGGCAGGCATCTCGCGAACCTTCGTGAGCTGGACGGAACTGACAGGACTGAATGACAGGGGTGACCATCTAGCCTAACGCGACCGCGACGGCTCCCCGCACGCTCAGACCTCCGCCCCGTCCGAGATCCCCTGCCACACGGCGGGCAGCGCCGCCTCCACCCCCGCCGCCCGCTGCTCCTCGCGCCCGTACAGCACCCCGTACGTGAAGGAGCTCTCGCCCGCCGCATGCGCCACGGCGGACAGCTCGCGCAGGGTCCGGCGGACCATCACGCTGTCCTGGTGGTCGCCGAGCAGGCCCTGCAGAAACTTCATGGCCTTGACCAGGTCGGCGGCCGGCTCGCCGAGGGCCGGGGCGGCGGCCTCCGCCGAGTACCGGGTGCGCTTGGCCTTCTTGCGGGCCTCGTGCACGGCGACGTCGCGGTCCTGGCCGGGCGGCAGCTCCAGTGCCCGTGCGACGTGTCCGGACAGCGTGCCGAAGTCCTTCCGTACGGTTTTGGCGATCACCTTGGCGGGCTTGCCACCGGCCGCTTCGAGCAGCGGCGGCTCGGTGACCACGGCGTCCAGGGTGTCGAGCAGGGCCATGTACCGCCCCGAGTCCAGAACCCCGATCAGGCGGCTGCGCGATCCGCCGCGCTTGGCGTTCGCCCAGGTGCGCAGCCGGGTGCGGACCGGGCCGGAGACCAGCGGCCGGGGCAGTTCGCCGAGGGACGCGGTCAGGCGCTCGGTCAGCACCTCCTGGTCCCGGTCCACGCCCAGCTCGCCGGCCAGCCACTTGAGCTCCTCACCGATCGGGTCGGTGACGGCCCGGTCGAGGACCTTCCCGTACGAGCGGAAGGCGCTGCGCATCCGGCGGGTGGCGACCCGCATCCGGTGCACCGAGTCGTACACGTCCCGCCGGACGGCGGGGTCGAGTTCGACGATGGCGTCCCGTTGTGCGCGGACGTACGCGAGGACGTGGTCGCCCGCCGTCACGGGCTCCTGGGGAGGCGGACCCTCGCGCCTCTTCCTGTCCTTCTTCGAGGCGGTCTCCGTCAGAGCCCGCGCGAGCTTCGACGCCGCCGGGGACGGCCGTACGCCCGCCTTGCGCAGCCGCTTGTCCACCTTGTCGAGGAAGGCGGGGTCACCTCCGTCGGCCAGCTCCACCTCGATCTCGGTCCACTGGGCGCTGCCGCCGGCCCCGGTCAGCCGCTCGGCGCGCACGGAGTCCACGCTCACCTCGGCGAGCAGCCGGCCCTCAGCGTCCACGAGATCCCGTACGTCCCGGTCGGAGCGCAGCCGGACCAAGGGCGCCGGCTCCGCGTCCCGCACCCGGGAGCGGATCAGGCCGGCGAGCGTACGGGGGAGGGTGTCGGACAGCGGCGCCTGGATCTCGTCCCGCACACCCGGGGCGACGGGGAACTTCAGATGCCAGCCGGCGTCGGACCCGCCGGTGCGGCGGCGCAGGGTGATCGAGGCGGCGGCGAGGCGTTCGTCGGCGGTGTCGTAGTAGACGGCGTCCAGTTGCGCGACGCCCTTGTCGACGACGGCCGCGACCCCGGCGACGCCGGTGAGGTCGGGCAGCCCGCTCTCGTCGGACTCGTACTTCCGCTCGATCTCGCGCTTGGTGTCCGCCATGAACTGAATCTAGTGCGCGGCGGGCGGTTGCGGCAGGGGGCGCAGAAGCCGAACGGCCGGGGAACGCCTGGCCGACCGCCGCGGGCCTACGCCGACATCGGCCGCTGCACCCGGATCGACTGCAGCAACCCCACCGCCACCCACACCGCGAACATCGACGTGCCGCCGTACGACACGAACGGCAGCGGCAGGCCGGTGACCGGCATGATGCCGAGCGTCATGCCGATGTTCTCGAAGGACTGGAAGGCGAACCACGCCACGATTCCGGCGGCGACGATCGTGCCGTACAGCTCGGTCGTCTCGCGGGCGATGCGGCAGGCGCGCCACAGGACCACGCCGAGCAGGAGGATGATCAGGCCGCCGCCGACGAAGCCCAGCTCCTCCCCCGCGACCGTGAAGACGAAGTCCGTCTGCTGCTCCGGCACGAACTGTCCGGTCGTCTGAGAGCCCTGAAAGAGGCCCGCGCCGGTCAGCCCGCCCGAACCGATGGCGATCCGGGCCTGGTTGGTGTTGTAGCCGACGCCCGCCGGGTCGAGGCTGGGGTTGGCGAAGGCCGCGAAGCGCGCGATCTGGTATTCGTCCAGGATGTGCAGCTGCCAGACGGTGACCGCGCCGGCCGCGCCCGCGCCGAGCAGCCCGAAGACCCAGCGGTTGGAGGCGCCGGAGGCGAGCAGCACACCGAGCACGATGATCACCATGACCATGACCGACCCGAGGTCGGGCATGAGCAGCACGATCAGCATCGGCACGGCGGCGAGTCCCAGGGCCTGCAGGACCGTGCGGTGGTCGGGGTACGGCTTGTCGCCCGCGTCGACCCTTGCGGCCAGCAGCATCGCCATGCCCAGGATGATCGTGATCTTCACGAACTCGGAGGGCTGGAGGGAGAAGCCGCCGCCGAGCACGATCCAGGAGTGTGCGCCGTTGACCGTCGAGCCGAGCGGGGTGAGCACCAGCAGGATCAGGAACACCGAGGCGCCGTACAGGATCGGCACGGCCGTGCGCAGGGTGCGGTGGCCGAGCCACATCGTGCCGATCATCAGGGCGAACCCGATGCCGGTGTTCATGACGTGCCGGATCAGGAAGTAGTACGGGTCGCCCTGGTTGATCTCGGTCCGGTTGCGAGTCGCCGAGAAGACGAGCAGCGAGCCGATCATCGACAGCGCGACGGCCGCCAGCAGTATCGGCCAGTCCAGCCGGCGCGCGAGCGAGTCCCGGGCGAACACCCGCGTCCAGCCCGCGCGTTCGGGCCCGTACCCGGAGACGGAGAACGAGTTCGCGCCGGTCATGTGAGCATCCTCCGGCTTCCCCGCTTGCGCGGTCGCCGCCGTGTGTCGCGGTTGCCCGTCGTGGGCGTCCGCACGGTCGCCGCCTGCTGCGTCTCGTCCGGCCCGGCCGCGCCCTCCTGGCTGGCCCGCTGGTCCTCGGCCGGGTCCTTGGCGACCTTCGGGGACTTGATGGTCCCGTCCGTCCGGACCTTCGGCAGGCCCTTCTGCGGCGTGGGCAGCAGGGCGTTCTTCTTGTCGATCACGCCGCCGTCGGAGACGCCGTACAGCGCGTCGTAGATGTTGCGGACGGCCGGACCGGAGGCGCCGGAACCCGTACCGGCCTGCGAGATCGTCATCACGATCGAGTAGTCCTTGGTGTAAGTGGCGAACCACGACGTCGTCTGCTTGCCGTAGACCTCTGCGGTACCCGTCTTGGCGTGCATCGGGATCTTGTCCTGCGGCCAGCCCCCGAACCGCCACGCGGCCGTACCGCGGGTGGCGACGCCCGCGAGGGCCTCGTCCATCTCGGCGAGCGTGGTGCTGCTTATCGGCAGCTTGCCGTGCGTCCTGGGCTTGATCTCCTGAACGGCCCTGCCGTCGGCGCTGAGGACCGCCTTGCCGACCGTAGGGTCGTGCAGGGTGCCTCCGTTGGAGATCGCCGCGTAGATCGTGGCCATCTGGATCGGCGTGACGAGGGTGTCGCCCTGGCCGATGGAGTAGTTGATCTCGTCACCGGCGCGCATCTGGTTGCCTTCGAGGCAGTTCTCGTAAGCGATCTTCTCGACGTACGAGCCGTCCCTCTTGCCCTGCTTGCACCAGGCGTCCTTGTTGGCCTTCCAGTAGTTCTGCTTCCACTGGCGGTCGGGGACGCGGCCGGTGACCTCGTTGGGCAGGTCGATGCCGGTCTCCTTGCCGAGGCCGAACTGGTGGGCGGCCTTGAAGAAGTAGTCGTTCGCCTTCTTCTTCGGCTTGATACCGCCGTCCTTCTGCCACTCCCGGTGCGCGAGGCCGTAGAAGACGGTGTCGCAGGAGACCTCCAGGGCGCGGCCGAGCGAGATCGGGCCGAAGTTCTCCGACTCGAAGTTCTTGAAGACCTGGCCGCCCACCGAGTACGAACTCGTGCACGGGTAGCGCCCGTCGAAGGGGTACCCGGCCTCGACGGCCGCCGCCGTAGAGATCACCTTGAAGGTCGAGCCGGGAGCCGACTGCCCCTGGATGGCCCGGTTCAGCAGCGGGTAGTTGGAGCCCTTGCCGGTGAGTTTGCGGTAGTCCTTGAGGGAGATGCCGCCGACCCACGCGTTCGGGTCGTACGTCGGGTTGGACGCCATGGCGACGATCCGGCCGGTCTTGGCCTCCATCACCACGACCGCGCCGGAGTCGGCCTTGTAGTTCTCCTGGGTGTTGCGGTCCCACTCCTTGCGGGCCTGCTTCATGGCCTCGTTCAGTTCGTACTCGGCGACCCGCTGGACACGGGAGTCGATGCTGGTGACGAGGTTGGAGCCGGGCTGGGCGGCGTCGGCCTCGGCCTTGCCGATGACCCGGCCGAGGTTGTCGACCTCGTACCGGGTGACGCCCGCCTTGCCGCGCAGCTCCTTGTCGTACTCGCGCTCCAGGCCCGAGCGGCCGACCTGGTCGGAGCGAAGATACGGCGAGTCGGTGTCCTTGGCCTGCTGGATCTCCTCGTCGGTGACGGGCGAGAGGTAGCCGAGCACCTGGGCGGTGTTGGACTTGCCGGGGCTGGGGTAGCGGCGCACGGCCTCCGGTTCGGCGGTGATGCCGGGGAAGTCCTCGGCGCGCTCACGGATCTGCAGCGCCTGCTTGGGGGTGGCCTCGTCGGTGATGGGGATCGGCTGGTACGGCGAGCCGTTCCAGCACGGCTGCGGCGTCTTGGAGTCGCACAGCCGCACCTTCTGCATGACCTCCTTCGGGTTCATCCCGAGGACGCCGGCGAGCTTGGTGAGGACGGCTTTGCCGTCGTCGGCCATCTTCAGCAGATCGGTACGGGAGGCGGAGACCACGAGCCGGGTCTCGTTGTCGGCGATCGGCACCCCGCGCGCGTCCAGGATCGAGCCGCGGACGGCGGGCTGGACGACCTGCTGGACGTGGTTGCCCGACGCCTCCTTCGCGTACTCGGCGCCCTCACGGATCTGCAGGTACCACAGGCGGCCGCCGAGGGTGCCGAGCAGGGAGAGGACGAGGATCTGGATGACGACGAGCCGGATCTGGACGCGTGGGGTCCGACCGGTCTCCGGGATATTGGTCATGGGCGAAGCCCATTCCTTGGAAGCGCGGTGGTGGGCGACGGGTGGGCGTTGGTCACTGCGGCCGCCTCCCCCTCTCAGAGCGTGTACGAGCAGTGCGTGTACGAGTCATATACGACGGACCTGTGAGCCCGGACCGCCAACACCGGCGTGCTCACAGCCGCTTGACCCCCTTGATGCGGCCGGCGCGGGCCACCCGCGCCCGGGCCGCCTTCACCCTCAGCCCGCCGCGCTGGCTGCCGATGCGCAGCCCGGTGCCGGAGGACAGCCAGCCGGAGGCGATGTCGGCCGTCTTGGACGAGGAGTTGGTCTCGGCGAGCGGGTCGTTCTCGGCGCGCCGGGCCAGGGCCATGATCCCGGGGACGACGAACGGGGCGAGCAGCATGTCGTACAGGGCGGCCGAGAACAGCAGGCCGCCGAGGCCCACATGGCGGGCGGCGGTGTCGCCGACGAGGGCGCCGACACCGGCGTACAGCAGGGTGGAGCCGATGGCGGCGGCGACCACGACGAGCATGGGGCCGGTGGCCGATTTGAGCCGGCCGTTCTCCGGCTTGATGAGCCCGGCGAGGTAGCCGATCACACAGAGCACGAGGGCGTAGCGGCCGGCCGCGTGGTCGGCGGGCGGAGCGAGGTCGGCGAGCAGGCCGGCGGCGAAGCCCACGAGGGCGCCGCCGACATGGCCGTACACCATGGCCAGGCCGAGGACGGTGAGCAGCAGCAGGTCGGGGACGGCACCGGGCAGGTGGAGGCGGGCGAGGACGCTCACCTGGAGCACCAGGGCGACGACGATCAGGGCCGAGGAGAGCAGGATCCGGTTGACGCGCATGGGCTACAGCTCCTACTGCTCTTCTTGGATCTGGCCGTCGACCGGCGCGTCCGCGGACGGGGTGACGGTCACCGTCACGGTCGGCGTGGGGGTCGGCTTGGGCTTGGCGGGCAGCACCGTGTCACGCGGGTCCTTCTTCGGGGCCTCGACGACGACACCGACGATGTCGAGCTTGGTGAAGCTGACGTACGGGGTCACGTAGAGGATGCGGGTCAGACCGCCGCCGGACGGGTCGACGCGGGAGATCACGCCGACGGGCACGCCGGGCACGAAGGGCTTGTCGGCCTGCGAGCCGAACGTGACCAGGCGGTCGCCCTTCTTCACCTCGGCCTTGCCGTTGAGGAGTTCGACACGCAGCGGGCGGTCGCCCTGGCCGGAGGCGAAGCCGAGCTCGTCGGTGGACTCCATGCGGGTGCCGACGGTGAAGTCGGGGTCGCTGGCGAGGAGCACGGTCGCGGTGTTCGGGCCGACGGTGGTGACGCGGCCGACCAGCCCGTCACCGTTCAGCACGGTCATGTCGCGCTTGATGCCGTCCTCGGCGCCGGCGTCGATGGTGATCGTCCAGGAGAAGCCCTGGGCGGCTCCTATGGCGATGACCTCGGCGCCCTTGATGCCGTACTGGCCCTCGCCCGCGATCTTCAGCATCTTGTCGAGCTGTTTCAGCCGGCTGCGGCTGCGGTCGTCGCTGCCCAGCTTCGCCTTGAGGGCCGCGTTCTCCTTCTCCAGCGCGGCGAGCCGGTCGTGGCGCTCGCCGGAGTCACGGATCGCGGAGACGGCGTTGCCGACCGGTTCGACCGCGGCCGACACACCGTTCTCGATCGGACCGAAAACCGCGGCCGCGGCCTGGCGGGCACCGTCGACCGGCGAGTCCTCCCCACCGCGGATGTCCACCGTGATCAGCGCGAACGCGACGGCGACCAGCAGCACCAAGAGCAGCCGGCTCTCTCGTGTGTCCCTCACGTGCGGCGGCCGTGCCTTCCTCATAGGAATGTGCGGGTGTCAGAAATGTGCAGGTGTCGGGGGCGTGCAGAGGCTTATGGGCGAGCTTATGCCTCTATGTCAACGATCCGCCGTACGAGAGGAGATCAACTCGTACGGCGGAATCGAAGAGTTACGTCATCTGCGCGGCTGGGCGTCCAGGACCTGCTGGAGCGCCTCGAACTCCTCGACGCACTTGCCGGAGCCGAGAGCCACGCTGTCCAGCGGGTCCTCGGCGATGTGGATCGGCATCCCGGTCTCCCGGCGCAGCCGCTCGTCGAGACCGCGCAGGAGGGCTCCGCCGCCGGTCAGAACGATTCCGCGGTCCATGATGTCGCCGGACAGCTCCGGCGGGCACTTGTCGAGGGTCGTCTTGACGGCGTCGACGATGGCGTTGACGGGCTCCTCGATCGCCTTGCGCACCTCGGCGGCGGAGATGACGACGGTCTTGGGCAGCCCGGAGACCAGGTCCCGGCCGCGGATCTCGGTGTGCTCGTCGGAGTCGAGGTCGTACGCCGAACCGATCGTGATCTTGATCTGTTCGGCCGTCCGCTCACCCAGCAGGAGTGAGTACTCCTTCTTGATGTGCTGGATGATCGCGTTGTCCAGCTCGTCGCCCGCGACGCGGATGGACTGGGCGGTGACGATGCCGCCGAGGGAGATGACCGCGACCTCCGTCGTGCCGCCGCCGATGTCCACCACCATGTTGCCCGTCGCCTCGTGGACCGGCAGGCCGGACCCGATGGCCGCCGCCATGGGCTCCTCGATGATGTGCACCTGACGGGCGCCGGCCTGGGACGACGCCTCGATGACGGCACGGCGCTCGACGCCGGTGATGCCGGAGGGCACACAGACGACGACCCGCGGACGAGCCAGATAGCGCCGCTTGTGAATCTTCAGGATGAAGTAGCGGAGCATCCGCTCGGTGATCTCGAAGTCGGCGATCACGCCGTCCTTCAGCGGACGTACGGCAACGATGTTGCCGGGCGTGCGCCCGATCATCTTCTTCGCCTCGGCGCCGACCGCGAGGATGCCACCGGTGTTGGTGTTGATCGCGACCACGGACGGCTCGTTGAGTACGATCCCGCGACCCCTGACGTACACCAGCGTGTTGGCGGTCCCGAGGTCGACAGCCATGTCACGGCCGATGAACGACATTGAGTTCCCCATCAGGATTCGACTGGCCTTCCCATGAGCTTTTGAGGGCTTTTCAGGTAGGCGAGGTGGGTGCTGTGACGTGAAGGCTTCCATCGTAGACGCGCCTGCACGAACACTGCGCGAGGGTCTTCGCCATTGTCAGCAGATGACGTGCCGCCTCGCTTGTGGAGACGGTCCATCGGGGGCACTCGTTCCCCCGATCGCCACGCATATGCCAGAGGACGGCCGAAAACGTACGGCCGCCCCGGGTCAGGCGCGTCGGCGACCTGACGGTCGCTCAGAAAATGCGTCAGAAACAAGCATCGGAAAAAATGCGTTCGACGGCTCAGGCACGGCCGGGGAAGAAGATCTTCACCTCGCGCTCGGCGGACTCCTCGGAGTCGGAGGCGTGGATCAGGTTCTCCCGGACGATCACACCGTAGTCGCCGCGGATCGAGCCCGGGGCGGCGGCGATCGGGTCGGTCGGGCCGGCGAGCGCGCGCAGGCCCTCGATGACCCGCTCCCCCTCGACGATCAGGGCCACGACCGGGCCGGAGGCCATGAACTCGACCAGCGGTTCGTAGAAGGGCTTGCCCTTGTGCTCGCCGTAGTGCTGCTCCAGGGTGTCCTGGTCCAGGGTGCGCAGCTCCAGCGCGGTGATCCGCCAGCCCGCCTTGCGCTCGATGCGGCTGATGATCTCGCCGGTCAGGCCACGAGCGACTGCATCGGGCTTGAGCAGGACGAGGGTGCGCTGGGTCACGACGTAACTCCTTTTCTGCGGTGTGCGGTGGCAAGAGGCTACAGGGCGTGCCCGGGGGCCGGTTACGCAGTGTCAGCCTGCGGTGGTGGCCGTCCCTGGGGGCTGCCGCCCCAGCCCCCGCTCCGGCCCTCGACGGGCCTCGTCCTCACACGCCGGACGGGCTGTTCTCGCCGGCCTGTGCCGCGAAGCGGGCCTTCGCCTCGTCGATCTTCCGTCCGAAGTGGACCGACGCCCACCACAGGGCGCCGAAGACCGCCCCCAGGAAGAACATCGTCGGGATGACGAAGCCGGACGCGATGAGCGCGATCTGGAGGGCCCAGCCCATGGCGATCCCGCCGGGGCGGGTCACCGCGCCGCACAGCAGCACGCACAGGAACATGGCGATGCCGCTGACCGTCCACACCGTGGTCATGGACAGGTCGGGGTCCTTCATCGCGACCAGCCCGGCGAAGCCGATGATGAAGAACTCGCCGATCAGGGTCGAAGCACAGAGCGTACGCACGGAAAGTCAGCCCCTCCCCAGGAGCAGTCGGGCCTCACCGACGGTGATGACGGAGCCGGTGACGAGCACGCCGCCGCCCGCGAACTCGCCCTCCTCCTCGGCGAGCGTGATGGCGGCCTCCAGCGCGTCGGGCAGCCGCGGCTCGACCTGCACCCGCTCCTCGCCGAACACCTCGACCGCGATCGCCGCCAGTTCGTCGGCGTCCATCGCACGATGGCTGGAGTTCTGCGTGACGACGATCTCCGCGAAGATCGGCTCGAAAGCCTCCAGGAGCCCCCGCACGTTCTTGTCCGCGCTTGCCCCGACCACGCCGATCAGCCGGCTGAAGTCGAAGGCCTCGCCGACGGCCTCGGCCGTGGCACGGGCGCCCGCCGGATTGTGCGCCGCGTCCAGCACGACGGTGGGCGAGCGCCGCACGACCTCCAGCCGGCCCGGGGACGACACGGCCGCGAAGGCCTTGCGGACCGTGTCGACGTCGAGCGGCTCGGGCCGCTGGGAGCCGACTCCGAAGAACGCCTCGACGGCGGCCAGCGCGACGGCGGCGTTGTGGGCCTGGTAGGGGCCGTGCAGCGGCAGGTACACCTCTTCGTACTCGCCGCCGAGACCGCGCAGGGTCAGCAGCTGCCCGCCGACGGCGACCTGCCGGGCGACGACCCCGAACTCGAGCCCTTCCCGGGCCACGGTCGCGTCGACCTCGACTGCCTTCTTCAGCAGCACCTGCGCCGCGTCCACGGGCTGCTGGGCCAGGATGACGGTCGCGTCCTGCTTGACGATCCCGGCCTTCTCGGTCGCGATCTCGGCGGGCGTCTCGCCGAGGCGGTCGGTGTGGTCCAGGTCGATCGGGGTGACGACGGCTACGTCACCGTCGATCACATTGGTGGCGTCCCAGGAGCCGCCCATGCCCACTTCCACGACGGCGACATCGACGGGGGCGTCGGCGAAGGCCGCGTACGCCATGCCCGTCAGCACCTCGAAGAAGGAGAGCCGGTACTCCTGCTGGGAGTCGACCATCTCGATGTACGGCTTGATGTCCTGGTACGTCTCGACGAACCGCTCGGCGGAGATCGGCACCCCGTCGAGGCTGATCCGCTCGGTGATCGACTGGACGTGGGGCGAGGTGTACCGCCCGGTCCGCAGTTCGAAGGCGCCGAGAAGGGCCTCGATCATGCGGGCGGTGGAGGTCTTGCCGTTGGTCCCGGTGATGTGGAGGGAGGGGTACGACCGCTGCGGCTCCCCCAGCACGTCCATCAGCGCGGCGATACGGCCGACCGACGGCTCCAGCTTGGTCTCGCCCCACCGCGTCGCCAGCTCCGCCTCGACCTCGCGCAGGGCCTTGTCGGCCTCGGGGTCCGCCGGGCGCGCGGGTACGTCGGCCTCGGGCGGGCCGCCCTGGGTGCGCAGGGTACGGCTGCCGGCCTCGATGACCGCGAGATCGGGGTCACGGTCGGTCTCGGCGGCGATGATCTCCTCGAAGGAGTCGAGGGGGCCGGCCTGGTCGTCGTTGCCGTTCGGGGGGAGCTCACTCACGAGGCCAGTCTACGGAGGGAGGGGGACGAAGGTTGCGGTGGCTTGCGACGCCGGGCGGCCGGGGGTCGTCCGGGGCTGGTCGCGCGGTTCCCCGCGCCCCTGAGGTACTCACCGTCACGCTGCCGCGTGGGCGCGGCGCGGCCTGCGGGCAGCCGACGCCGTCGAGCCGCGGCAACCGAAAGCCCCGGAACCCAAGCAGCTCCGGGGCCTTCAACAACGTGAGGGACGCCTACGCCTGCGGCAACCGCTCCAGCTGGACCTGGATGCGGGCGATGTCCTCGTCCGCCTTCGCCAGCCGCGTCCGGATCTTCTCCACCACGTGGTCCGGTGCCTTCGACAGGAACGCCTCGTTGCCGAGCTTGGCGTTCGCCTGGGCCTTCTCCTTCTCCGCGGCGGCGAGGTCCTTCGCCAGCCGCTTGCGCTCCGCCGCCACGTCGATCGTGCCGGAGAGGTCGAGCGCGACCGTGGCCCCCGAGACCGGCAGGGTCGCCGTGGCCGAGAAGGCCTCGCCCTCCGGCTGGAGCCGCAGCAGCTGGCGGATCGCGGCCTCGTGCGGGGCGAGCGCGGTGCCGTCCAGGTCCAGGCGGGCCGGAACCCGCTGGCCGGGCTGCAGACCCTGGTCGGCGCGGAAGCGACGGACCTCGGTGATGACCGACTGGAGGGTCGCGATCTCCTTCTCGGCGCCCGCGTCGCGGAAGCCCGAGTCGGTCGGCCACTCGGCGACGACGACCGACTCGCCACCCGTCAGCGTGGTCCACAGCGTCTCCGTGACGAACGGAACCACCGGGTGCAGCAGCCTCAGCGTGACGTCGAGGACCTCGCCGAGGACCCGCTTGCTGACCTCCGCGGCCTCGCCGCCGGCGGCGAACGTCGTCTTGGACAGCTCGACGTACCAGTCGAACACCTCGTCCCACGCGAAGTGGAACAGCGCGTCCGAGAGCTTCGCGAACTGGAAGTCCTCGTAGTACGCGTCGACTTCGGACACGACGGAGCCCAGGCGGGACAGGATCCAGCGGTCCGTCGCCGACATCGCGGACGCGTCCGGCAGCGGCCCCTCGACCGTCGCGCCGTTCATCAGCGCGAAGCGCGTCGCGTTCCAGATCTTGTTGGCGAAGTTGCGGGAGCCCTGGACCCAGTCCTCGCCGATCGGCACGTCGACACCGGGGTTGGCGCCCCGGGCGAGGGTGAAGCGGAGGGCGTCGCTGCCGTACTTGTCCATCCAGTCCAGCGGGTTGACCGCGTTGCCGAAGGACTTCGACATCTTCTTGCCGAACTGGTCGCGGACCATGCCGTGCAGGGCGATGGTGTGGAACGGCGGGGTGCCGTCCATCGCGTACAGGCCGAACATCATCATCCGGGCGACCCAGAAGAAGAGGATGTCGTAGCCGGTGACCAGGACGGAGTTCGGGTAGAACTTCGCGAGGCTCTCGGTCTGCTCGGGCCAGCCGAGCGTCGAGAACGGCCAGAGGCCGGAGGAGAACCAGGTGTCGAGGACGTCGGTGTCCTGATGCCAGCCCTCACCGCTCGGCGGCTCCTCGTCGGGACCGACGCAGACGACTTCCCCGTCCGGGCCGTACCAGACCGGAATCCGGTGTCCCCACCACAACTGCCGCGAGATGCACCAGTCGTGGAGGTTGTCGACCCAGTCGAAGTACCGCTTCTCCATCTCCTGCGGATGGATCTTGACGCGTCCGTCGCGGACGGCGTCACCGGCCGCCTTCGCGAGCGGACCGACCTTGACCCACCACTGCATGGACAGCCGCGGCTCGATCGTGGTCTTGCAGCGCGAGCAGTGGCCGACACTGTGGACGTACGGCCGCTTCTCGGCGACGATCCGGCCCTCGGCGCGCAGGGCGGCGACGATGGCGGAGCGGGCCTCGAGGCGGTCCAGGCCCTGGAAGGGGCCGTGGGCGGTGATGACCGCGTGCTCGTCCATGACGGTGAGGGACGGCAGGTTGTGGCGCTGGCCGATCTCGAAGTCGTTCGGGTCGTGGGCCGGGGTGACCTTGACGGCACCCGTGCCGAACTCGGGGTCGACGTGCTCGTCGGCGACGACCGGGATGGAACGGTCGGTCAGCGGCAGCCTGATGAGCTTGCCGATCAGGTGCTTGTAGCGCTCGTCCTCGGGGTGAACGGCGACGGCCGTGTCCCCGAGCATCGTCTCGGCGCGGGTGGTGGCGACGACGATGGTGTCGTCCCCCTCGCCGTACTTCATCGAGACGAGCTCGCCGTCGTCGTCCTGGTACTCCACCTCGATGTCCGAGATGGCGGTCAGGCAGCGCGGACACCAGTTGATGATGCGCTCGGCGCGGTAGATCAGCTCGTCGTCGTAGAGCCGCTTGAAGATGGTCTGGACGGCCTGCGAGAGCCCCTCGTCCATGGTGAAGCGCTCACGGGACCAGGCGACGCCGTCGCCGAGGCGGCGCATCTGCCCGGAGATCTGCCCGCCTGACTCGGCCTTCCACCGCCAGACGCGCTCGACGAAGGCCTCACGGCCCAGGTCGTGCCGGGACTTCCCCTCCTTGCCCAGCTCCCGCTCGACGACGTTCTGCGTGGCGATGCCGGCGTGGTCCATGCCCGGCTGCCACAGCGTCTCGCAGCCCTGCATGCGCTTGCGGCGCGTGAGGGCGTCGATGAGGGTGTGCTCGAAGGCGTGCCCGAGGTGCAGGCTGCCCGTGACGTTCGGCGGCGGGATGACGATGGTGTACGGCGGCTTGTCGCTCTTCTCGTCCGCCTCGAAGTAACCCCGCTCCACCCAGCGCTCGTACAGCGGCCCCTCTACGTCGGCCGGCGCGTACTGGGTCGGCAGTTCGGTGTCGGGCGCTGGTGGCTGCTGCTGAGCGTTCTCGGTCACGGGCTCAGTTTAGGGGTGTCGCAGGCGTGTCCCGAAACGCGATTCCTTTGGTAACGGTGCGCCCCCGCCGCACTGAGCGCTCCACCCCTGCGTCAGGATGTCAGGAACACATAAGCATCTGGAGGGGAACCCAGAAATGAGCTACAACCAGCCGGGCCCGTACGGCGGGCAGCCACAGCAGCCTGGACCGTACGGCCAGCCGGGTCCCTACGGCCAGCAGCAGCCGCAGGCACCCCAGCCCGGCTACGGCTACCCCCAGCAGACCCCTCCCCCCCAGCCGCAGCCCGGCTACGGCTACCCGCAGCAGCCCCCACAGGGCGTCCCGCCGTACGGCCAGCAGCCTCCCTACGGCCAGCAGCCTCCCTACGGCCAGCAGCCGCCGTACGGCCAGGCCCCGTACGGCACTCCGCAGCCCCCGGCTCCGGGCGGCGGCGGCAAGAAGACGGGCCTGATCATCGGCGCGGTGGCGGTCGTGGCCGCGATCGCGGTGGGTGCGTACTTCGTGATCGGCGGGGGCGGGGGCGGCCTGGAGGACGACGGGGCGCACACGCTGTCGACGCCGTCGAAGGTGCTCACCGAGTACATGCGCGTCGGCAAGGGCGGCGAGACCAGCGACTCGGACACCGTGAAGTACCTGGAGGAAGCCGGCGTCAGCAACGGCAAGGCCGTGATCGGGCAGTGGTCGACGGTCGACTTCGGCGACTACGACCCGCAGAACCCCGACGTTGCCGACCTGCCCAGCGAGTCCGAGCTGCTGACGGCCAAGGGCGTCACGATGCTGGGCGGTTACGGCAAGATCGCGGACCCCGAGACGGCCCTGGACAAGTACTTCGCCGCCATCCAGAAGGAACTCGAGAAGAGCGGCTCCTCCGGCTCGTCGAGCAGCACCGAGGGCGAGACAGAGCT
The DNA here is from genome assembly GCF_055595715.1 of Streptomyces sp. NPDC040410. NCBI lineage: Bacteria > Bacillati > Actinomycetota > Actinomycetes > Kitasatosporales > Streptomycetaceae > Streptomyces > Streptomyces sp. NPDC040410. The sequence continues at coordinate 333,116 of NZ_JBVIVK010000005.1, forward strand.
GGTCGGCCAGCCCGAGGAGGCCGACATCGACGGCGCGCTCATGAAGTGCCAGGCGACCAAGAGCACCAACTCGCTGACCAAGAAGCTGTCGACCGACTGGTTCTGCGTCTGGTCCGACTACAGCACGCTCGCCATGGTGTCCCCCGGCGACAACACCCAGGGCACCAGCAAGGACACGGCGATCGACATCACCACGAAGCTGCGCGAGGAAGTCCGCGTCAAGGCCTGACGCCTCTGCCGCCGCAGTCCCCGACTGCGAAGGGCCCCGGTCGGTTGACCGGGGCCCTCGTCGTGCCGTGCGCGTACCGCCTACGCCGTCTTCTGCTCGCCCGGCCCGCGGCCGTTGCGTGCGTCGCGCGGGATCAGCGTCGGGTTCACGTTCGAGTGGACGACGTCCGCCGTGATGACGACGCGGGCCACGTCCTTGCGGGACGGGACCTCGTACATCACCGACATCAGGACCTCTTCCATGATGGCCCTCAGGCCTCGCGCGCCCGTCTGGCGGAGGATCGCCTGGTCGGCGATGGCCTCCAGGGCCTCGCGCTCGAAGTCCAGTTCCACGCCGTCGAGTTCGAAGAGGCGCTGGTACTGCTTCACGAGCGCGTTGCGGGGCTCGACCAGGATCTGGAGGAGTGCCTCGCGGTCGAGGTTGTGGACCGAGGTGATGACCGGGAGACGGCCGATGAACTCGGGGATCATGCCGAACTTGACCAGGTCCTCGGGCATGACGTCCTCGAACTGGTCCTTGGCCTCCAGCTCTCGCTTGGAGCGGATCGTCGCACCGAAGCCGATGCCCTTCGCGCCCGCCCGCGACTCGATGATCTTCTCCAGGCCGGAGAAGGCACCGCCCACGATGAACAGGACGTTCGTCGTGTCGATCTGGATGAACTCCTGGTGCGGGTGCTTGCGGCCGCCCTGGGGCGGCACGGAGGCCGTCGTGCCTTCGAGGATCTTGAGCAGGGCCTGCTGGACGCCCTCGCCGCTCACATCGCGCGTGATCGAGGGGTTTTCACTCTTCCGCGCGACCTTGTCGATCTCGTCGATGTAGATGATGCCCGTCTCGGCCTTCTTGACGTCGTAGTCCGCCGCCTGGATGAGCTTCAGCAGGATGTTCTCGACGTCTTCTCCGACGTAGCCCGCTTCCGTCAGCGCTGTCGCGTCGGCGATGGCGAAGGGGACGTTGAGCATGCGCGCCAGTGTCTGGGCGAGGAGCGTCTTGCCGGAGCCCGTGGGGCCGAGCAGGAGGATGTTGGACTTCGCCAACTCGATGGCGTCGTCGCGGCCTTGGGCGCCGCCGTTCTCGCCGGCCTGGACCCGCTTGTAGTGGTTGTACACCGCGACCGAGAGCGCCTTCTTGGCCGCCTCCTGGCCGACGACGTACCCCTCGAGGAACTCGTAGATCTCGCGGGGCTTCGGGAGTTCCTCCCAGCGGACCTCGCTGGTCTCCGCGAGTTCTTCCTCGATGATCTCGTTGCAGAGATCGATGCACTCGTCGCAGATGTAGACACCGGGCCCTGCGATGAGCTTCTTGACCTGCTTCTGGCTCTTGCCGCAGAACGAGCACTTGAGCAGATCGCCGCCGTCACCGATGCGTGCCACGGTGTGCTTCCCCTTCGCCTGGGAGACGCCTAGGTCCAGCGGCTCCTGGTGCTGCCTTAATCCGACGGTACCTTGCCGAGCCCCCCGTTCGGGCCCCCCTTGGCGCGGTTCGCTTGACGTGGACCGTGTCAAACCAGGCCAAGGGGCGGCAGACGTGTGCAGCCTTCCGCTCAGCGGACGGCGGCGTTGTTCATCTTCCGGGTGGAGATGATCTGGTCGATCAGGCCGTACGACAGTGCTTCCTCGGCCGTGAGGATCTTGTCGCGCTCGATGTCCTCGCGGATCTTCTCGATCGGCGTGGTGGAGTGCTTGGCCAGCATCTCCTCCAGCTGCGAGCGCATCCGGAGGATCTCGTTGGCCGCGATCTCCAGGTCGGAGACCTGGCCGCGGCCGGTCTCGCTGTACGGCTGGTGGATCAGCACGCGGGCGTTCGGCAGCGCCATGCGCTTGCCGGGCGTACCGGCGGCCAGCAGGATCGCGGCGGCGGAGGCCGCCTGGCCCATGCAGACCGTCTGGATGTCCGGCTTCACGAACTGCATCGTGTCGTAGATGGCCGTGAGCGCCGTGAAGGAGCCGCCGGGGCTGTTGATGTAGACCGAGATGTCCCGGTCGGGGTCCATCGACTCCAGGCACAGCAGCTGCGCCATGACGTCGTTGGCGGAGGCGTCGTCGATCTGCACGCCGAGGAAGATCACCCGCTCCTCGAAGAGCTTCGCGTACGGGTCGTACTCGCGGATGCCCTGCGAGGTGCGCTCCACGAAGCGCGGGATGACGTACCGGGACTCCGCCGCGGGACCCGTGTACTCGGCGCGTGTGCGGTCGTACAGGCCGCTGCCGGGGATGTCGTTCACTGTCTCTCTCCTAGGGGCTGAGGCGGTCGGCTGGGGGCTGCGCTGGGGCCTCAGGCCCCGGTGCCGCCGCCGCCCGGCATGTTGACGGCCGCGGTGATGACGTCGTCGATGAGGCCGTAGTGCTTGGCCTCCTCGGCGTCGAACCAGCGGTCGCGGTCGGAGTCGCGGGTGATCTGCTCGAACGACTGACCGGTGTGCTGGGCCGTGAGCTCCGCCATGCGCTTCTTGGTGTGCAGCAGCCGCTCGGCGTGGATCTTGATGTCGGAGGCCGAGCCGGCCAGGCCCGCGGAGGGCTGGTGGATCAGGATCTCGGCGTTCGGGAGCGCGAAGCGCTTGCCCGGGGTACCCGCGCTGAGCAGGAACTGGCCCATCGAGGCGGCGAGGCCCATCGCGATCGTCACCACGTCGTTCTTGATGAACTGCATGGTGTCGTAGATCGCCATGCCGGCCGTGATCGAGCCGCCGGGGCTGTTGATGTAGAGGTTGATGTCCTTGTCGGGGTCCGCCGCGGCAAGGAGCAGCAGCTGCGCAGTGATCTTGTTCGCGATGTCGTCGTCGACCGGCTGGCCGAGGAAGATGATCCGCTCGTTGAGCAGCCGGTTGTAGACCTGGTCGCCGAGGCCACCACCGATGGAAGGCTCGCCGGCGGCGGAGGGCATCAGATTCGTCACGTATCCACCTGCTCGTCTTACGACGGCGCCGGGCCGTCTCACGTTTCCCTGCGGGGGGCCTCCGGCGGTTCGCCGAGTTCCCTGCCCCGTATTCATGGACCCTAACGCGCTGGTCCCTTCGGGGAATCCCGCAGAGGGGAGTGTTCGCCGGGGGCGTAGCGGAGTGGGCGCGTTCCGTCGCGAGCGGCTGCGGTCGCGTGTGGCGGTCGCGCCGGCGCGGCGGAGCCGCATATTGCATACCGCCGCGCCCCTGGGGTAGGCGGACGGGCCCTGGGTCTTCAGTGACCCAGGGCCCGTCTCGTACGTACCTACAAAGCGCCGCGGGCTCAGTCCTCGGTCTTCTCCTCGGCGGACTCGGCCGGGGTCTCCTCGGAGGCGGCCTCGACGGTCTCGGCCGTCTCGTCCTCCTCGTCGTCGAGGTCGATGATCTCGCCGTTGGTGTCCTTGACCGTGGCGGCCTCGACCACGACGGCCAGGGCCTTGCCGCGGGCGACCTCGCCGACCAGCAGCGGAACCTGGCCGCCCTCGACGACCGCCTGGGCGAACTGGTCGGGGGACATGCCGGAGGAGGCCGCGCGCCGCATGAGGTGCTCGGTGAGCTCCTCCTGGTTGACGTTGAGCTTCTCCTGCTTGACGAGCTCGTCGAGCACGAACTGGGTCTTGATGCCCTTGACCGCGGCCTCACGGGTCTCGGTCTCGAACGCCTCCTCGGTCTTGCCCTGGATCTCCAGGTACTTCGCGAGGTCGAGGCCCATCTGGCCGAGCTGGTGGTGCTCGAGGTTGTGCTTACGGGTGTTGATCTCGTCCTCGAGCAGCTTCTCGGGGACCGGGACCTCGACCAGCTCGAGCAGCTTCTCCAGGACGCGCTCCTGGGCCTGCGTGGCCTGGTCGTACTGCTTCATGTTCTCGAGGCGCTTGCGGCTGTCGGCCTTCAGCTCGTCGAGGGTGTCGAACTCGGAGGCGAGCTGCGCGAACTCGTCGTCCAGCTCGGGCAGTTCGCGTGCGGCGACCTGGGTGACCTTGACGGTGACCTCGGCCTCCTTGCCGGCCGCCGAGCCGCCCTTGAGCTCGGAGGTGAAGGTGGCCTCGCCACCGGCCTCCACACCCTTCACGGCGTCGTCGATGCCGTCGAGGAGCTCGCCGGAGCCGATGGTGTAGGAGACACCGCTGGCGATGCCGTCCTCGAGGACCTCACCGTCGACCTTGGCCTCCAGGTCGATGGTGACGACGTCGCCGTCCCCGGCGGCCCGCTCGACCGGGGAGGTGGAGGCGAAGCGCTCACGGAGCTGCTCGACCGACTTCTCGACGTCCTCGTCACTGACCTCGACGGCGTCGACCTCGACCTCGATGCCGGAGTAGTCCGGGATCTCGATGGCCGGGCGGACGTCGACCTCGGCGGTGAAGTTCAGCGTCTCGCCGTCCTTCAGCTCGGTGATGTCGACCTCGGGCTGGCCCAGGACGTTGAGCTCGGCCTCGTTGACCGCCTCGGTGTAGAACTTCGGAAGCGCGTCGTTGACCGCCTCCTCCAGGACCGCACCGCGGCCGAACCGCTGGTCGATGACCCGCGCCGGGATCTTGCCCTTCCGGAAGCCCTTCACCGTGACCTGCTGGTTGATCTTCTTGTACGCCGCGTCGAGGCTGTCCTTGAGCTCCTCGAAGGGCACCTCGACAGTGAGCCGAACCCGGGTCGGGTTCAGGGTCTCCACGGCGCTCTTCACGGTTCGGTCTCCTTGTGGCTGACTTCTTGGTTTCTGCCGGAGCCAGAGTGGTCCGGCGGATTTCGCCGCCCGGAGGACTTCAGAGGATGAGACACACGGGCGTGCAGCTTGCATAGTAACGGCAGCGACGACACGCCCCAAAGGCGATCACGCGGGATGGTCGCGCGAGTGGCCGGTGACGGCCGGTCGGCGACCGGTGACGGTCGATGACGGACGGCCGACGCCCCCGGGAAGGCCGGCGGCCGGGGGACGCAGGGCAGTGGTCGGGGTGGCGGGATTTGAACCCACGGCCTTCCGCTCCCAAAGCGGACGCGCTACCAAGCTGCGCCACACCCCGTCTGGTGTGCGACACGTAGGGTACATGCCCACAGGCAGCGTGGCCGCCGCATTTCGCGAGCACCGCCGCCCGTGCCGGTGCGGGCGGGACACGGGGTGTGCGATGAGGGGGGACGACCCGCTACGATGCCTGCAGTGCCGCCGCGATCATCCGGTCCGCGGCGCGTCCTACGCGGGCGTAGCTCAATGGTAGAGCCCTAGTCTTCCAAACTAGCTACGCGGGTTCGATTCCCGTCGCCCGCTCCAAACAAATCAGGGCCAGGCCAGAGGATCTTTCCTCCGCCTGGCCCTGATCATTTTGAACTCAGGGACAGGTACCACGAGCACCTTGACGGCGCATCGATCTCGAAGAGGAGACGAAGCGCTGTGGGCCCCACGCCGAACCGACAGCAGTACCGGCTGGCACACGGCAGCCACGCCGGATAGACGAGAAGGCAGAACCGGCCGGATTCGAACCGGCGTCCTCGCGATTTTGGAGACCGCGCGCGACGACCTCTGCGCTACAGCTCCGCCCCGCCCGCCATCCTAAGGACTCGCGCCGCTGCCGAGGTGGGACCTGCCCGTTGTCGTCACCGTGGGTACGTAATCGCCAAATGAGGCCAAATCGCGAGCTACTACGACCCGCTCAGGTTCGCTCACACTCAAACGCATGGGGGCGATTCAGGATCGTGACCAGTTCGTATGCGATCGCTGCGAGGAGACCAACCTCACTGTGTGTGAGCGCGGACGGTTCCGCCTCATGGCGCGCCTCTGCGAGCGGTGTTGGAACATCCTCGCCAACGAGATGGCCGAAGCCGACGGAGCCACAGCCGCGCCCAGACCGGACCACGACCCTGACGACGTGACATGGATCGAGCCGCCAGTTTGCTCAGAATGTGGTGCCTTGATCCGCATATGTCCGACCAATTACGACCGGTGGGTCAGCCTCGCCATGGTCGAGTTGCCCGCCAAGGACGTCCCAGAGGCCTTCCGGTGGCGTTTGACGAGGGTTCCGGACCGATCCCCCATCCCCACGGATATCGTGGCCGTACGGGTCCGTGGAATCGATCCGCTACCGAGCGAACCCGTCGTGCCGGCCCACCGCATGATGTGCGTTCCCGAGTGGGGCGAGCCGTAGAGCGCGCGGCGGAGAGCACGAAGTGCGGTCCGTGCCTCTCGCGTGCCCGATCAGGTGGCGACCGGCGGGGAGTAGCGGGGAACACCGGGGAGCGAACCGGGAACCCGCACGTCAGCGAGTCGCCAGGTCAAGCCCGGTCCGCGTACGCGATCTTCCACACTAGCTACGCGGGTTCGATTCCCGTCGCCCGCTCCGAAAGGCCTCCGGCCCGGTCCCTCCAGGGATCGGGCCGGAGGCCTTTGTGTGGTTTCGCCCCCGGGGAGCCGGACCCGGAAGCGGCTAGAACTGGATCGAGTTGATCGTCTCGGCTATCGAGTCCAGGAACCGCTGGATGTCGTCGGCCATGCCGGTCGAGGCGAGGAAGAAGCCGAAGAGCACCGCGACGATGGCGGGGCCGGCCTTGATCGTTCCCCCTCGCATCAACACCACCAGGATGATCCCCAACAGCAGCACCACTGACAGTGAAATGGCCACAACTGATCACACCCTCGGTCGGTCCGCTCTCCCGGCCCGGGGATGCAACCCCGTGCACCCCCGCCAGAACCATCGTGCCACCAACGCGGCTCGCATATGCGACGCGTGACGCATCGTTGACCCTGTCCGTCCGGATCCGCGCGCCCGCGCCCGCGCGCCACCGGCCCACCGACCGTGCCCCGCACAGTAATTCGACGGTGCACCCGCACGGGCAATTCACCGGGATCGTTTCCGTGTCCACACAACGTGTTCGCAGCGATTTCGAATTGTTGCCCCGGCTTCATCGTGACGACATGCAGGCCCGTCGGACTGGTTACTTAATGCACCATTTAGTCGGGATGAATCGTGACAATCAGAGTGCATATGCGGGCACCGGCGACTTCCGTGAGATGTGTCGGCCATCACGCGGACAAGGAAGCCGACTTCGCCAAATCGCGGGTAGGCGAAGCGGATAAGCAGGAATGACGTCGAGCGTTTTACGGAAACGCAAGTGAACGCTAGGGTGCCTCAGATGTTCCACGCCGCCTCGAACTCGCTGCGACCGCACGGCCCCGACCGAGCGCCACTCCCCCCGGCACAGTCGCCGTCGGACGGAGTGCCGAGTCCTCGCTCGTTCCGGGACGATCGGAACAGACCGAACAAGCAGGGCGAACGAGACGGTGCGCGGCCCAAGCAGCGCGACGCCTTCTTCGACAACGCCAAGTACCTGGCGATCGTGCTGGTGGCGATGGCCCACTCCTGGGAGCCGCTCAAGGGCGACAGCCGGATCGTGGAAGGCGTGTACACGGCGGTGTACACGTTCCACATGCCGGCGTTCATCATCATCTCCGGCTTCTTCTCGCGCAGCTTCGACATGCGCCCCGACCGGCTCAAGCGGCTGGTCACCGGCGTCGCCGTGCCGTACGTCCTGTTCGAGGCCGGCTACTCGCTCTTCAAGGGCGCCATCACGGACGCCCGGAACCCGGAGATCAGCCTCCTCGACCCCTGGTACCTGACATGGTTCCTGTGCGCGCTGTTCGTCTGGCGGCTGACCACCCCCATCTGGAAGCTGGTGCGCCATCCGCTTCCGCTCGCGCTGGGCATCGCGATGCTGGCGTCCGTCACCCCGGACATCGGCAACGACCTGGATCTGCAACGGGTACTGCAGTTCCTGCCGTACTTCGTGCTCGGCCTGTGCCTGAAGCCCGAACACTTCCGGCTGGTGCGCCGGCGTTCGGCGCGGATCGTGGCGGTGCCCGTCTTCGCGGCCGCGCTGGCGGTCGGCTGGTGGGCGGTGCCGCGCATGAACACGGCGTGGTTCTACCATCGTGATGCCGCGCAGGAGTTGGGCGCGCCGTGGTGGGCGGGCCCGGTCATGGTGCTCGCGATGTTCGGCTGCTCGCTGCTGCTGACCGCGTGCTTCTTCGCCTGGGTGCCCGGCCGGCACATGTGGTTCACCGCGCTCGGCGCGGGCACGCTGTACGGCTATCTGCTGCACGGCTTCCTGATCAAGGGCGGCGACTACGCGGGCTGGTTCGACCACCCCGCGCTGCACCGGCCCCTCGGCGAGATCTTCCTCACGCTCGTCGCGGCCGCCGTCGTCACGCTGCTGTGCACCCGGCCCGTGCAGCGGATCTTCCGGTTCGCGATGGAGCCGAGCATGGAGTGGGCCTTCAAGCGGGACGCGGCCGAACTGGCCCGGGAGCGCGAGCACCGCGAGCACCGCGAGAAGGTTCCGGCGTAGCCGGTTTCAGTCACCGGCCAGACCGAGAAGTGCGCGCATCCGGGCGTACTTCTCGGTCAGTCGTGTGCGGGTTGCCTCGTCGAGGACCGCGAGGCGCGCCGGGTCCGCGTTGTGCGCCAGGTCCGCCTCCTTCACGAGCAGCGCGCCGGGCGTGGCGAGGATGCGCGCGGCGTACACCTCGGGCGGCTCCCCGGCCCGCTTGGTGACCGCGAGCACGATGTCCTTGGTACGGCGGCTCAGCGCGGCCTCGTGCAGCCACCGGGCGGAGAGCGCGTCGTCCTCGACGGCGTCGTGCAGCCAGGCGGCCGCGATCTGCTCCTCGTCTCCGGCGCGGGCCCGTACGCCCTCCGCGACGGCCTGGAGGTGTTCGGCGTACGGCCGTCCGGCCTTGTCGGTCTGCCCCTCGTGCGCGGCGCGGGCAGCGGCCTCTACTGCGGCCAGGGTCAAGGGGCTTCGAGAGGTCTCGGTCACCCGTCCAGTGTCCCTCGTACTGGATGTACGAGGGCAAGGGCCCCGGTGCGGCGAGTGGGGGCACCTCCCACGCCCTGAAGGCAGTGGGGGAGCGTGCATGGCGTCGCGCGGCAGGCGGGAAGGAGACGACAGGGCCTAGCGTGCCGCCGCCATGGCGGTCGGCCCTTCCCGGCAGATCAGGAGCAGTGCGCGGTCGTCGTTGACGTCCCTCGCCACCGCCTCGATCAGGTGCCAGGCGGCCCCGTGGAAGCCGCCGGCGACGTAGCGGTCGGCCTCGCCTGTGAGACGGTCGATGCCCTCGACTATGTCGCGATCGGACGTTTCCACCAGACCGTCTGTGAACAGCATCAACACGTCACCCGGGCGGAGCGAGCCCTTCACGGGGTCGAACTGCGCGCCGTCGTACACACCCAGCAGCGGGCCCTCTGCCGCCTTCTCCTCCCAGCGGCCGCTGCCCGCGCTGAGCTGCAGGCCCGGCGGATGGCCGGCGGAGTAGAGCTCGTAGTCGCCGGAGTCCACGTCGAGGACCAGGTGGATCGAGGTCGCGAAGCCCTCGTCCCAGTCCTGGCGGAGCAGATAGCCGTTCGCCGCCGGGAGGAAGGCGTGCGGGGGCAGCGAGCCCAGCAGGCCGCCGAAGGCGCCCGACAGGAGCAGGGCGCGCGAGCCCGCGTCCATGCCCTTGCCGGACACGTCCGTCAGGACGACCTCGAGCGTGCGGCCGCCGTTCGTCCGGGCCGCGACCACGAAGTCGCCGGAGAAGGACTGGCCCCCCGCCGGCCGCAGCGCCATCTCCCGGTGCCAGCCCTGCGGCAGCTTGGGGAGCTTGCTCTGTACCCGGATGCGTTCGCGCAGGTCGAACAGCATCGTGCCGCCGCGCCGCCAGGGCACGCCGACCCGGCTGCGGAACTGGGCGATCAGCAGACCGAAGAACCCGCAGGCGGCGACGACGAGCACCACGCCCGGGGTGACCCGGGAAGGGCCCTCGGTGTACGGGCCCAGCTGCACCGACTCCACGATCAGCGCCGTCGCCGCGGCGGCGTACAGGCCGAGCAGGCTCGCCGGGCGCAGCAGCAGGCCGCCCGCGACGATCGGGAGGACCAGCGCGGCCGGGGAACACCACACCGAGTTGGCGAGCGTCGTGGCGGCGATCAGCGGGATGGTGATGAGCAGGCCGGCCAGCGCGACCCAGTCCGAGCCGTCCCCGCGGAAGTAGTCCACGGCGCTTCTGCGCAGGCCGACGCGGACCCGGTGCCACTGCATCTTCAACCGGGCCGTGAACGTCTCGGCCGCTGCGCGCCGTTCTCGTCCTGCTGCCATTAGTTCGGGACCCTATCCATCGGACCAGCTGCTTGGCACGGGAGGTCCCACTTGTCCCCCGTCCGAGGCTCAACTTCACAGTGAACTTCACTGAAAGCCGTCGCGCGGCCGCCAGGGAGAAATTCCCTGGCTCGTCCCGCAATGCCCTGGTAGGCATGGAGTATGGGGACTGATCTGAGGGTGCTACGTCAGGACGAATGGGACGAGTGGTACGACAGCCTGCTCCGCGCCTTCGGCGGGGTCCCGGAGCCGGCCGCGGAGCGGGCGCTGCTGCGCGAACTCACCGAGACGGAGCGCTCCCTCGGCGTCTGGGACGGTGCCGCGTGCGTGGGCACGGCGGGGGCGTTCAGCTTCCGGCTGACCGTACCCGGCGGGGCCTCGGTGCCCGCCGCGGGCGTCACCATGGTCGGCGTGGCGGCCACGCACCGGCGGCGCGGCGTGCTGACGTCCATGATGCGGCGGCAGTTGGACGACGTACGGTCCTGGGGCGAGCCGCTGGCCGTGCTGACGGCCTCCGAACCGGGGATCTACGGGCGGTTCGGGTACGGCATCGCGACGTACCACGTCAACGCCGTGATCGACACCAGCCGCGTACGGCTGACGGTGCCGCCCGGTACCGATGACGTACGGCTGCGGTACGCGGAGCCCGCCGAGGCGATCGACGCATGCGAGGCGGTGTACGCACGACTCGTACCCCGGCGGCCGGGGATGGTGGCGCGCACTCCGGGCTGGGAGCAGCTGTGGCTGCTGGACCCGGAGAACAGCCGGGAGGGTGCGTCGCCGCTGCAGTGCGTGGTGGCGGAGCGGGACGGGGAGGTCGTCGGGTACGCGCGCTACCGGATCAAGGCGGACTGGGAGGCGGCGGGCCCCAAGGGCACGGTGGTGACGCAGGACGTGGACGCGCTGGACGCGGTCGCGCACGCGGCGCTGTGGCGGTTCCTGTCCGACATCGACCTGACGTCGGCGATCGACGCGCGGCGGCGGCCGGTCGACGAGCCGTGGCAGTACCTGGTGTCCGACGTCCGGCGCTGCTCGCTGCTGGTGCGGGACTCACTGCACGTACGGCTGGTGGACGTGGGGGCCGCGCTGGAGGCGCGGAAGTACCAGGCGCCGGTGGATGTCGTGTTCGAGGTGGAGGATGCCTTCTGCCCCTGGAACGAGGGGCGTTGGCGCCTGACGGGGGACACGAAGGGGGCGTCCTGCGAACGGACCCGGGACACGGCGGATCTTTCCCTGTCCGTACGGGAGTTGGGGGCCGCCTACCTCGGCGGCGTGAGCCTTGGGGCGCTGGGCGCGGCCGGCCGGGTGCGGGAGCTGCGGCAGGGCGCGCTGGCAGAGGCGGCGGTGGGGTTCGGGTCCACGGTGGCGCCCTGGCTGCCGCACGGCTTCTGAGTCCACGTCACCCCTGTTGGCAGGCCGGGCACCAGAAGAGGTTGCGGGCGGCGAGACCGGCGGTGCGGATCTCGCCGCCACAGATGTGGCAGGGCAGGTTCGCCCTGCGGTACACGTACACCTCGCCGCCGTGGTCGTCGACGCGCGGCGGGCGGCCCATGGCCTCCGGAGTGTGTTCCGGGCGGACCGTGTCGATGCGGTTGTTGCGGACGCCCTCGCGCATCAGCTCGACCAGGTCGGCCCAGATCGCGTCCCACTCGGCCGCGTCGAGGTCCTTGCCCGCCCGGTACGGGTCGATGCGGTGCCGGAAGAGGACCTCGGCGCGGTAGACGTTGCCGACGCCCGCGAGGACCTTCTGGTCCATCAGCAGGGCGGCGATCGTCGTACGGCTGCGGGAGATCCGCCGGTAGGCCGCCCGCGGGTCGGCGTCGGGACGGAGCGGGTCCGGGCCGAGCCGGTCGTGTATCGCCCGCTTCTCGCCGTCCGTGATCAGGGCGCAGGTGGTGGGGCCGCGCAGATCCACGTACGACGTGTCGTTGGCGAGGCGGAGCCGGACGGTGTCCGTGGGCGGGGGCGCGGGGGCCGGGCCGAAGGTGACCTTGCCGAAGAGGCCGAGGTGGATGTGGATCCAGTCGGCGTCCCCGAAGCCGAGGAACAGGTGCTTCCCGTGGGCGTCGGCGGTGTGCAGGGGGGTGCCGTCGAGGAGGGCGGCGGCGTCGGTGAACTTGCCCTGGGGACTGGTCACGTGCGCTGCCGCGCCCGCGAAGGCGGTGGCGTAGTCCTGCGCGAGCCGGTGAATCGTGTGCCCCTCTGGCACCTGGCGTCGTCCTTTCCCACCCACCCGCCCGTCTCGTTCAGCTGACGGGCGGGTCTCGAAACCGACTACTGCTGCGGGTGGTGCGCCGGAATCGGCGGCAGGTCGCCCGTCGTCTCGTAGTCCGCCAGCATGTCGATACGGCGGACATGACGCTCGTCACCCGAGAACGGGGTGTTCAGGAAGGTCTCGACGAACTTCGTCGCCTCCTCCTGGGTGTGCATGCGCGCGCCCACCGCGACGACATTGGCGTTGTTGTGCTGCCGGCCGAGCGAGGCGGTCTCCTCGCTCCAGGCCAGCGCCGCACGCACGCCCTTCACCTTGTTCGCCGCGATCTGCTCGCCGTTGCCGGAGCCGCCGATCACGATCCCCAGAGCGTCCTTGTCCGCGGCCGTCCGCTCCGCGGCGCGGAGGCAGAACGGCGGGTAGTCGTCCTGGGCGTCGTAGATGTGCGGACCGCAGTCCACGGGGTCGTGGCCGGCCGCCTTGAGCCACTCGACGAGGTGGTTCTTGAGTTCGAAGCCGGCATGGTCGGAGCCGAGATACACGCGCATGGTCCGAGTGTGACACGGCCGTTCCGGGGGAGCAGCGCCGGGGGCTGACCAAGAAAACCGCGAGGCGAACCACAGAACCTCAAGCAGACCGCATGTAACGATCTGGATTCAAAGGTTCACGAATCCATTTGCCTCCGATTCACTGGTCCGATCCGTACGCCGGTCGTACGGGAAACAGCTCACCCGGCGCAAAGGAATTCCGTCCATGACCACGCAGCCGACCCTTCCCAAGGACGGTCACGCCCAAGGAGCCCCCGGCGACCCCGGCGGCGGCCTCCAGGCAGGACTCAAGAACCGTCATCTGTCGATGATCGCCATCGGTGGTGTCATCGGCGCCGGCCTGTTCGTCGGTTCCAGCTCCGGCATCGCCACCGCCGGACCCGGCATCCTCCTGTCGTACGCCCTCGTCGGCACGCTCGTCGTCCTCGTGATGCGCATGCTCGGCGAGATGTCCGCCGCCAACCCCACCTCCGGCTCCTTCTCCGCACACGCCGATCGTGCCCTCGGCCGCTGGGCCGGGTTCTCGATCGGCTGGCTCTACTGGTTCTTCTGGGTGGTCGTGCTGGCCGTGGAGGCCACCGCCGGCGCCAAGATCCTCGAAGGGTGGATGCCCGCCGTCCCGCAGTGGGGCTGGGCGCTCATCGTGATGGTGGTGCTGACCGCCACCAACCTCGTCTCCGTCGGCTCCTACGGCGAGTTCGAGTTCTGGTTCGCCGGCATCAAGGTCGTGGCCATCGGCGCGTTCATCGTCGTCGGCGGACTCGCGGTCTTCGGCGTGCTGCCGGGCGTCGACAGTGACAAGGCCGGGCTCGGCAACCTCACCGGCCACGGCGGCTTCCTGCCCAACGGTCCCGGCGCCATCCTCACCGGCGTCCTGCTCGTCGTCTTCTCCTTCATGGGCAGCGAGATCGCGACCCTGGCCGCGGGCGAGTCCGAGGACCCGCAGCGCGCCGTCACCAAGTCGACCAACAGCATCATCTGGCGTATCGGCGTGTTCTACCTCGGGTCGATCTTCGTCGTCGTCACCCTGCTCCCGTGGGACGACAAGGCGATCGCCGACAACGGCTCCTACGTCGCCGCCCTCGACTCCCTCGGTATCGCGCACGCCGGTCAGATCATGAACTTCATCGTGCTGACCTCGGTGCTGTCCTGCCTCAACTCCGGCCTTTACACGGCCTCCCGCATGGCCTTCTCCCTCGGCCGGCGGGGCGACGCGCCGAAGGCCTTCGCGCGGACCACGTCCCGTGGTGTGCCGATGACGGCGATCGTCGCGTCGGTCGTGTTCGGCTTCGTGGCCGTCTTCTTCAACTACAAGTTCCCGGACTCCGTCTTCCTCTTCCTGGTCAACTCCAGTGGCGCGGTGGCCCTGTTCGTGTGGCTGGTCATCTGCTTCTCGCAGCTGCGGATGCGGAAGATCATCCAGTCGGAGGCGCCGGAGAAGCTGGTCGTGAAGATGTGGCTCTACCCCTACCTGACCTGGGCGACGGCCGCGCTGATCGTCTTCGTCCTCGGCTACATGCTCACCGACACGGAGCACGACGGTCGCGAGACCGTGCTGCTGTCGCTGCTGGTCGCGGCGGTCGTGCTGGTCATCGCCGTGGTGAAGGAGAAGGTCGCGGGCGGTCGGTCGGCGGGTGTGAAGGTGCGTGACTAGTACGACCTCCACGTAGGTCGGCAAGGGCCCGTGGTGCGTGCGCGCCACGGGCCCGCTGCGCCTCTCTCCGTGTTTCTGCCCCTCTGCCCGTCTTTCTGCGTATGTCTTCGGTCAGAGGATCGTGAAGCTGTCCCGCACTTCGCCGTAGATCTTGAGCGCACCCTGTTCGATGTCCGGCTGGTACCAGGTGTTGATCTGGTACGACTTTCCGCGCTCGTTGAAGCCCAGCAGACGGGCGTGCCAGGAGACGCCGTCGAGCGTGAAGGTGTACTCCCAGACGACCGCCTCGTGGCCGCGGAACGTCGTCTTCTCCAGGCGGATCTTGTTGTAGTCCTTGCCCTGGCGGGCGTTCTCCTCCGAGGTCTGCCAGGTGTCCAGCAGGTCGCCGCGGGCGAGGGACGACTTGGCCGCGAGTTCCTGTCTCCCGTCCGGGGAGGTGTAGTGCACCTCGGCGCCGGTCTTCACGTCGCGCCGCCAGCCCCTGGGCGTCGCCCAGGCGAACCCGCCCGCCTCCTCGTGCACGCCCGGCGGCAGGGTCCGCGGCCTGGACGTGCCCTCGACGGTGGACGACGGGCTGTTGTCCGGGGTGGTCGCGGATGCGGTGGGGGACGTCGAGGAGCCCGCCCGGTCGTCCTCGGGCGACCCGGGGTTCGCGACGAGGACGATCGCGACGACGGTCCCCGCGGCGACCACGCCCACGGCGGCGACGAGCCCCGTACGGCGACGGCTGCGAGGACCACGCCGTGGGGCGGCGGGAACAACGGGACCGGGCAGCTCACCGGGCGCCATCCCGCCCGGCCACGGCAGCCCGCCCGGCGGCACCCCACCCGGCCCGGGTGCCGGTCGCCGCTCGGTCACCGCTTCGGCACGGGACAGCGACACGGCCGTGCGGCGGGGCGGGGAGCCTCCGGGCGATGCCGGGTTGCCTGCGGGAGGCGCGGAGTGGACGTCCGACCGGAGCGGGGAGGCGGCCTCCGTGGCGGCGTTGGGGGTTCCGGAGGCGGCGGCCTCGGTGGAGGGGTCGGCAGGTCGGGCCGCGGGGGTTTCGGTGTGGTGGCTGGAGCCGGCGGGGGTTTCGGTGGGGTGACGGGAGCCGGCGGGCGATTCGGTGGGGTGACGGGAGCCGGAGGGCTCGGTGGGGTGACGGGGCCCGGAGGGCGCGGCCGGGTCGGCCGGTTCGGGGACCGGGGGGAATTCGGCGGGGCCGGTGAACGCGGTGCGCGTGGGGGGTCCGGGGGGGGTCGAGGGGACTTCGGGCTGTGGTTGGGGGTGTTCCTCAGGGGATGCGGGTGCGGTTTCCGGTCGGGCGGTGGGGGTGGGCAGGGGCGCACGCCCCAGGCCGAAGTCGTGGGTGGGCGGTTGCTCTTCCTCCGGCGGGGCGGGGCGCGACGGCGGAATCGCGTCGTGGAGGAACGCAGGCCCGGGCGCGGGCTCCGACCGGGGCGCGGCCCGCGCCGCGCTCCCGTATGGCTCGGTGCCCTCAGGGCTCTCCTGACTCTCCGGCCCCGCCCCCTCCCGTAGGGCCGTCAGGTCCGCCTCCGCCATCCCCACCGGAAGGGTCGGTGTCGGTGCCGGGAACGCGACCGGGTGCAGGGCCGTTTCCACGTCGTCCAGGTTTGGGCGGACCGAGGGGTCCTTCTCCAGCAGGGCGGACAGGATGTCGCGCAACGGACCTGCCGTGGAGGGGAGTTCGGGCTCCTCGTAGAGAACCGCGTGCAGCGTCGCCAGCGTGGTGTCGCGGGAGAAGGGGGAGCGGCCCCCCATGGCCGCGCAGAGGGTCGCGCCCAGTGACCACACGTCGGACGGCGGGCCCTGCGGGCGGCCGGAGACGCGCTCGGGGGCCATGTAGTCGGGCGAGCCGACGAGCATGCCGACCATGGTGAGCGCCTTGGCGTCCTGGATCGCGGCGATACCGAAGTCCGTGAGCACGATCCGTCGCGCGCCGTGCTCCACCAGGACATTGCCGGGCTTGATGTCCCGGTGCAGGACGCCCCGCGCATGCACCTGCCGCAGCGCCTCCACCAGCCCCAGCCCGAAGCGGGCGGTCTCGCGCGGGCCCAGCGGTCCCTCCTCCGCGATCATGCCTTCGAGGGAGCGGCCGACGACCAACTCCATGACGATCCACAGGCGTTCGCCCTCGTCCACGACGTCGTACACGCGCACGACGTTGGGATGGTCGATACGGGCGGTGGCCCTGGCCTCGCGCAGGGTGCGTTCACGGCGGGTGCGGGCGTCCTCAGCGTCGAGACCGTCTATGCGCATCTCCTTCACGGCGACCGGACGGTCGAGCATTTCGTCGGCGGCTCGCCACACCCGCCCCATTCCCCCCTGCCCGATACTTTCGACCAGTCGATAGCGCCCCGTCACCAGTAACCCTGGAACCCCGCCGCTCCTCGTGTCTCCCGTATTCCCCGGCAATCCGCTGCACCCCCTCGGCGATCCCCACGATCTCCACGACCCCGGCAACGCCCCTACTGAAACACAATGGTCACACTTCGTGCTCTACCAGCATAGTGCGGAGAAATCTTGTGGTACCTCTTCAAGTACTGTGAATTCAGGCGCAGCCAAGGGGGGCGAACATGAGTTCTCGTCGCACGACGACGATCGCCGGATCGCTGGTCGCGGCATCTTTCTCGGCCGTGATGATCCTTTCCAGCACCGCCGGCGCGGACGACCAGGGACCTGGAAGCAGCAAGGGGGGAAAGGCCGTCGACGAGGCACCGGCGGGCGTGGAGCTGACCACGCTGCTGCCCGAGAAGATCTCGGTCGACAACAGTTCGCAAAAGACGGCGATTACCGCCACGGTGAAGAACGAGGGGACCAAGGACAGTGGAAAGATCCAGATTT
Organism: Streptomyces sp. NPDC040410; assembly: GCF_055595715.1. NCBI lineage: Bacteria > Bacillati > Actinomycetota > Actinomycetes > Kitasatosporales > Streptomycetaceae > Streptomyces > Streptomyces sp. NPDC040410. The sequence continues at coordinate 350,654 of NZ_JBVIVK010000005.1, forward strand.
TGGTCGTCGGTTTCGACGGCCTGACGGTCAAGAACGTTCAAGGCTGTTCTCCGATCGACGAAGAGAATCTGCCGGAGGGCTCGAACAGCGGCTTCTCCTGCCCCATCGACAATCTCGCGGCCGGCAAGTCGAAGTCGTACGCGGTCGATGCGACGTTCGACCTGGGCAAGACCGGAAAGATCTGTCTGCCCGTGCAGACCGGTGACGGGAAGAAGACGTACTGGCAGCAGGGCCCGGTTCCGTTCGGTACGACGAACCCGTCGCCGAACGCCCCGGCCACCCCGCTGCTGCTCGGCACCGACAACAAGCCGGTGGCGCCCGGCGGCGACGAACTGCCCAAGACCGGTATCGGGCGGGACGTCCTGCCGCTGGGTCTGACGGGCGCGGCGCTGCTGACGGCGGGGGCCGCCGGACTGTGGTGGTCGCAGCGGCGGCCGCGGCAGCAGCAGGGCTGAGTGAAGGAGCGGTGACAGCGGGGCGGGGGCGCGTGAGCGCTCCCGCCCCGCTTCGCTCTCTTCCGCGTGAACCACAACCTCGCGGAGTGAGAGGTCACTTCCGCACGAGCTTCCAGGCCGTGGGCAGCACGCCCATCGCCAGGGCCGCCTTCAGGGCGTCGCCGATCAGGAACGGGGTGAGGCCGGCCGCGATCGCCGTCTCGCCCGTCGGTCGCCGTCTGGGCAGCGGTGGACCCGTTTGCTAGCTTCGAGCGCATGGTTGCCCAGGCCCTGAACTTCTCGTCGCGTCGCCACGTCGACCTGCGACGCGTGAGCACGGCCGCCTGTCACCTCCGGTAGCGAGGCGGGCGGAGCGGATCCGGTGCGCCTCGACACACGAGACGCAGTGTCGGACCCGTTCCAGAGGATGATCGCCATGACGGCACCCACGCTCACTTCCCCCTCCCCTGTTTCCCGCTCCCCCGTCCCCCCTGTTTCCCGCTCCCCCGTCCCCCGCGCCGCCGACAGCGACCGGCGCCGCACCAGTGCCAGTGTCGTCCTGCGGTCCGTGCTGGAACACGGGCCGGTCGCGCGCAGCACCATCGCCCGGCTGACCGGGCTGTCCCCGGCGTCGGTGACGGACTACTGCGCGCGCTTCGCCGAGGCCGGGCTCATCCGGGAGTCCGCCGCGCCGCGCCGTTCGAACGGGGTGGGGCGGCCGCATGTACCCGTCGACCTGGACGACTCACGGTTCGTCGTGGGCGGCGTCCATGTGGCCGTGCCCTACACCACGGTAGCTCTGCTCGATCTGCGCGGGCGGGTGGTGGCGGAGCGGCGGCTGAAGCACGAACGCACTGACCCCGCCGGGGTGTTGGGGCGGGCCGCCGACGGGCTTGCGGACCTGCTGGACGGAGCGCCGGGCTGCCGGCCGCTGGGCGTCGGCGTGGCGGTCGGCGGCTGGGTGGACCGGGACTCCGGGACCGTCGTCGAACATCCGCTGCTGGACTGGCGGGACGTGGCGGTGCGCGAGGCGCTCGGTGCGCACACCGGGCTGCCGGTCCATGTGGACGGGCACGCACGGGCGTTGGTCAACGCGGAGCGGCTGTTCGGGCGGGCGCGGGGCAGCCGGAGCGTGCTGCACCTGTTCGTCGGCAACGTGGTCGACGCGGCGTTCGCGACCAACGACGAGGTGCACCACGGACCCCGCTCGCAGGCCGGGGCGATCGCCCATCTGCCGTTGCCCGGGGGCACCCAGCCGTGCGACTGCGGGCGCGCCGGCTGCCTCCAGGCCGAGCTGAGCGAGCGGACGCTGTGCCTGCGGGCCCGGGAGGCGGGCATCGTCGACGGAGCGAACCCGATGCATGTGCTCGACGCGGCGGCGGGCGGCGACGCGGTGGCCGAGCGGCTGCTGGTGGAACGGGCCCGGATGGTGGGGCGGGCGGCGGAGCTGCTGCTCGACATCCTCAATCCGGAGACGGTCGTCGTCACGGAAATCGGTGTGATGCACCGGGAGGACTGCCTGGCCGCGTTGCGGGAATCCGTCGGAGCCGATCGGGCGCCGGCCGTGCTGCCGACGAGTTTCACGGATTCCGTACTCGCCGTGGCGGGTGGAACGGTGGCCCTCGACGTTCTCTACCGGGATCCGCTCGGCACCTCACCTGAGCTGACTTAATTCAGAAACTCCGAATGTTGACAGGCATTGCGGGAGACCGGAAAATCATGTTCATGCTGCTCACGAGCTGTCGCACCCTCTGTTGCTGACACGTTGACGCACTGACGTTCTGTCAGTTTTCGCCGGCGTTCCGTCGGCGCCACATTGCCGCGCCCGCTGCGCGCGTGCCCCTTTTTGCGCCCCGTACGCGCCCATTCTCCACATCCGGCTTTTCCCTGCCCGGAATTGCGCGCGCATTACCGTCACTTCGGCTTACGGAGAATTCCCCATGCCATCCCTGCCTGCCTCCGGTCTCGACCGCCGGCTGTTCCTGACCTCTCTGCTCGGCGTCACCGCCGCCGCGGCCGGACTGAGCGGCTGCGCCGAGAGCAGCGCCTCCACCACGGCCAAGGGCGCTTCGACCGCCCCCCTGGCCGACAAGGTCCCGGCCGGTACGAGCCTGAAGATCGCCTCGTTCCAGAACACCCAGCAGCTCCAGTTCAAGCTGGCAAAGCTGGGCGAACTGCCCTTCAAGGTCAGCAGCTGGGCGAACATCGGCGCCGGTCCCGATGTCATCAACGCCTTCCGCGCCAAGTCCCTGGACCTCGCCAACAACGCGGGCATCCCGCCCATCCAGGCCCATTTCCAGGGTTACGACGCGAAGATCGTGGCGATCAACATCACCCGTAAGCCCAACTACGTCTTCGCCACCAAGCCGGGCAGCGACATCCGCTCGGTCGCCGACTTCAAGGGGAAGAAGCTCGCCTTCTCGCAGGGCCAGGCGCAGGGTGTCGTCCTGCTGCGGGCGCTGAAGCGGGCCGGGCTGAAGTACGACGAGGTGAGGCTCGTCCCGCTGACCAGCAACCAGTTCCTCACCGCCCTGCAGTCGGGCCAGGTGGACATCGCCCCGCTCGGCAACACCCAGGCGCCCGCCTATCTGGCGCAGTACGGGTCCAAGGGCGCCCGCACCATCACCACGGACGTGGTGGACCTGCTCAACCTGCTGTGGGCGCCGGCCTCCGTCCTGAACGACTCCGCGAAGGCCGCCGCGGTCGCCGCGTACATCCCGTTCTGGGCCAAGGGCCAGGTGTGGGCGTACGAGAACCCGGACATCTGGAACGAGGAGTTCTACGTCAAGACGCAGAACCTGACCCTCGCCCAGGCGAAGTCGATCAGCGCGCTCGCCAACAAGCCGCTGTTCTCGCCCAGTTGGGACGAAGCCATCAAGTGGGAGCAGGAGACCGCCGACCTGCTCGCGGAGGGCGGCTTCGTGAAGAGGTTCGACGTCGGCTCGCTCTTCGACCACCGCTTCGAGGGCATCGCCGCGAAGGCCGTACCGGCGGAGTACCGGAGGTGACCGCCATGACCACCACCACAGCCACCACGACCGTCGCCGCACCCGTCGCCGCACCCGAGGAGGGCACCCGGGTCCGCAGGCGCCGCCGGCTCTCCCCCGGCAGGCGTCTGCCCGCCTCCCGGCTCGTCGGCCCGGCCCTGTTCCTCGCCCTGTGGGCCGCCGCCTCCGCCGCCGGACAACTCGACCCGGCCGCGATCCCCGCTCCCTGGACGGTGCTGGAGACCGGCGGTCACCTGTGGACCGACGGGACGCTGCAGAGCGACATCCTGACCTCGCTCCAGCGGGCCGGGTCCGGCTTCGCGATCGGACTGAGCGTCGGCATCGCCCTCGCACTGGCGTCCGGGCTCAGCCGGACGGGCGAGGCGCTGATCGACGGGACGGTGAACCTCAACCGGGCGATCCCGACCCTCGGTCTGATCCCGCTGTTCATCCTCTGGCTGGGCATCGGCGAGGCCTTCAAGATCGCGATCATCGCCATCGTCGTCTACATCCCGATCTACCTCAACACACACGCCGCGCTGTCCGGCATCGACCACCGGTTCGTCGAACTCGCCGAGGTGCAGGGCCTGTCCAGGTTCCAGTTCATCCGGCAGATCGTCATCCCCGGCGCGCTGCCCGGCTTCTTCGTCGGCCTGCGGCTCGGGGTGACCGGCTCCTGGCTGGGCCTGGTCGTCCTGGAGCAGATCAACGCCACCAGCGGACTCGGCTACATGATGTTCCAGGCCCAGAACTACGGCCAGAGCGACGTCATCCTCGTCGGCCTCGTCGTCTACGGCATCTTCGGCCTGGCCTCCGACAGCGCGGTCCGTCTCATCGAACGGAGGGTGCTGTCATGGCGGCGCACACTGAGCAGCTGACCCGGCCGGCGGTCCAACTCCGGGGTCTGAGCCGGTCGTTCGACGGCCGCACGGTCCTCGACGGCATCGACCTCGACCTCCCGGCCGGACAGTTCACCGCCCTGCTCGGGCACAGCGGCTCCGGCAAGAGCACGCTGCTGCGCGCGGTCGCGGGCCTCGATCACGAGGTCGCCGGCAGCGGACAGCTCACGGCACCGGAACGGGTGTCCGTCGTCTTCCAGGACTCCAGGCTGCTGCCCTGGCGGCGCGTCCTCGCGAACGTGCTGCTCGGCCTCGACGGCAAGGAGGCGGAGCGGAGGGCCCGCGACGCGCTCGCCGAGGTGGGTCTCGCCGGCCGCGAGCGCGCCTGGCCCAGCGAGCTGTCCGGCGGGGAGGCGCAGCGCGCCGCCCTGGCCCGGTCGCTGGTCCGCGAGCCGGAACTGCTCCTCGCCGACGAGCCGTTCGGTGCGCTGGACGCCCTCACCCGGATCAAGATGCACGCCCTGCTCAGGGAGCTGTGGGAACGCCACCGGCCGTCGGTCCTCCTCGTCACCCACGACGTGGACGAGGCGATCGTGCTCGCCGACCGGGTGCTCGTGCTCGAAAAGGGCCGCATCGGTCTCGACCTCACCATCGAGCGCCCGCATCCGCGCTCCTACCGGGACCCGCTGCTGGGCGAGTACCGGGAGCGGTTGCTCAGCGCCCTCGGCGTCACAGAGGACGTCGGGTGACCGCCGGCTGCCGAGACCGTCGTCCGGGGGCTGCCGCTCCCGGATCCCCGCTGCCCTGAACGGGCCTCGTCCTCAACCGCCGGACGGGCCGAAGAGTCCGAACCGGCGCTCGCAAGTCACCCTCCGTCCCCTGTCCGAAGCAAAGGACACCGCATGACCCGGCAACTCCACCTCAACGCGTTCCTGATGAACACCGGCCACCACGAGGCGTCGTGGCGGCTGCCGGAGAGCGACCCGTACGCCCATGTGGACCTGGCCCACTACGTGGCTCTCGCCCGCATCGCCGAACGCGGCACCTTCGACTCGCTCTTCCTCGCCGACGGCCCGCAGCTGTGGGGCAACGTCGCCCAGCGGCCCGCCGGGGCGCTGGAGCCGCTCACCCTGCTCACCGCCCTGGCGACGGCCACGGAACACATCGGCCTGATCGCCACCGCCTCCACCTCCTACAACTCCCCCTACAACCTGGCCCGAAAGTTCGCCTCCCTGGACATCGTCAGCGGCGGCCGGGCGGGCTGGAACATCGTCACCACCGCCGGTGCGGAGGCCGCCCGCAACTTCGGCCTCGACGCCGAGCCCGCCCACGCCGACCGGTACGCCCGGGCGGCCGAGTTCCTCGACGTGGCCCTCAAGCTCTGGGACAGCTGGGAGGACGACGCGATCGTCGCCGACAAGGCGTCCGGGACGTGGGGCGACGACGCCAAGATCCACCCGCCACGGCACAAGGGGACGTACTTCAGCGTCGAGGGCGCGCTCAACGTCCCCCGTACGCCCCAGGGATACCCGCTGCTCGTGCAGGCGGGCTCCTCGGACGACGGCAAGCGGTTCGCGGCCCGGTACGCGGAGGCGGTGTTCACCGCACAGCAGACGCTGGCCGACGCGCAGGCCTTCTACGCCGATCTGAAGGCCCGTACGGCGGCGGCCGGCCGGAACCCCGAGCACATCAGGGTGCTGCCCGGCATCGTCCCGGTCATCGGGTCGACCGAGGCCGAGGCGCGGGCGGCCGAACAGGTCCTGGAGGACCACATCGTGTACACGCACGGGGTGGAGCGGCTGGAGAGCCTGCTGCAACTGGCGCCGGGGACCCTGGAGCTGGACGCCCGGCTCCCCGCCGACCTGCCTCCGGAGAGCGCGATCGAGGGCGCGAAGAGCCGCTACACGCTCGTGGTGGAACTGGCCCGGCGCGAGCGCCTCACCGTGCGGCAGCTGATCGGGCGGCTCGGCGGCGGGCGCGGGCACCTCACCTTCGCCGGTACGCCCGAGCAGGTCGCCGACGCGATCGAGCGGTGGTTCACGCTCGGGGCCGCCGACGGCTTCAACATCATGCCGGCCGTCCTGCCGTCCGGCCTGGAGACCTTCGTCGACCAGGTCGTCCCGATCCTGCGCGCCCGCGGTCTGCTCCGCGGCGAGTACGGCCCGCGCCAGACCCTGCGGGAGAGGTACGGCCTCCCGCGCCCCGCCAACCAGCACATCACCCCGGCACTCGCCCGAGTCTGAAAGGACCTCCCCATGACCATCGAGATCCGCAAGGTCACCGCGAAGATCGGCGCCCAGGTGCTGGGCGCCGACATCTCCGGGCCGCTCGACGAGGAGACCGTCGCCGCCCTTCGCGAGGCGCTCAACGTCCACAAGGCCCTGGTGTTCGACGACGTGAACCTGGACGACGAGGGCCAGCAGGCCTTCGTCCGTCACTTCGGCGACGTCACCACGGCCCACCCGACCGTGCCCTCGATCGACGGCGTGCCGAACGTGCTGCCCGTCGACAGCGAGCGCGGCCGCGCCGCCAACCACTGGCACACGGACGTCACCTTCGTCCTCAACCCGCCGCAGGCCAGCACCCTGCGCAGCATCACGGTCCCGCCGTACGGCGGCGAGACCCTGATCGCCAGCTCCGCCGCCGCCTACCGGGACCTGCCGGAACCGCTGCGGCAGCTGGCGGACACGCTGTGGGCCGAGCACACCAACGACTACGACTACGCCGTACCGGAGGAGGCGCTCGACGAGGAGCGGGCCGCCCAGCGCGCCCAGTTCACGTCCATCAAGTACCGCACCGCCCACCCGGTCGTCCGCGTCCACCCGCTGACCGGCGAGCGCGGGCTGTTCATCGGCGGGTTCGCGCAGCGCATCGTGGGCCTGCCGGTCGCCGAGTCCCGCAAGCTTCTCGACCTGCTCCAGGCCTACGTGACCCGGCCGGAGAACATCCTGCGCCACCGCTGGTCCCCGAACCAGCTCGTCCTGTTCGACAACCGCATCACCCAGCACTACGCGGTCGACAACTACGACGGGCTGTCGCGCCGCCTGCACCGGGTGACCGCCGCCGGTGACATTCCGGTCGGCATCGAGGGCAAGGAGAGCTACTCGATCGAGGGGGACGCGTCGCACTACACCTCCGTGGCGGCGTAACCACATCCGTACCGGGCTCCGGGCGGCGCCGGCGGGCATGGCGGCGATCTTCGTCCAGAAGGCACGCACCAAGGCCTGACACATCTCGGCCACCGGCCACCGGAAGGCCCTCACGTGGGACACGTGAGGGCCTTCTTGTTGCTCTTGAACGGCTTCTTGTTGCTAACGTGTAGTTGCAAGCCTTTTGCAATAAGAGCTCGGAGGGGACCCGCATGCCCGTCTACACGCTTCCTGAACTGCCGTACGACTACTCCGCACTCGCGCCCGTGATCAGCCCAGAGATCGTCGAGCTGCACCACGGCAAGCACCACGCCGCGTATGTGAAGGGCGCCAACGACACCCTGGAGCAGCTTGCCGAGGCGCGGGACAAGGAGCAGTGGGGCTCGATCAACGGCCTGGAGAGGAACCTGGCCTTCCATCTGTCCGGGCACATCCTGCACTCGGTCTACTGGCAGAACATGACCGGCGACGGCGGCGGCGAGCCACTGGCGGCCGACGGTGCGGGCGAGCTCGCGGACGCGATCGCCGAGTCCTTCGGCTCGTTCGCCGCCTTCAAGGTCCAGCTCTCCAAGGCCGCGGCGACCACGCAGGGCTCCGGCTGGGGCGTTCTCGCGTACGAGCCGCTGAGTGGCCGGCTCGTCGTCGAGCAGGTGTACGACCACCAGGGCAACGTCGGCCAGGGCTCGGTGCCGGTCCTGGTCTTCGACGCCTGGGAGCACGCCTTCTACCTGCAGTACAGGAACCAGAAGGCGGACTTCGTCGAAGCGATGTGGCAGGTCGTCAACTGGCAGGACGTGGCACGGCGTTACGAGGCCGCCAGGTCGCGAGCGGACGTGCTGCTGCTGGCGCCCTGAGCGCCCTCCGGGTGTCCTGCCTCGTGATCGTCTTCTCACCGTTCACCGGGCAGGCGGAGAAAAGGGGCGGCCCCGCGAGGACGTGACTCGCGGGGCCGCCCCCCTGCGCGGCAGTGCCTGTCCTACAACTCGGCTGTCTCGCACGGCACGTTGAGCGAGACGAGGCCGGCGCATCCTCCCTCCATGCGGAGTTCGGTGACGGCCGCGTTGCGCAGCTGCGGGAAGACGCGGCGGTATTCCCCCGGCGGGACCGACAGGAGCGTGCACAGGACCAGGCGCAGCAGGGTGTTGTGGGCGACGACCAGGACCCGCTCGCCGGGGTGGGCGGCGGCGATGCGGCGCAGGGCGGCGGCGCCCCGTGCGGCCGCGGCCAGCGGGTCCTCCGCGCCGGGGAAGGGGTGAGCCGCCGGATCGGCGCGGAAGGCCGCGGCACGCTCCGGGTCCTCGGCGGCGAACTCGGCGAGCGTACGCCCCTCGACCACCCCGAAGTCACACTCCCGCAGGTCGGGTTCGCGGTGCGGGGTGAGCCCGAGGGCGCGGCAGGCGGGCTCCGCGGTGACGACGGCCCGGGACACCGGAGAGGTCCAGATCGCGTCCGCGGGGTGCGCGGCGGCCCAGCGGCCGAGGGCCTCGGCCTGGGCGCGGCCCGTCTCGGTGAGGGGGACGTCGCTGACACCGGCGTACCTGTTCTCGGCGTGCCATACGGTCTGCCCGTGGCGGGCCAGCAGCAGGGTCGTAGTCATGAACCGGCAGTATCCCGGTCCATGCGCGCGCGTGCGTGCGCCGCGACCGGCGCCGGCAGCCACCCGCGCTTCTCCAGTTCGCCGACGAGGCGGGCGTACGGTTCCGCGAACAGCGCCGTACGGCCTGGGCGGGGTTCGACGACCGTACGGATGCGGACCATGCGCTCGGCGGCGTCCGCGAGCGTCGGCGCCCGACCCGTGCCGTAGGCGGCGAGCGCCGCCATGCCGAGGGCCGGTTCGGTCTGTTCCGGCACACGGGCAGGGAGGCCCAGGATGTCGGCGCGCAGGTGGTTCCAGTACGCGCTGCGGGCGCCGCCCCCGGTGAAGGTGAGCGTCCCGGCCGGCGGGGCGCCCAGGTGGTGCAGATAGTCGAGGCACAGGCGCTCCGTGAGCCCGACGCCCTGGAGCAGTGCCGCCCACCGGTCGGCGTCGCAGGCCGGCTCACCGAGGACGAAGGCGGTGGCGTCCGGGGCCAGGAACGGGAACCGCTCGCCCGGCGAAACCAGCGGGTAGGCGACCGCGCCGGACGGTTCGAACGCGGCCGCCCGCGCGTCCATCGCGGCCGGGTCGGCACCGGCGAAGGCCGCCGTGAGTGCGCCCGCGCCCACGCTGGACGCCCCGCCGGGCAGCCAGGTCCCGTCCGGTGAACGGTGGTTGTAGACGACGCCCGTGGCGTCCCGGAGGGGCGCGGCGGAGACTCCCTTGAGCACGAGGGTCGTACCGAGCACCGAGTTCCAGGCGCCGGGCCGCAGCGCTCCCGCGGCGATCTGGGCCGCGCAGCCGTCCGTCATCCCGGCGACGACGGGGGTGCCCGCCGGGACGCCGGTGGCCTCCGCGGCGGCCGGGCAGACCTCGCCGAGGCGCGTGCCGGGGCGTACGACGTCGGGCAGCGCACCCACGGGCAGTCCGGGGACGTCCGGCCAGGCGTCGCGCTCCAGGTCGTACGCCGTCTTGAGGGCGTGGCTGGAGTCGGTCGGCACGGGCCTGCCGACGAGACGCGCGGTGATCACGTCGGGCTGGTGGGCGAGCCGTCCGGGTGCGTATGCGTCGACGAGCCACAGCGCCTTCGGCAGCCCCCAGCTGTCCTGCACCAGGAGCCCCGCCGACCGCAGCCGCGCCGTGTGAGCCGACGCACGCCCGTCGTCGTACATCAGCGCCGGGGTCACCGGCCGGCCCGAGCGGTCCGTGAGCAGCACCGTCCCGGACGTGCCGCACACCGCCAGGCCTCCGATCCGGACGGGCGGGCGTTCCGCGAGGGCGGCCCGGCACGCGCCGCGGACCGCCTCCCACCAGGCGCCCGGGTCCTGCTCGTGCCGCACCCCGTCGCGTCGCCCGGCCAGGGGGACCGAGCCGGCGCCGAGGACCGCACCGCCCCCGGCGACGAGCAGCGCTCGGACGCTCTGCGTGCCCAGGTCGATCCCCAGCCACGCCTCGCCCCCGTCCTCGTGTTCGTCCGCCATCCGCACCTCCCACGCGTCGCGCCCCGGGCCGTCACCCTCTGACTCCGCACCCCGATCACTCTGCCCCGAGGTTTTCGCCTGCGCGAGGGATTGACGCCCGACTTGGACCGTTACACCCTCTGTTGACTGCGTACGGGCCCTGCGGGATCCGACACCTGAGGAGGCCGGCATGTACGTCGGGATCGACGTGGGCACGTCCGTGGTGAAGGCAGCGGCCTTCGACGGCACGGGCCGTGAACTGGCCGTCGCGGCCCGCCCGGTGGGCCTCGCCCTGCACGGCGGGTTCGCCGAGCAGGACATGGAGGAGGTGTACGGCTCCGTCGTCGCCGTCCTCGACGAGCTGACCTCGCGCGTGCCGGAGCCGGTCGAGCTGGCCGGGCTGACCGGACAGGGCGACGGCGTGTGGCTGGTGGACGAGGAGGGCCGTCCGGTGCGCGCGGCGGTCTCCTGGATGGACGGGAGGGCCCACGAACTGCTCGACCGGTGGCTGGCGGACGGCACGTTCGAGACGGTGTTCCGCCGCACCGGGAGCGCCATGTTCCCGGGCTGCCCCGGCCCGCTGCTGGCCTGGCTGGACAGCCACGAACCGAAGTCCCTGGACGCCGCGGCGAAGGCGCTCTACTGCAAGGACATGGTGTTCCGGCGGCTGACGGGAGCGCGGGCCGCGACGGACGTGTCGGACGCGTCGATGCCTTTCCTCGACCCGAGGACGCGGACGTACGACAACCGGGTGGTGGAGCTCCTGGGCCTGACCCACCGGCGCGGTCTGCTCGCCCCCGTCAGCGATCCCCTGGCCACGGGCGAAGCGCGCGGCGAGGGACTGCCGCCCGGCACCAGGCTCGCGAACGGCCCCTACGACCTGCCGGCCTGCGCCCTCGGCGCCGGGGTCACCTCGCCCGGCGACGGGCTCCTCATCGTCGGCACCTGCCTTGCCGCCCTCGTCGCGACCGCCGACCTGGACCTGTCCGGCGAGCCGGCCGGCCTGTACATCTCCACCGGCCGGCCGGGTCACCGGCTGCGCGCCATGCCCGCCATGGTCGGCACCGCCGCGCTGGACTGGGTGCTGTCGACGACGGGCGTGCTGCACGAGGAGGTGGACGGCCTGCTCGCCGCGACCCCGCCGGGCGCGCACGGGGTGCGCGTGCTGCCGTACTTCGCGCCGTCGGGCGAGCGGGCGCCGTTCGTGGCACCGGGCCTGCGCGCCGAACTCACCGGCATCTCACTGGAGTCGACGCGGGCCGACCTGGTGCGCGGTGTCTGCGAGGGCATCGGCTACGCGGCCCGCCACTGTCTGGAGGCGGCCGGCCTGACCGGCTCGCTCGCCGTCTGCGGCGGCGGCACCCGGAGCCCGGCCTGGATGCGGCTGCTCGCCGACGTGCTCGGGCGGCCGCTGCGGGTCGTCGAGGGCGAGGTGGGTGCGCGGGGCGCGGTGCTTGCGGCGGCCGAGCGGTACGGGGTCGCGCTGGCCGCCTCCGCGTGGACGCGGCCGACGGCGGTCGTCGAACCGGACGCCGGGCGGGCCGCGTACTACGCGAAGGGATACGAGGAACACCTGGAGAGGCTGGCCGAGGCCCGGAGCAGGGTGCGGCGCTGAGCGGAGGAATGCGTGACCAAGTACCTGGACTGCCGCAACTGCGGCGGCATGCAGGACTTCCGGCCCTTGACGGCCACTGAGAAGACGGCCGTCAAGGGGCTCGTGGAAGGGGACTACGTGCACGACTACTGGCGCTGTACCGCCGTCGGCTGTCTGCGGTTCCAGCGCTGGTACAAGAAGGCGGACGGGGCGAGCCTGCCGGAGGAGTTCCGCATTCCCGCCCCGGAGTGACCCCGCGCGGCGCTCAGAGGTTGCTGAAGTCCGGTCCCTTGGTCCGCGTGCGCTTGATCTCGTAGAAGCCGGGGACGGAGGCGACGGCGAGGGTGCCGTCCCACAGCCTCGCCGCCTCCTCGCCCTTGGGGGCGGGGGTGACGACCGGGCCGAAGAAGGCGATCTGCTCGCCGTCGGGGCCCGGGACGGCGATGACCGGGGTGCCGACGTCCTGGCCGACCTTCTCGATGCCCTCCTTGTGGGAGGCGCGCAGCTCGGCGTCGAACTCGAAGTCCTCCTGGTCGGCGTAGCCGATCAGGTCGGCGGGCAGCCCGACGTCCGCCAGGGCGCCGGCTATCGCCTCGACGGTCGGGCCCTCGCCCTGGTTGTGGATGCGGGTGCCGAGCGCGGTGTAGAGGGGGCCGAGGACGTCGGCGCCGTGCTTCTGCCAGGCCGCGGTCACCACGCGTACCGGCTTCCACGCCTTGGTCGCGAGCATCTCCCGGTACGCCTCGGGGAGCTCGTCGATCCGGTTCTCGTTCAGCACCGCCAGGCTCATGATGTGCCAGCGGACCTCGATGTCCCGGACCTTCTCCACTTCCAGCACCCATCGGGAGGTCATCCAGGCCCAGGGGCACAGCGGGTCGAACCAGAAGTCGACGGGAGTCTTGGCGGAGGCGGTCTCGGTGTCGGACATGGTTCTCCTAGGAATACGGCCGTTTCACGCGGCAACACCAGCGGTCACCACGCCATTCCCGGGTGCACGGGCTCTGAGGGGCGCGTGGCAGGATCGGTGCTGTCCACATGCTGAACGCCACCCCGAGGGAGACCGCCCGTGCCCGGTGAGAATCTGTCCCGCGACGAAGCCCTGGAGCGGGCCGCTTTGCTGTCCGTCGACGGGTACGACGTGTCCCTCGACCTGCGCTCCGCGGTGGGCGACGCGGCCGGTGACGGGCCGCGGGCCTTCCGGTCCGTGACCACGATCCGCTTCCGCTGCGCCGAGCCGGGCGCGTCGAGCTTCGCGGACCTGATCGCGCCGAGCGTGACCGCCGTCTCGCTGAACGGCAAGGACCTGGACCCCGGCGCCGTCTTCGACGGCTCCCGCATCCGGCTCGAGGACCTCGCCGCCGAGAACGAACTGATCGTCGACGCCCAGTGCGCCTACTCCCGCACCGGTGAGGGCCTGCACCGCTTCGTCGACCCCGAGGACGGCGAGGTCTACCTCTACACCCAGTACGAGCCCGCCGACTCCCGCCGCGTCTTCGCCAACTTCGAACAGCCGGACCTCAAGGCCCCGTTCCGCTTCGAGGTCCGCGCGCCGGAGGGCTGGACGGTCTGGAGCAACGGGGCCGGTGAACTCGCCGACGGGGTGTGGCGGTTCGCGGAGACGAAGCCCATCTCGACGTACATCACGTGCGTGGTGGCCGGCCCGTACCACCACGTGACCGACTCCTACGCGCGCACCTTCGAGGACGGCACCCGCCTGGAGATCCCCCTCGGCGCCCTGTGCCGCAAGGGCCTCGCGCCCCACTTCGACGCCGACGACGTCTTCCTCGTCACCAAGCAGGGCCTGGACTTCTTCCACGACCACTTCGACTACCCGTATCCGTTCGGGAAGTACGACCAGGCGTTCGTGCCCGAGTACAACCTCGGCGCGATGGAGAACCCGGGCCTTGTGACCTTCCGGGAGGAGTTCATCTTCCGCGGGAAGGTGACGCAGGCGTCGTACGAGGGCCGGGCGAACGTCGTCCTGCACGAGATGGCCCACATGTGGTTCGGCGACCTCGTCACCATGCAGTGGTGGGACGACCTCTGGCTCAAGGAGTCCTTCGCCGACTTCATGGGCGCGTTCTCCCTGGTCGGCGCCACCCGCTTCGAGAACGGCTGGATCACCTTCGCCAACCGGCGCAAGGCGTGGGCGTACCGCGCGGACCAGCTGCCCTCCACCCACCCGATCACGGCCGACATCCGCGACCTCCAGGACGCCAAGCTCAACTTCGACGGCATCACGTACGCGAAGGGGGCTTCCGTACTGAAGCAGCTCGTCGCCTACGTCGGCCAGGACGCGTTCCTGGAAGGCGCGCGGCGCTACTTCAAGCGGAACGCGTACGGCAACACGCGCCTCGGCGACCTGCTGTCCGTACTGGAGGAGACCAGCGGCCGGGACATGGCCACGTGGGCGCGGGCGTGGCTGCAGACGGCCGGCGTCAACGCCCTCACCCCCCAGGTGCTGCTGAACGCGGAGGGCCGGATCGACGAGCTGGCCGTGCTCCAGGAGGGCGCTGTGATCGCCCCGGCGGAGCACCCGGAGTTGCGCCCGCACCGGGTGGCGGTGGGCCTTTACCGGCGCGAGGACGACCGTCTGGTGCGGTACGCGCGTGCCGAGGTGGACGTCGACGGTCCGCGCACGGTCGTCCCGGAGCTGGCCGGGGCCCAGGCGCCCGAGCTGGTGCTCGTCAACGACGACGACCTGACGTACTGCAAGATCCGCTTCGACAAGATCTCCCTGGAGACACTGCGGGGGCACCTGGGCGACATCACCGACCCGCTCGCGCGGGCGCTGTGCTGGTCGGCGCTGTGGAACCTCACGCGGGACGCGCTGCTTCCGGCACGGGACTTCGTGGGCCTGGTGCTGAGGTTCGCGGGACGCGAGTCCGGGATCGGTGTGCTGCAGATGCTGCACGCGTGGGCGAACTCCGCCCTGGTCCACTACGTGAGTCCGGACTGGCGGGAGACGGGCGGGCGGCTCCTGGCCGAGGGTGCGCTGCGCGAACTGCGCGACGCCAGGCCGGGCAGCGAGCACCAGCTGGCGTGGGCGCGCTTCTTCGCGACGGTGGCCTCGGACCCGGCCGATCTGCGGTTGCTGCGGGACCTGCTGGAGGGCACGGAGAAGGTCGAAGGGCTCGAGGTCGACCAGGAGCTGCGCTGGGCCTTCCTGGAGCCGCTGGCCTCGCACGGCGTCGCGGACGAAGCCGTACTGGCGGCCGAACTGGCGCGTGACGACACGGCGTCCGGCAAGCGCCACCAGGTCCGCTGTCTCGCGGCCCGCCCGTCCGCGGCGGTGAAGGCGCAGGCGTGGGCGCAGGTGGTGGAGTCGGACACGCTCTCCAACGCGCTGGTCGAGGCGACGATCGCGGGGTTCGGCCGGCCGTCGCAGCGGGAGCTGCTCGCGCCGTACGCCGAGAAGTACTTCGCGGCGGTCGAGCGGGTGTGGGCCGACCGGTCGATCCAGATCGCGATGCACGTCGTCCAGGGCCTGTTCCCGTCCCTGCAGGACTCGCAGGCGACACTGGACGCGACGGACGCGTGGCTCACGGCCCACGAGGACGCGGCTCCCGCCCTGCGCCGCCTGGTGCTGGAGGCACGGGACGACCTGGCGCGGGCACTGCGGGGGCAGGCGTGCGACGGGACGGCGGGAGTTACGGAATCCGGGCAATAGAAGCCGTAACCCCTGGTCCTACCCGAACGGACCAGGGGTTTTCGGCATCCGAACACCCGTCCTTTAGTGCAGGATTGTCGGGATTTGTCGACAGGCGTGTAACAACGGTTAAAGGGCGGATCGGACACGGGAATCTCCGGGTCATGAACCACAACACCCCGCTCTCCCCTCGCCCCCTCCACCACCTCGCCGAGGTACACCGCCGGGTGACGACGGCCGCCCGGCTCCGCTCCCACGGAGTCTCGGCCGCCGAGACGAACGAGCACTGCCGCCCCGGCGGACCCTGGCAGCAGATTCTCCCGGGCGTCTTCGTGCTCCACCCCGGGCGGCCGACCAGCGAGGAACGGCTGCACGCGGTGCTGATCTACGCGGCGCGGGAGCGGACGACCGGCGTCCCGGCCCAGCCGGGCGCGGAGGAACCGCACCGCCCGGCGTACCCGGAGACGATGATCACGGGCCTGGCCGCCCTCACCCTCCACGGCTTCAGCTCGTCCCCGCCCCTGCCCTCCCTGAACCGGATCGACATCCTGGTCCCCCGCCTGCGCCGGCTGCGCTCGACGGGCTGCGCGCACATCATCCGTACGGCCGCTCTGCCCACCCCGGAGCAGGTCACCGGCCTGCCGGTCGCCCCGGTCCCGCGAGCCCTGGCCGACGCGGTGGCCGAACCGGCGGACGCGGACGCAGTACGCCGCCTGCTGACCGAAGCGGTACGCGCAGGTCACTGCGAACCGGCCGCGGTGGTAGGGGAGTTGACCCAGGCGAAGCTGCTGAGGCACCCGCACATCGTGGACGCGGTGGACTCCCTGCTGGCCGAGGGCCGCGCGATCGCGGAGGACCGCCTGTACCGGATGGTGCGGGAGTACGGCCTGCCGGACCCGGTGTGGAACGTGGACCTGCGCCTGCCCGGCGGACCCCACCTCGGCGGGCTGGACGCGTACTGGCCGGAACAGGCGGTGGCCCTCGAACTCGACACCCGGGCCCCCCACCAGGGCCATCGGCAGGAGGACGACACCATGTGGTCGGAGTACGCCCGCAAACGCGAGCACCTGGAGCGGCTGGGCATCACGGTCGTCCACGTCACGCCGAAGAAGCTCCGGGACGGCATGGCACAGCAGGCGGCGGTGGTCCGTACGGCACTGATGGCGTCCTGCGACCGGGACCCGGCCGCGTACGTCGTCGTACTGCCGCGCTAGGCCGCTCGAGACAGCGGAAGGATGCTTCCGTGATCGGGGCGAGAATCCTCCGGTGGTCCGGGCCCGGCTCTGCCTCAAGTACGAGCTGCGGGGCCAGAATCTGGTGTGCGTGCACTGGATCGAAGCTAGGGAGTGACCGTCACAGCCCCCACGGGCCGTGCGTCAAGCCAGCCGCACCACTCCGGGCAATCGCGAAGTCGGCCCGCTCCTCCGTCGATGCCTCTGGGTTGCCCGCCGTTCCAGACCAGACCGCGGCCACGGCCGGGCAGCCAACTGCCCAACCGCCGGTGACGCGTGACACCAGCTAAGAACTCGCGCGAATTGGTGAGGCGGGGGCGGACTACGGGTCCGGGGCGGGTCTTGTCCGCTGAGGCAGCTGGGGGCTTCGTCAGTAACGTTGCGTAATTGGCTACGCAATCGCGTGGGTGGTTGCGGTTCGGGGGTGGTGTGTCGGTGGGGGCTGGTTGGATGCGGCTATGTCTGATGATCTGATCGTTGACGGGGTTGGGGCCGTGCTTGCGGGTGCGGATGGGCGGTTGGCGGATCCGGGGTTCCTGGTGAATGCCGACCCGGGTGAGGTGCTGGGGCTGGTGGACGCGGCTTCGGGGTCTGCCGCGAGGTTGGCGGCGGCGGTGTACCGGGCGTCGGCACATCTGCACCGTGACGCCACACCGGGAATTCGGCGGCAGTTGCTGGCCTTGGACGCCGCCCGCTACGGGGATCGGGGGCTGGCAGCGCGGATCACCGCCGTACCAGTGAGCGGCGGAACCGAGGTGCGGTGGAGGGCGGAGTGGGCCACGGGCAGCATGGTCGACCATCGCCTCCGGCGAACCCTCACCGGCCACACCTCCTGGGTGCGTGCGGTGGCGACGGCGGTGGTGGACGGCCGTCTGCTCGCCGTCACCGGCAGCGAGGCCAGGACGGTGCGGATATGGGACCTGGCCACCGGACGGCGCCTGAGGCGAACCCTCACCGGCCACGCCCACGCAGTGAGTGCGGTGGCGACGGCGCTGGTGGACGGCCGCCCGGTCGCTGTCACCGGTAGCTACACGACGGTGCGGGTGTGGGACCTTGCCACCCGCCAGCCCATCGGCGAACCCCTCACCGGCCACACCGACACGGTGTTCGCGGTGGCGACGGCGATGGTGGACGGCCGTCCGGTCGCCGTCACCGGCAGCTGGGACGACACGGTGCGGGTGTGGGACCTGGCCACCGGCCAGCCCGTCGGCGAACCCCTGACCGGCCACACCCACGCGGTGTTGGCGGTGGCGACGGGGGTGGTGGACGGCCGTCCGGTCGCCGTCACCGGCAGCCAGGACAAGACGGTGCGGGTATGGGACCTGGCCACCGGCCAGCAGGTCGGACCGGAGCTGGTGTTTCCCGCGGAGGTAGACGCGGTGGCCGTCACATTGGATGGCCGGCTGGCGGTGGGGTTCGACCGGGAGGTGGCGTTGCTGACCCGCTGCTGACCAGGTACCCGCACAGCACGCCCTGGGGTGTCTGCCACGCGGAGGCCGACGCCCAGCAGCGTGCTTGCATCAGCAGTCAGGCCTCCCAGCCGACCAGCAGGGGCACGGTCTGAACAGAACTCGCAGTGGTTCTGGGACAAATATTGCTCCCCTGTCTGACAACTAAGGACCGTAGTCCCTCCCACGACCCGATGAGTCCCATTAGGGCGTCGTGAGGTCGGGTGCGCCGACGCTGTGGTCCGAGGCCGCAGACAGTGATGACGGCGCCGACCAGGCCGAGGAAGGCGACGATGGCGCGGCGCTCGGGGCAACGGGCGAGGCGGCGGAACACGTTCTGCCGGGCAGTTCGGTCATGGGCGCGCTCGCACGCCACCATCGGGTGTGTTCTCATGGGCGGCGGTGCGGGCGCTCGTCCCAGCGGTGGGTCGTCCATGCCCTGCGGATCAGACTGCGTACGGTGATGACGGTGTCGGCGAGATCGAAGAACGCGTTGATGACGGTGGCCCGGCGCTCGTAGCAGCGGGCGAGGCGCTGGAAGGCGTTCTGCCAGGCATGGGTGCGCTTCACATACCACCTCCGGCTTGCCTGGATGGGCGCTTCCTCGCCTTTATGCGCGATCCGGCCGTGCATGCCGCGCTCGGTAAGCATGGCGCGGGTCTTGTCGGAGTCGTAGCCGGCGTCGAGGTGCACGCTGATGTCGTGGGGCAGGGGTGTGAGGTCGTCCAGGCGGTCCAGTGTCGGGGCGAGCAGTGGGGAGTCGTGGCGGTTGGCTCCGGTCAGGACGCGGCCCAGTGGAATGCCGTAACCGTCCGTCATACCGGAGCGTTTCAAGCCCTGTTTGCCGCGGTCTACCGGGGAACGCCCGCCACCTCGCCACCTCCGGGAGCCTTGGTGATGGAGCCGTCCACGGCGATCTGGTCGAGGACGAGGCCGACGATGCGGTCGTAGGAGTCGAGTGCGATCTGTTTGAGCTCGGCGAAAGCGCCGACGGCGATCCACTCGTCGCGGCGGCTGCGGATCGTGGTGGCCGAGCAGGTCGTATCGGCGATCGCCTCGTACGAGCAGCCGAAGCGCAGCAGTTGCAGCATCTTGTCGAAGATGATCCGGTCGCTGATGCGCCTGCGGTGGCAGCCGAGTGGATGATCCGGGTGGTACTCGGGCCGCGTCGGCAGCAGCGCCGCGAACTGGTCCCAGAGCGGTTCGGTGAGCCATGACGGCAGCGCGGGCACAAGTCTCCTCAGTTATCACAGAGCGTCGCAACTCCATGATCACCGGGAAATCGCGCCCCGTTGTGCTACCGGTGTCCCCAACCATGCCTATCCGCGTGGCCTCTAAGCCCCACCGCCCATCCGCGCCCGAACCGTCTTGCCCACCTCTGCACGCAGGAACCAGTCCAGCCCGACAGCAAGTCGGGCAACGACAGCGAGCCCACGGCCACCCTGACCATCGGAGCGCTCCTTCATCTCCGGGAACACCCGCACCGGATCCGACACCTCGACGACCAAGCCACCGTCCTCCAGCACCGCGAGCCGCAGCCACAGTTCATGCCCGGGGAGTCTGCCGTGCACCACTGCGTTGGCGACGAGCTCGGAGGTGACGAGCACGGCGTCGTCGACGTCCCCTGCCCACTGCCACATCGTCAGTCGGCGACGGGTGTGGAGGCGGGCCAGGCGGACGCTGCGGAGTGTCATGGGGTAGCCCATGGACCAGTCGTGGGTGAGGAGGGTGGGGGGTTGAGGGTTGGGCATGTGGGGTTCCTTTCGCGCTTGGGCTGTCCAACCACAGTGACGGGGCCGCCCATTCGACTTCAATCGAAACCCAGCTGATTAATCAGGGGACTGTGAATTGGACTATGCCGAGTTATGCGCATTCGGCTGCGCGGACCGCACACGCGATGTCACACTCTGCACACGGCGACAAGCTGGACATGCAGGAACACAAGGGCGGTGCACATGGCAGCCAAACGTGGACGGACGGCACAGCGGCTCGAACTCGGACTTCAGCTGCGCCAGTTACGCGAGAACTGCGGTCGCGGCGACCGTGGCGGCGGGCTCACCCGTAGGCAGGCGGTCGTGGGACTTCGCATCTCCGAGGCCTCGTTGCAGCGAATCGAGTCGGGCTCCTTGAACTTCCGCAACGTGGGCGATCTACGGAAGCTGCTGGAGAAGTACGGCGTCACCGACGAGGAAGTGGTCGAGTCGCTGATCAACCTCAACCGGGAGTCCAACCAGCAGGATTGGCTGACCCAGTACCGGGGTCTGATGCCGGCGGGCCTTCCCGGGTTCGTGGGACTCGAGCCGGAGGCCCGCTCCATGAAGGCCTACCACCCGACGGTCGTGTACGGCCTGCTGCAGACCGAGGCCTACGCTCGCGCAACGCATGAGCTGCACAAGCCCATCGAGGAGTACACCTCGGAGTTCATCCGAAGTAGCGTTGAGCTGCGGATGAAGCGACAGGAGGTGCTCACCCGTGAGAACCCGGTCAAACTGCACGTCATCCTGGGCGAGGCCGCACTCCGGTATCCGGTCGGGGGTGCCGAGGTGATGCGCGAACAGTACGCCAGGATCGAGAAGTTGTCGGACTGGGACCACGTCACCATCCAGGTGCTTCCCTTTCGCCGAAGCTACCGCTCGACCAACGACTTCGCGATCCTCGACTTCGGGAGCGGGCTGCCGCCGCGTGTCCAGACCGACAGCGCCTGGGGATCCGTATCCACGTCGGACAAGCCCCGTGAAGTGGACCGCTTCCATCGTCGATTCGACGTCATGGCAGCATCTGCACTGCCTCCCGAGGACACTCCGGACTTCCTGCACCGACTAGACCGAGAGCTGTAGGCCACATGCCAACTCACCCCAATGCCCGTGAACTCGCCTCCGAGCAGGACTGGTTCAAGGCGTCCTACAGCGACCCCGGCCAGAACTGCGTACAAGCCGCCCGCCTAACCCCCACCCCCGCCATAGCCATCCGCGACTCCAAGCACCCCGCCGGCCCCGCCCTCCTCCTCCGTCCCGCGGCATGGACGCCCTTCGTGACCCATCTCCGTGAGTCGGCTCTCCGCCTCTGAATCCGATAACGCAGCAGGCCCGGCACAGCGGATCCGCCAAGCTGCGCCTGACCCCATCGCGTGCACCCGGTCGAGCAAGGTCGCGTCTGACGAGATCATGCGCGTACGGCTGAAGCGTTCTCGGCCGCCGCGAGGGCCGGGGTGAAGTCGGTGCGGCGCGCGATCGCCTCCGTCCAGGCCCGGGCGATCACGTCGGGGTCCGGTGGGGTGATGACGCCGTGGCCCGCCACGATCGCCGCGTTGTCGCCGACGTCCGTGGCCACGGGTACCGCGCCGCACATCATGCCCTCGATCAGGCGCAGGGGAGCCGCCTCGCCCGAGGACGAGGCGAGGGCCACGACGTCCCCGGCGGCGGAGATCGTCTCCATGCACGGTTGCCACGAAGGTCTTGGTGATGCTGCCGACGCGGTAGCGGTCCTGGGTCGAGCGCGGCTTGGCCGCCAGGGCGGCGGACGGCGCCACGGCTGTCGCCGCCACCAGGGTCGTACGTACGGTCGCGGTCGTGTCTTCCCCCATTCGTTCACGCTCACCGTTGAGCGAGGTCGGGGGACAGAATCGGGCCCGATGCGAAGGTGGAGGCGATGCAGGCCGGTTGAGCTGTTCTCAGCCCTTCTTCAGCACCAGCTCCGTGTTGCGGTCCCCCGCCTCGCCCGCGAGGTCGGTGCGCGCGCCCGGCGCGTTGAAGGAGAGTTCGCGGTAGAGGGCGGCCAGGCCCGTCTGGGAGAGGTCTGCGAAGTCCGTACGGTGCGGGGCCGAGGACTCGACGAGCGTGGTGAAGACCGAGAGCGTGCCGTCCTTGTTGTCCACCAGCTCGATGACGCGGGCGAGCTGGGGGTAGTCGACGTGGGAGGCTGTGGAGATCTCCCAGAAGGAGCGGCCGGACGAGCCGGTGTGCGGGGTGATGTCGTTGCGGTGGATGTGGCCGTTCACCCAGGCGACGACGTTGGCGTGGCGGCCGAGGAGGGTGACGACCTCGTCGCCGCTGTGACGGCGCTCGCCGGGGCGGGCCGGGTCGGGCCGGGTGTTGTCCATCGTCTTGCTGGTGTGGTGACTGAAGACGACCGCGTACGAGTCCTTGTTGTCGCGGAGGGTGCGGTCCAGCCACCTCAGCTGGGCCGTGCCGATGGAGCCCTCGTAGTGGCCGCCGGGGTCGGTGGTGTCGAGGCTGACGCCGATGACGTCGTCCGCGACGCGGAACGTGTAGTACTGGGTGCCCGCTTCGAGGTTGGCCGTGGAGTAGCCGTGCCCGACCGGGCCGACGCCCCGGTACGCCGGGTCGAGGTGGGCCCTGAGGTAGTCGGTGGGGGTGTAGGGGGCGCGCATCTCGTCGGGCGTGACGGAGCGCATGTCGCGGGTGTGGGCCCTCAGCAGGTCACGGAACGCGATGCCCTTGGGGTCCGTGGCGTTCTTGATGGCGGCCTGGAGCTTCTTCGCCTCCGCCGCCGGCAGGCTCATCAGCTTTCTGCCGCCGACTGCGTACTCCGCGAGCCAGGAGTCGCCGTGGCCGTAGCAGCCGAGCGGCATGGCGTCGTGGTTGCCGACCGTCGAGTACCACGGCAGGTTGAGGCCAGGGCTGTTCAGCTCGCGGACGGCGGCCGCGAGGAAGCCCTCCAGGTGCGGGAAGCCGCGCTGCTTGTCGGCGTCGCGGACGGTCGAGTCGGGGTGCCAGTACTGCTTGAGGCCGCTGTTCTGGACACCCTCGTAGTGGCGCGGGTCCCCGGAGTCGGGGGTGATCCGACCGCCGCTCATGATCTTCAGGAACCACTCGAGCTCGGTCTTGGCGTTGTTGTCCGTGTTGTCGCCTGTGGTCATGGCGAAGTGCAGCGGGGCGCCGGTGACGGGGGCTCCCCGCAGCGCGTTGACCCGCTCGACGAGCGAGATCGCGCCCGGCACGGACAGCGCCTCGTGCGGCCGCCAGGCGTGCACGTCGGTCGAGCGCAGGTACTCCAGGCGCATCGGGTGCTGGGTGTCCATCAGGTGCAGGTCGGTGAGCTGTACGAACGCGGCGAGCGCGGTGCGGCGGCCGGCGCGGCCGGGCTTCGGTGCGGCCAGCTCGCCGCGGACCTTGCGGGTCCAGCCGGGGCCGTCGCCGAGACGGCGGTAGCCGGAGCCCGTACGCGGGGCGGCGACGGTGGCGAGGGTCGTACCGCGGGTGTACGGGGCGAGGGGGGCGGCGGGCGCCTTGCGTGACCGGGCCACGGGCGCCTCCCCCGTGACCGGGGTCGCGGCCTGGGACTCGGTGGGCCGCAGGGCGTATCCGGCGCCGGCGGAGACGGACACCGCGGCGGTGGCGGCGAGGACGGTACGGCGGTTGACCCCCAGCACGGAGCTGGCGACAGAGCGTGTGCGCGACATGGCGCGATCTCCCCGGGTACGAACTGCGTCGGCAGTGGCCGCGGGCGGTCGCTGCGTGTCACTGCCGCGACCTCCCGCTCGTACTGGATCGTTGGCACCGGGAATGACCTGCACGTAAACGACACGGCAACGTGCAGCGCCGATCACCTACGTGGATCTCGGCCCACCCTGCACGGCCATGGAGCGCTCTCCCGGCGGCCGGGGGTCGGTTACGCCGTGTTCATGTTCCGGGGTAGGGGGCTATTCCCGCGGGAGGACGAGCCGGCCTGCGGGTGGACGCTCGCGCCACAGCCGCAGGCCGATGTCGACCAGGCTCACCCGCGGCAGCCCCGGTACGGCGTCGAGGTCGTGCCAGGCGGCCATGTCCGTCGAGCCGCCGACCTCGTAGCGCAGTTCGCCGCCGGTGATCCGGCCCTCGTAGAAGAGCCGCACACCGTGGTGATCGACGGTGCGTCCGAAGCGGTCGTGGAACGTGTGGCGGCGGGAGTCCACGCCGAGCAGGCCGGTGGCCTCGAAGCGGTAGCCGGTCTCCTCCTCCACCTCGCGCAGGACGGTGTCGTGGGGATCCTCGCCGTGGTCCATGCCGCCGCCGGGCAGGGTCCACTCGGGCATGCCGTCGTCGTTGACCCAACGGGCGAGCAGGACCTGCCCGTCTCGGACGCATATGGCGTAGGCCGCCACCCGCAACTTCTCGCGCACATGAGGACGTTAACGCGCCCCGTCCGGATCGGCTGGTGAGTATTCAGGGGCCGACCAGCTCACTGGCACCTCGGACCGCGTCTCCACGACCTCCGTCACCCCGAGTCAGGGACTCCTCACGCCGGGGACACGGCACGGTCGGGACTCGTCACCCCCGGGGACTCGTCACCATTCGGGACTCATCCCCCTAAAGCCCATCGCGGGTTTTCCCCATACATCCATTTCGATTCGGTCAACTCTCCCCAAACACCAGTCCCTTGGGTCAGGCTGTGCGATCGTCCGGGGTCGTATACCGGACGACCCGCGACCAGGGTCGATCGACCCAGATCGCTCGACGCACGTTCCTTTACCTACAAGGGATGCCGATGACCCTCACCCCCCAGCCTGACCCGAAATCGGGTGCCAGACGTGTGGCCCGGATAGCCGTCGCCGCCGGACTGGTGGCCGCGCTCTCCGCGGCGGGGCCGATACCCATGGCCTTCTCCGCCGGCAACGACTCCGGTGCCACGGCCGGCCCGGGCACCAAGTCCGCGACGGCGAAGCTCGGTTCGGACGACGCCGACCTGCTCGCCGAGGCCAAGGCCGC
The DNA here is from genome assembly GCF_055595715.1 of Streptomyces sp. NPDC040410. NCBI lineage: Bacteria > Bacillati > Actinomycetota > Actinomycetes > Kitasatosporales > Streptomycetaceae > Streptomyces > Streptomyces sp. NPDC040410. The sequence continues at coordinate 375,729 of NZ_JBVIVK010000005.1, forward strand.
CGGCGACAAGAACGTCACGATGATGGTCGCGACGGCGCCCGGGCAGACCGAGCGGGTCGCCGAGAAGCTGGACGCGGTCAAGGGCGGCTCCGTGGGCCGCACCTACGACAAGCTCGGGTACGTGCGCGCCACCGTCCCGACCGCGAAGGCCGACTCCGCCATCGCCGCCGCCGCGAAGCTCTCCTCCGTGCACGGCATCGACCTGCGGCAGGACATTCCGCTGGACGACCCGACGCCGAGCGCCGACCGCGCCAAGGGCGCCGCCTCCGGCACCACCGCGAAGACCTACCCCGCGCCCGGCAGGAAGACCCCGGCCGAGAACCCGTACAACCCGTCCTTCGAGACGGGCGCCGTCGACTTCGTCGAGGACCATCCGAAGGCGGACGGCCGCGGCATCACCATCGGCATCCTCGACTCGGGTGTGGACCTGGGCCACCCGGCGCTGCAGAAGACCACCACCGGCGAGCGGAAGATCGTCGACTGGGTGACGGCGACCGACCCGATCCTGGACAGCGACGCGACCTGGCGTCCGATGGTCTCGCCCGTGTCCGGGCCGGCGTTCACCTACGGCGGCAAGTCCTGGACGGCGCCCGCCGGGTCGTACCAGATCAGCCTGTTCCGCGAGTCCGCGACCACGGGCGGCGACGCCAAGGGTGACGCGAACCGCGACGGCGACACGACCGACACCTGGGGCGTGCTGTACGACGCGACCGCCGGGACCGTCCGCGTCGACCTGAACAACAACTACGACTTCAGCGACGACGCGCCGATGAAGCCCTACAAGGACGGCTTCCAGATCGGCTTCTTCGGCACCGACGACCCGTCGACCGACGTCGTCGAGCGTCAGCCGTTCGTGGTGGAGATCCGCAAGGACGTCCCGATGGACCCGTTCGGCGGCGACTGGGTCGGCAAGAAGGCCGACTTCGTCAACATCGGCGTCATCGAGTCCGAGCACGGCACGCACGTCGCCGGCATCACCGCCGCCAACGGCCTGTTCGGCGGCAGGATGAACGGCGCGGCTCCGGGCGCGAAGATCGTCTCGGCCCGGGCCTGCACCTGGACAGGCGGCTGCACCAACGTCGCGCTCACCGAGGGCATGATCGACCTCGTGGTCAACCGCGGTGTCGACATCGTCAACATGTCGATCGGCGGCCTGCCCGCGCTGAACGACGGCAACAACGCGCGCGCCGAGCTGTACACGCGCCTGATCGACACCTACGGCGTCCAGCTCGTGATCTCCGCGGGCAACTCCGGTCCCGGCGCCAACACCATCGGCGACCCGGGCCTGGCCGACAAGGTGATCTCGGTCGGCGCGACCATCTCCAAGCAGACCTGGGCCTCCAACTACGGCTCGGCGGTGGAGAAGAAGTACGCGATGCTGCCCTTCTCCTCGCGCGGTCCGCGTGAGGACGGCGGCTTCACGCCCACGCTGTCCGCGCCGGGCGCCTCCATCAACACCACCCAGACCTGGCTGCCGGGCTCCCCGGTCGCCGAGGCGGGCTACTCGCTGCCGGCCGGCTACTCGATGCTGCAGGGCACCTCGATGGCCTCCCCGCAGGCCGCGGGGGCCTCCGCGCTGCTGCTGAGCGCCGCCGAGCGGAAGGGCATCGACCTCACCCCGGCCGCCCTGCGCACGGCCCTGACCTCGACCGCCGACCACATCAAGGGTGTGCAGGCGTACGAGGAGGGTGCCGGCCTCATCGACATCGTGGACGCCTGGGACGCCATCAAGGACGGCGCCACCGCGCACGACGCCGTGCCTTCCGACTACGTGGTCAAGGCGCCGGTCGACACCGCGATCGACTACGCCCTGAAGACACCGGGCTTCGGCACCGGCCTCTACGACCGCGAGGGCGGCCTCAAGGCCGGCGTGAAGAAGTCGTACGAGATCACGATCACGCGTACGTCCGGCGCCGACAAGGCGATCCGGCACGAGCTGCGGTTCGAGAACAACGCCGCCGGCACCTTCCGGATCGCCGGTTCGGACGAGATCCGCCTCGGGCTGAACAAGCCGGTCACCGTCAAGGTCGCCGCGAAGTCGCCGACGGCCGGTCTCAAGAGCGCGATCCTCGAGGTCGACGACCCGAGGACCGGGGGCGTCGACAAGCAGATCCTGACGACGGTCGTGGTCTCCACGCCGCTGAAGTACGGCTTCTCCGCGTCGAACACCGTGCAGCGCAACAGCTCGCAGTCGTACTTCGTGACCGTGCCCGAGGGCGCCAAGTCCCTGGAGGTCGCGATCGGCGGGCTGAAGGGCAAGAGCCAGACCCGGTTCATCGCCGTCCACCCGTACGGCGTTCCGGTCGACAACACCGGCACCCCGTACTGCTACAACAACTACCTCGACGGCAACGGCTGCAAGGCCGATGTGCGCTCGTACGCCGACCCCCAGGCCGGTGTCTGGGAGATCGAGGTCGAGTCGCGCCGTACGTCGCCGCTGCTCGACAACCCGTACAAGCTGGACGTCACCGTCCTCGGCGCGGCCTTCGACCCGGAGACCGTGACCGTGCCCGAGGCCAAGGTCGGCCAGCCGGCCGCCGCCTCCTGGAAGGTGACGAACGGCTTCGCCGCGATCGACGGCAAGCTGGTCGGCGGCCCGCTCGGCTCGTCCAAGACGGCCCGGCCGACCGTGAAGGAGGGCGAGACCCAGACCACCACGGTGGAGGTCCCGGCCGGCGCCAAGTCCCTTGACGTCGCCATCGGCAACGTCTCGGACGCGTCCGCCGACCTCGACCTGACGGTCTACGACGAGAACGGCACGCAGGTCGGCCAGTCCGCCGACGGCGACTCGGAGGAGGCCGTCTCCGTGGCCGGCCCGGCCGCCGGTACGTACACCATCGAGGTCGTGGGCTACGCCGTCCCGGCCGGCTCCACCGAGTACGACTACCAGGACGTGTTCTTCTCCTCTGCCCTGGGCACCGTCACCGTGGACGAGTCGACGCCGGTGAAGCTCGGCACGGGCGAGTCGGCGAACGTCTCCGCGAGCGTCACCGCCGCGGCGGCCGCGCCGGAGGGCCGTGAGTTCTTCGGCCAGGTCCAGCTCGTGAACGCGCGCGGCTCGGTCGCGGGCATCGGCAGCGTGAAGATCGAGAAGGTCACGCCGTAGTCGGACCATCCGATACGGCAACCGGGGGCGGGCGCCCGTCGTGTGGACGACGGGCGCCCGCCCTCTGTCATCCTCCGGTGTTCCCGTCGCACGTCGGCCCGGGCGACTGGGCCGACGTCCCGGTGATCCACCCCCGCTCGGCGGCGATCTCCGCGTCCCCGACGGCCCACAGGTCCGGGGTGGTCGCGTGACGCTGGATGCCGATGAGGATGTGGTCGCCCTCGCGGACGGGAGGGGCCGTGTCCTCGTCCCGCACGAAGGTGATCTCCTCCTTGCCCTTGTCCGGCTTGTAGTAGCGGATCACGCGCAGGGTGACCCGCTCCCGGCCGCTGTCGCCGGACAGCGGCTCGATCGCCGTGATCGTGCCCTCGACGACGAGCCGGGCGCACGCGAGGTAGCCAGGGGCGCTCTGGGCGGAGGCCTGGGCCTCGCCCGCGGCGCTCTTCTCGCTCGTGCCGCTGTCGTTGCTGCTCACGCCGATGCCGTTGCCGGCCTGGACGACCAGCCATCCGAGTCCGGAGACCAGGGCGGCCGCGACGGCCACCCCGACGGTGCTGAGGGCGAGCGCGAAGGGCCGCCGCCGCGTCCGTGGCACCCGTACCGGAGCCGGTTCCGCGACCGGCGGGGGTTCCTGCAGCGCACCCGCGATGATCCCCAACTGCTCCCGCAGCAGCGCCACATCGGCCACGGCGGTGCGGTGCTCGGCCAGGAAGGCGGCGTCCTCGCGGGCCTCGGGCGGCAGCTCCTCGCCGGTGATCGCGGCCATCAGCGCGTCGCCGTCGTACGGCTCGTGTCCGGCGGTCATGTCACACCACCTCGTCCTCGTGCAGGCGGGCGCGCAGAGCCCGTACCGCCGTGTGCAGCCTGCTCTTGACCGTGCCCTCCGGGACGCCGAGCTCCTCGGCGATCGACCGGACCGGGAGGTCGGCGTAGAAGCGCAGGACGAGGACCTGGCGCTGGGAGTCGGGCAGTTCGTCGAGGCCCTGGGCGACGGCGAGGGAGAGCACGCTGGTGTCCTCGCCCGAGGGGTGCTCCAGCTGGCGCAGGGAGGCGAGGCGCTCGCCGATCCGCTCCTGGCGGCGTTTGGCGCGGTGCCAGTCCACGGCCAGGTTGGAGGCGACGACGGCAGCCCACGCGGAGACGTCGCGCGGCGCCTCGTATCCCTTCGCCGTCCGCTCCAGCAGCCGCAGGCGGACCTGCTGCACCCCGTCCGGCAGGTCCGCCTGCGGCACTCCGCCCAGCGCGAGCACCGCCCGCACCCGGCGTTCCTGAGCCGCGTCCAGAGGATCACCGTGATCGTCCTCCTGGGCACGGCGGGCCTTTCTGCGCAGCACAAGCCACCCCCTCACCGCGTTTCTTCTACGACGCCGCAGCGCCCGGAAACGTTCGCCCGGGTTTCCCGGAGTTCTGCCGAGGCGTACGTCACACGGTCACGAGACGCAGCACAGCTTGCGGCAGGACGCCTACCCAGGGGCAATTTCTGCAGCTCATCGGGGGTACGGCCGGGAGTTCCGCAACCGGTGAACCGGTCGGGGCGTCCCAGGTCCCGGGCATGTCACCCAAAGAATTGGACAGGTGGACCGGGGTCGGCCGCATGATGGAAAGGCCTCGGCCAGGCAACACGCACGCAACAGACAGACAGAGGGAGTCACCGTGAGGGTCGGAATCGTCGGAGCCACCGGTCAGGTCGGCACGGTCATGCGCAGGATTCTCACGGAGCGCGACTTCCCGGTCACCGAGCTGCGGCTGTTCGCCTCGGCCCGCTCGGCGGGGTCGGTGCTCGACGGGGTGACGGTCGAGGACGCGGCGACGGCCGACTACTCCGGCCTCGACATCGTCCTGTTCTCCGCGGGTGGCGCCACCTCGAAGGCGCTGGCCGAGAAGGTCGCCTCGCAGGGCGCCGTAGTGATCGACAACTCCTCCGCCTGGCGCAAGGACCCGGACGTGCCCCTGGTGGTGTCCGAGGTGAACCCGCACGCCATCGCCGATCGCCCCAAGGGCATCATCGCCAACCCGAACTGCACCACGATGGCCGCGATGCCGGTCCTGAGGCCGCTGCACGAGGAGGCGGGCCTCCAGGCGCTGGTCGTCGCCACCTACCAGGCGGTGTCCGGCTCGGGCCTCGCGGGCGTCGCGGAGCTGCACGGCCAGGCGCAGAAGGTCATCGCGGACGCCGACAAGCTGACCCACGACGGCGAGGCGGTCGACTACCCGGAGCCGCAGGTCTACAAGCGCCCCATCGCCTTCAACGTGCTGCCGCTCGCGGGCTCGATCGTCGACGACGGTCTGAACGAGACCGACGAGGAGCAGAAGCTCCGCAACGAGTCCCGCAAGATCCTGGAGATCCCCGCCCTCAAGGTCTCCGGCACCTGTGTGCGCGTCCCGGTCTTCTCCGGCCACTCGCTCCAGGTCAACGCCCGCTTCGCGCGCCCGCTGTCGGTGGAGCGCGCCACGGAGCTGCTGGCCGATGCCCCGGGCGTGGTGCTCTCCGAGATCCCGACGCCCCTCCAGGCGGCCGGCAAGGACGCGTCGTACGTCGGCCGCATCCGCGCCGACGAGACGGTGGAGCACGGCCTCGCCCTGTTCATCTCCAACGACAACCTCCGCAAGGGCGCGGCCCTGAACGCGGTGCAGATCGCGGAGCTGGTGGCGGCGGAACTCAAGGGCTGAGGCCTGCGTACGAGCGCGCGGGCCAGGCCCGCACACCTCGTACAGGAAGCACCCGTACTCGACGGCCCGGACGTGGACAAGCGCCACGGCCGGGTCGTCGAACGCTTCGTCGAGGGCGGCCTCGAATCCGGATTCCTGCACCGGTCGGCCGCCGAGGATGTGCCCGTCGGCCGAGTAGCGGCGGACCGTTCGGTGGGCCCGCTGAAAGGCCGGCCGGCCTCCCGCGGGCCCCGCATGCGCGCGCGTGGACGAACACAGGTCCCTGCTCGTCGTAAGCCCCCGGCTCGGCGCCCGTCCGTGCCGCCCAGCGGCGCGGCGGGGCAGTAGGTGACCAGCGATCAGCTCCCCGGCGCACCGCGGAGCAGGCAGCAGCGCAGCGGCGAACCGCCCTCCTCGTCGGTCACGGGAACCAACTCGCGTCCCGCTCGTCGCAGAGCGCAGCTCCTTCAGGACCGGCGAGGTGACGGGTCGTGCGATGTACGTCGTCATGCCCTCGGATTCCCGCGCGTCCGCCCGCTCACCGGCGGGTTTTGGACATCGCGTTCCGTGCGGGTCCCGTGGAAGGATGGCGCAACCGACACATAACGAGGAGATGACCGCGTGCCTGGCACAAACCTGACTCGCGAAGAGGCGCAGCAGCGGGCGAAGCTGCTCACCGTTGACTCGTACGAGATCGATCTCGACCTCTCCGGCGCGCAGGAGGGCGGCACCTACAGGTCTGTTACCACGGTGCGCTTCGACGTCGCCGAGAACGGCGCGGAGTCCTTCATCGACCTGGTCGCCCCGACCGTCCACGAGGTGACGCTCAACGGCGACCCGCTCGATGCCGCCGAGGTCTTCCAGGACTCGCGGATCGCGCTGCCCGGCCTGCTGGAGGGCCGCAACGTCCTGCGGGTCACCGCCGACTGCGCGTACACCAACACCGGGGAGGGCCTGCACCGCTTCGTCGACCCGGTCGACCAGCAGGCCTACCTCTACACCCAGTTCGAGGTGCCGGACGCGCGCCGCGTCTTCGCCTCCTTCGAGCAGCCTGACCTCAAGGCGACCTTCCAGTTCACCGTGAAGGCGCCGACCGGCTGGACCGTCGTCTCCAACTCGCCGTCACCCGAGCCCAAGGACGACACCTGGGTCTTCGAGCCGACGCCGAGGATCTCCAGCTACATCACCGCGCTCATCGTCGGGCCGTACCACTCTGTCCACAGCGTGTACGAGAAGGACGGGCAGTCCGTCCCGCTCGGCATCTACTGCCGGCCGTCGCTCGCCGAGTTCCTCGACTCCGACGCGATCTTCGAGGTCACGAGGCAGGGCTTCGACTGGTTCCAGGAGAAGTTCGACTACGCGTACCCGTTCAAGAAGTACGACCAGCTGTTCGTGCCGGAGTTCAACGCGGGCGCGATGGAGAACGCGGGCGCGGTGACCATCCGCGACCAGTACGTCTTCCGGTCCAAGGTGACCGACGCCGCGTACGAGGTGCGCGCGGAGACGATCCTGCACGAGCTGGCCCACATGTGGTTCGGCGACCTCGTCACCATGGAGTGGTGGAACGACCTGTGGCTGAACGAGTCGTTCGCCACGTACACCTCCATCGCCTGCCAGGCGTACCACCCCGAGTCGCGCTGGCCGCACTCCTGGACCACGTTCGCCAACTCCATGAAGACGTGGGCCTACCGGCAGGACCAGCTGCCCTCCACCCACCCGATCATGGCGGAGATCCGCGATCTGGACGACGTGCTCGTCAACTTCGACGGCATCACGTACGCCAAGGGCGCGAGCGTCCTGAAGCAACTCGTCGCCTACGTCGGTATGGACGAGTTCTTCACGGGCGTGCAGGCCTACTTCAAGCGGCACGCCTTCGGCAACACCCGTCTGTCCGACCTGCTGGGCGCGCTGGAGGAGACCTCCGGCCGCGACCTGAAGAACTGGTCGGAGAAGTGGCTCCGGACCGCCGGCATCAACATCCTGCGCCCGGAGATCGAGACGGACGCGGACGGTGTCATCACCTCCTTCGCCATCCGGCAGGAGGCCCCGGCGCTCCCCGCCGGCGCGAAGGGCGAGCCCACCCTGCGGCCCCACCGCATCGCCGTGGGCCTGTACGACCTCGACGGCGAGAGCGGCAAGCTGGTGCGGGACGAGCGCGTCGAGCTGGACGTGGACGGCGAGCTGACCGCCGTACCGCAGCTGGTCGGCAGGCGCCGTCCGGACGTGGTGCTGCTCAACGACGACGACCTGTCGTACGCGAAGGTCCGGCTCGACGAGCAGTCGCTCGCCTTGGTCACCGAGCACCTCGGCGACTTCGAGGCGTCGCTGCCGCGTGCCCTGTGCTGGGCCTCGGCATGGGACATGACCCGGGACGCGGAGCTCGCCGCCCGCGACTACCTGTCCCTGGTCCTGTCGGGCATCGGCAAGGAGTCCGACATCGGTGTTGTGCAGTCGCTGCACCGCCAGGTGAAGCTGGCGGTCGACCTGTACGCCGACCCGGCCGCCCGCGAGGCGCTGCTCGCCCGCTGGACGGACGCCACACTGGCGCACCTGCGCGCCGCGGAGCCGAGCGGCGACCACCAGCTGGCGTGGGCGCGGGCGTTCGCCGCGACCGCCCGCACGCCGGAGCAGCTGGACCTGCTGGAGGCCCTGATCGACGGTTCGCAGACGATCGAGGGTCTGGTCGTCGACACCGAGCTGCGGTGGGCGTTCGTGCAGCGGCTCGTGACCGTCGGGCGCTTCGACGAGGCGGAGATCGCGGCCGAGTACGAGCGCGACAAGACGGCCGCCGGCGAGCGCCACGCGGCCACCGCCCGATCCGCGCGCCCGACGCCGGAGGCGAAGGCCGAGGCCTGGGCCTCGGTCGTCGAGTCCGACAAGCTGCCGAACGCCGTCCAGGAGGCGGTCATCGCGGGCTTCGTCCAGACCGACCAGCGCGAGCTGCTGGCGCCGTACACGGACAAGTTCTTCGAGGTGGTCAAGGACATCTGGGGGTCCCGCTCGCACGAGATGGCCCAGCAGATCGCCGTCGGGCTGTACCCGGCGATCCAGGTCTCGCAGGAGACCCTGGACAAGACGGACGCGTGGCTGGCCTCCGCGGAGCCCAACGCGGCGCTGCGGCGCCTGGTCTCCGAGTCCCGTTCGGGTGTGGAGCGGGCACTGAAGGCCCAGGCAGCGGACGCGCAGGCGGCGGGCGCGTAGCCGGTGCCGGCGAGGGGCGGGTGACCGGGCCGGTCACCCGCCCCTGGCGCACACGAGGCGAGCGGATGCTCGCGGAAGAAACGGCCCGCGCCGGCGTCGCCCTCCACTGGGGCCCGGTCCGTCCTCGGCGAAGAACAGGCCGGCAGCCGTCACCCGTCCGGTCGCCCGCGCGGTGTGCCCCGACCCACGGCGCCGGGCCCCTGAGCCGGGCGGCACAGGGGCGCGGAAACGCGCCGAGGGCGCCGGCCTCGCTCACGTACAGCGGATGCGCGTACGTGCGGCGGGGTCGGCGCCCTCCGGGGAGCGTGCGGTGAGCCCGGTCAGGGGCCAGGGACAGGAGGGCCGGGTCAGGCCTTCGAGCCGGCCTTGGGCTTGGTCCTGATGTTGCGGCTGGTCACCCGGTGCGACTCGTGCGACTTGTCGAGGACCATCACGAGCCCCGCGATGATCACGAACAGGGCGAGCGGGGCGATGACATAGAGGCCCAGCGTCTCGATGACGCTCAGGCCGGGGCCGGGGTCGTCGCCGTCGTCGGGGGTCAGCGCGAGCGCGGGGGACGACATGAGCAGCATCATCAGCGTCGTACCGGCGGCCAGGGCGCCGGCGCGCAGGGCGTTCTTCTTGTCCACGGTGCCAAAGTAGCGAACGGCTGAACGGGGCGCGCGTCCGGGGTGCCGTACGAGGTGCGGGGCGCCCGCGCGGACCCGGCGTCACGCGGGTGTCTCCCCCGCTCCTGCTCGCAGTACGTCCATGAGCGCATGCAGCCTCGGCGACCCGGCCAGCTCCTCCAGCGTCACGGGCCGCCCCTGCGTGTCGGCGATCGGCAGCCGCCAGTTCGGGTACTGGTCCCAGGTCCCGGGAAGGTTCTGCGGGCGCCGGTCGCCCACCGTGTCCGGCAGCCAGACGCCGATCATGCGGGCGGGGGTGCGCAGCAGGAAGCGGTGGACCGCATGGACCTCGGCCTCCTCCGAGGACGTGCCGATGCCGCCCCCGGTTCCGTGCAGCAGGCCCAGCCGGGCGAGCAGCTCCAGCCACTCCCCCGTGTCGGCGGCGGCCTCCGCCCTTTCCTCGTCCAGGGGGCGCGTCAACAGGCCCAGGCGGTCGCGGAGTTCGACGTGTTCGCCGGCGAGGCGGGCGGCGGTGGACGGCAGGTCGTGGGTGGTGGCCGTGGCCAGGCAGTCGGCGCGCCAGCGGTCGGGGGGCAGGGGGCGGCCGTCGCCGGCCCAGTCGCGCTCGAACCACAGCACCGACGTGCCGAGCACACCGCGCTCGCGCAGCGTCTCGCGCACCCCGCGCTCGACCGTGCCGAGGTCCTCGCCGATCACCACGGCCCCGGCCCGCGAGGCCTCCAGCACGAGGACGGCGAGCATGGCCTCGGCGTCGTAGCGGACGTATGTCCCTTCCGTGGGTGGCCGGCCCTGGGGGACCCACCAGAGCCGGAACAGGCCCATGACGTGGTCGATGCGCAGGGCGCCCGCGTAGCGGAACAGTGCCCTGAGCAGCCGCCGGAACGGCGCGCAACCCGACTCGGCCAGCCGGTCCGGGCGCCACGGCGGCAGTCCCCAGTCCTGACCCCGGGCGTTGAAGGCGTCCGGTGGCGCGCCGACCGACATCCCGGCGGCGAAGTACTCCTGCTGCGCCCAGGCGTCGGCGCCCCCGGGATGCACTCCTACCGCGAGGTCGTGCACGATGCCGACCGGCATCCCTGCTTCGCGTGCGGCGCGCTGGGTGGCGGTGAGCTGGGCGTCGGTGAGCCAGGCGAGGCGCGACCAGAAGTCGACGCGGTCCATCAGCTCCGTGCGGGCGCGGGCGGTGTCGGCCGAGTGGGGGTCACGCAGGCCGGAGGGCCACCGGTGCCAGTCGGAGCCGTGCACCTCCGCGAGCGCGCTCCAGGTGGCGTGGTCCTCCAGGGCCTCGCCCTCCTGGGCGAGGAAGTCGGCGTAGGCGGCGCGGCGGCCGGGCCCGAGCGGCACCTCGCGGACGAGTTCCAGCGCCTCCCGCTTGAGTTCCCACACGGCGTCGCGGTCGATCAACGCGCCCTTTTCCCGTACCGATTCGCGCAGCTGGCCGGCCGCCTCCAGCAGGGCCCGCACCCGGTGGCGGTCCGGGCCGCAGGAGACGTACGCGAACTCGGGGACGTCCTCGACGCGCAGGTGCACCGGGTCGGGGAAGCGGCGTGAGGAGGGGCGGTAGGGGGAGGGGTCGGTGGGTGCGCCGGGTACGGCCGCGTGCAGCGGGTTGACCTGCACGAATCCGGCGCCGAGCGCCCGGCCCGCCCAGGCGGCCAGTTCGCCGAGGTCACCGAGGTCGCCCATGCCCCAGGAGCGCTGGGAGAGCAGGGAGTACAGCTGGACGAGAACGCCGTACGAGCGTCCGGCGGGCGTGGGCAGCCGGGCGGGGGCGACGACGAGGTGGGATTCGGCGGTGCGGCCGTCGGGGGCGGTGGCGGTCAACCGGTGGACGCCGGGCGGGAGTTGTTCGGCGGCGGCGCGGGTCTCGCCCTGTTCGGTCTCGATGCGCAGGCGGCTGCCCGCGGGCAGTGCGGCCAGGGCCGTGGGGGCTGAGCCGCTCCAGCACACCACGGTCGGCGGCAGCAGGCGTTCGCGCAGTTCCCGTTCACGGGTGGTGAGGGCGGCCCGGGTGGCTTCGGGGGTGCTCGCGTCGACGCCGAGGGCGGCCAGGGCGAGGGTGACGGCGTCGGCCGAGGCCGCGACCGTACGGTCCGGGGAGGGGCTGTAGGACGTGGCGACGCCGTGCAGTCCGGCGAGCCGGGACAGGTCCTTTGAGGGGGGTTCGGCCGGCCGGGGTGCGGTCATCTAGAGCTCCGTGGCGACGGGGTCCGGGTAGGTGTCGGACTCGCTGGTCAGCGGTGCGGCGTCGGCCAGTGGCGGCTCGCTGGTGAGGGGCTCGGCGTCGGGCAGCGGCGGTTCGCTGGTCAGCGGGGCCTCGGTGCAGGCGCCCTCAGCGCTGAAGACGCAACTGTGCGCCTCGGGTTCGTCGGCCGCCCCGGGTTTGGACCGGGCCGGGAGCAGAAGGTGTGCCGATACGGCCACGGGGGCCTCCTTGTCGGGTACGTCGATTACGACGAGCGGTCACCGCAGCCCTACCCAGCGGGCGCGGCAGCAGACGTACATCAGACAACAACGTGCCTCTGGTCACATTCTGTACCCCGGCGCGATGTGCCCGGCTCGGACTTTTCCTCAGATCACTATTCACTCAGTACATGTAGCCAGTACATAATGATCCCCATGAGCACCCGCCACATCCTGCTGGGGCTGCTCGCCTCGGGGCCGAGCCACGGCTACGACCTCAAGCGACGCCACGACGAACGATTCCCGCAGGCCCGTCCGCTGGCCTACGGCCAGGTCTACACGACCCTGCAGCGCCTGGTCCGCGACGGCCTCGCGGAGGTCCACGGCACCGACGCCGACGGCGGGCCGGAGCGGACGATGTACCGCCCGACGGCCGAAGGCTCACGCGAACTGGCCGCGTGGGCCGGGGAGATCGCCCCGCCCGCGCCCTTCGTGGCGAACGAGATCTTCGCCAAGGTCGTCGTCTCGATCTTGGCCGGCGGCGACCCCGAGGCGTACCTGAAAGCCCAGCGCACCGCCCACATGGAGCGGATGCGACAGCTCACGGCGGTCAAGACCGCCAAGGGCACGGACCTGTCGACACTGCTCTCGGCGGACTACGCCCTCAACCACCTCGACGCCGACCTCCGCTGGATGACCACCACGGCGGCCCGGCTCACCACCCTGACCGCGGAGGTCGACACAGCATGAACAACGGGGAGAAGGCCGTGCCGCTGCTGGCCGCGCGCGACCTCGCCAAGGCGCACGGCAGGACGCAGGCCCTGCGCGGCGCAGCGGTCGAGCTGCGAGCCGGCGAGATCCTCGCCGTCACCGGCACCAGCGGCAGCGGGAAGTCCACGCTGCTGCACTGTCTGGCGGGCATCGTCCGCCCGGACGCGGGCTCGGTGACGTACGACGGGGAGCGGATCGACCAGCTGCCGGAGAAGCGCCTGAGCGAGCTGCGCCGCGGCGACTTCGGCGTGGTCTTCCAGTTCGGGCAGCTGATACCCGAGCTGACCGCCCTCGACAACGTGGCCCTGCCGCTGATGCTCGCGGGAAGCACCCGCGCGGACGCACACGCGCGGGCCGGTGAGTGGCTGGAGCGGTTCGGGGTGAGCGGACAGGCCGGGCTGCGGCCCGGCGAGATGAGCGGCGGCCAGACCCAGCGGACCTCACTGGCCCGGGCCCTGGTCACCGGCCCGAAGGTGGTCTTCGCCGACGAGCCGACGGGGGCGCTGGACTCGCTGGCGAGCGAGCAGGTGATGACGGCCCTGGTGCACACGGCCCGCGAGGCGGGCACGGCCGTCCTGCTGATCACGCACGAGGCCCAGATGGCGGCCTACGCGGACCGCGAGGTGCGGCTGGCCGACGGCGCCGTGGTGCCGGCCGGGGTCCGGGCATGAGGGCCGACGTGCGGCTGGCGCTGCTGCTCACTCGGGGCTCCGACCGGCGCGAATGGTGGCGCGTCATGCTCACGACGGTCGGGGCTGCGCTGGCGACAGGCATAGGGCTGGTGATCGCGGTCCTCGTCCCGATGGACGGGCACTACGACGTGGCGGTCGGCTCCGGACTGCTCGACGACCCCGGGACGCGCGACGGAGTGGTCACCGCGCTGATGCTGCTGCTCATCCCGGTGTTCGGGTTCCTCGGCCAGTGCGCGCGCATCGGCGCCGTGCACCGCGACCGGCGGCTGGCCGCGCTGCGGCTGGCCGGGGCCACGCCTGCCCAGGTGCGGCGGATCGCGGCGCTGGAGTCCGGGCTGGCCTGCCTGGCCGGTTCGGCCGTGGCCACGGTGCTCTCGGTGGTGTTCCTGCTGCGCCTGTGGCACCGGCCCGACCCCCTGGCCTGGGCCGGCATCGCCGTGGTGGCCCTGCTGGTGCCGGTGCTGGGCGGGACGGTGAGCGCCCTGGCGCTGCGCCGGGTGGTGGCCTCGCCGTTGGGCTGGATCCGGCGGGCGCGTCCGACCCGGGGTCCGGGGCGGGCCTTCCGGGTGGCGACCGGCCTGCTGGCGGTGCTGGCGGTGCTGGTCGCGATGACCCCGTTCACCGGTGATCCCTTCGAGTTCGCCCTGGTCGGGTTCGCCCTCGGCCCGCTCACGGTCTTCGCCCTGTGTCTGCTGGTCGGCGCCTCGACCGTGTGGCTGGCGGGCTGGTCGTCACGGTGGCTGGGCCGGGTGCTCGCCGCACGTGCGCAGCGCCCGGCGCTGCTGATCGCGGCGGAGCGGCTGCACGACGATCCGTGGGCGGCGGCCCGCACGCACGCGGCCGTGCTGCTGGTGACCGTCGTGAGCACGGGCTTCGTGGGGGTGCGGCAAGTGCTGCTCGCGGACCTGAACGCCTCCCGCCGCGAGGGCCAGCTAGGCATGGACATGTCCTACTACACCAACGGAATCGATCTGACGGCCGCCGCGGTCCTCGTCGCCCTCGCGATCGTCCTCACGGGTCTCGCCGTCGGCACCGCCGAGTCCCTCGCCACCCGGCGCCGGGGCCTGGCTGCGCAGAACGCCGCCGGAGTGCCACGCGGAGTGCTGGCCCGGGCGCTGCTGCTCGAAACGGCGCTGCCGCTGGCTCCCGCCGTCGCCCTCTCGGGCTTGGGCGGCTTGGCGATCGGCGCCTGGTACGCCTCGCTCGCCACGGAGCACACGACCCCGGACGTGCCGTACGTGTCGCTGCTCGTCCCGCTCGCGGTGTACGGTGCCTGCCTGCTCGCCGCCGCCACCGCACTGCCCCTGCTGCGCCGCTCGGTCCACCCGGCGGAGCTGCGGTACGCGTGAGAGCCGTGTGACCACATGACCGGCCGGCCCGGGAGCGCGGGGGGCTCCCGGGCCGGACCGCGCCGTGCGATGCCCTGTGACCAGGGGTATGCGAAGGCCCGGATCCTCAGGCGGAAATTCCGTCGATCCGGGCCAAGGCGTCGTCCGCGCCGTACGGCTGCAAGTACGGCATCCAGCGCGGGTCCCTATGGCCGGTCCCGATGATGCGCCAGGCCAGGCCGGTGGGCGGGGCGGGTTTGTGGCGCAGCCGCCAGCCGATCTCGACGAGGTGACGGTCGGCCTTCACGTGGTTGCAGCGGCGGCAGGACGCCACCACGTTGTCCCAGACGTGCTTGCCCCCGCGGCTGCGCGGGACGACGTGGTCGACGCTGGTTGCGACGCCACCGCAGTACATGCACCGGCCCCCGTCCCGCGCGAAGAGCGCACGACGGGTAAGAGGAACGGGCCCCCGATAGGGAACCCGGACGAATCGCTTGAGCCGGACCACGCTGGGTGCGGGGACAGTAACGGTCGCGCTGTGCATAAAGGCGCCGGACTCCTCGAGACAGACTGCCTTGTTCTCGAGGACGAGGACGAGCGCGCGGCGGAGCGGTACGACGCCGAGGGGCTCGTACGACGCGTTGAGGACCAGGACATGCGGCACGGATGGCCTCCTTGTACGCCGGCGGCGCGTGGCTCGCGCCGTGGACGATCCGTAGTCAGTCTCCCCTCATGCCTGGTGGAAGCGCCACCATGTCCCGGTAACGGGCTGGGAGTGTTTTCGACCACACCCTTCTTCATCCCCAGGTGAGTACCGTCTCTCCCCCGAACACGGCGACGTTCCACACACGATGCACCGTTAGTGTGGTGAGTCTGCCCGTCCGGTGACCTTCTCGTGACCTTGACCGCCGTACCGGAGGGCAGGCCGCTGCACCTGGAGGTACCTGCCGTGTCCTTGTCCGCCGTCCTACTGGCCGCCGGTTCGCCGCCGCCGACCCCCTCGGAGTCGACGACCCCGGCGGTGCCGTCGCTCCAGGACGCCCAGGAGAGCGCCACGAACGCCGCCAGCTGGGTCGAGCAGAACTGGTCCACCTGGCTCGCGATCGGCCTCAGGGTCCTGCTGATCCTGGTGATCGCGGGTGTGCTGAGAATGGTCCTGCGGCGGGCGATCACCAAGTTCATCGACCGCATGAGCCGCACCGCGGAGGCGGTCGACGGCACGGCTCTCAGCGGCCTGCTGGTCAACGCCGAGCGCCGCCGCCAGCGCTCCCAGGCCATCGGCTCTGTGCTGCGCTCGGTCGCGTCCTTCCTGATCCTCGGCACAGCGGCGCTGATGATCCTCGCGACGTTCGAGATCAACCTGGCCCCGCTGCTGGCCTCCGCCGGTGTCGCGGGTGTCGCGATCGGTTTCGGCGCCCGCAACCTGGTCACGGACTTCCTCTCCGGCGTCTTCATGATCCTCGAGGACCAGTACGGCGTCGGCGACACGATCGACGCGGGCGTCGCCTCCGGCGAGGTCATCGAGGTCGGGCTGCGCGTGACGAAGCTGCGCGGCGACAACGGCGAGATCTGGTACGTCCGCAACGGCGAGGTCAAGCGCATCGGCAACCTCTCCCAGGGCTGGGCGACGGCCGGTGTCGACGTGACCGTGAAGGCGTCCGAGGACCTGGACCGGGTCAAGGCCACGCTCGACGAGGTCGCCGAGAGGATGAGCAAGGAGGAGCCCTGGAACGAGCTCCTGTGGAGCCCGATCGAGGTCCTCGGCCTGGACAGCGTGCTGCTCGACTCGATGGTCGTCCGCGTCTCGGCCAAGACCATGCCCGGCAAGTCCCTGACCGTGGAACGCGAACTGCGCTGGCGCATCAAGCGGGCCTTCGACGCGGCGGACATCCGGATCGTGGGCGGTGCGACCGCCCCCGCGGAGGAGGACCCGGCGGACCCGTCGGCAGCGGTCGCGGCTCCGTCGGTGTACGCCAACACTGAGTCCCCGCAGTCGGTGGCGGCCACCCCGATCACTCCACAGCGGGCGGCGCCCCCGGCGAAGTAGGAGAACGATTCAGCACACTCGTTCGAGTGAACGGCCGGGCATCCGGCGCCGCGCGGTCGCCGGGTGCCCCGCAGATCCAGCGATGAGCTCCGAACCATCGACACCGACGACAAGGGCGACCTCCCTTCGGCAGCCCCCGCAGGTAACGACTCTGTCGCCTCGGGGGCTTCCGCTATTGACGCCTCCTTCGCCTCGGGCTTACGTTCTCCGCATCCGATAGGAAACTTTCCTAACAGTGATCGGATGGACGACCGTCCCAGGTCACTGAGAAGCTGGACGGCTGAAAGGCAGGTGTCGACTCCATGGCAGGAACCGCCGGTACGCCGGGCACGCCGCGCGTCCTGCGCGCCATGAACGACCGTGCCGCCCTGGACCTCCTCCTGGCGCACGGGCCGCTGTCCCGCACGCGGATCGGCAAGCTCACCGGCCTCTCCAAGCCGACCGCCTCACAGCTCCTGGCCCGCCTGGAGTCGGCGGGGCTCGTGCTCGCCACCGGCACCACCGAGGGCCGCCCGGGACCCAGCGCCCAGCTCTACGAGGTCAATCCGGCCGCCGCGTACGCCGCCGGACTCGACGTCACCCCCGAACGCGTCCTCGCCGCCGTCGCCGACGTCACCGGCCGGACGATCGGCCGGTACGAACTACCCACCCCCGGCAGGCGCACCGGCACCCCGGTCGTCCAGCAGGTCACCGACGCCCTCGACGGCGCGGTGAAGGCGGCGGGGCTCGCGCGTGACGACGTCCACCGGCTCGTCATCGGCACACCCGGCGCCTTCGACCCCAACACCGGCCGGCTGCGCTACGCCTCCCACCTGCCCGGCTGGCACTCCCCCACGCTCCTGGACGAACTCGCCGCCGCCCTGCCGATGCCGGTGGAGTACGAGAACGACGTCAATCTCGTCGCCGTCGCCGAACAGCGGCTGGGCGCGGCGAGGGGGCACGGCGACTTCGTGCTGCTGTGGAACGAGGGGGGCCTCGGTGCCGCCCTGGTCCTCGGCGGCCGGCTGCACCGCGGCTGGACCGGCGGCGCCGGCGAGGTCGGCTTCCTGCCGGTACCGGGCACACCCCTGGTCCGGCAGGTCACCAAGGCCAACAGCGGCGGCTACCAGGAGCTTGCCGGTTCGCAGGCCATCCCCAAGCTGGCCCGACGGCTCGGCATCGAGGAGATCCCGTCGGGCCCGTGCGCCGAGGTCGCGGCCGCGGTCATCGCGCGGGCCACGGAGGCCGACGACGGTCCCCACCGCCGTCTGCTGGAGATGTACGCGACACACCTCGCGACCGGTCTCGCCTCCCTCGTCTCCGTCCTCGACCCCGAACTCGTCGTCCTCAGCGGCGCCTCACTGACCTCGGGCGGCGAGGTGCTGCGCGCGCTCGTCCAGGCCGAGCTGGAGGAGCTCGCCGCGTCCCGGCCGCGGCTCGTGGTCGGCGACGTCCGCGCACACCCCGTGCTGCGCGGCGCGTTGGAGAGCGCGCTCGCGACCGCCCGCGACGAGGTCTTCGACACCTCGCGCTGATCCACCGGCCCCGTCTGCGGCCCCGCCTGAACTCCCACCCCCTTCCCTTCCCTTCCCGCCCCGTTCCACCCCGCCCCAGGGAGACCTTGCCATGCCCGGAATGTCCCGGAAGGCTGCCATCGCGCTGGCCGCCTCCGCCTCCATAGCCCTCCTCGCCACCGCCTGTACCGGCCAGTCGGAGTCCGGCGCCGGTGACGACGCGTCGAAGGAGACGACGATCAACTTCTGGCACGGCTGGAGCGCGCCGGCCGAGCAGCAGGCCGTGAAGGACCTGGTCGCGGGGTTCGAGAAGGCACACCGCAACATCCACGTCAAGGTCGTCGGCAATATGACCGACGACAAGATCAACCAGGCGCTGCGCGCCGGCGGCGGCAAGACACCCGACGTGGTCTCGTCGTTCACCACGAACAACGTGGGCAAGTTCTGTTCGTCCGGGGCGTTCGTCGACCTCAACCCCTTCTTCGAGAAGGCGGGCATCGACCCGGACGCGACGTTCCCCAAGGCGATGAACGAGTACACGCAGTTCGACGGCAACCGCTGCACGGTGCCACTGCTGGGCGACGCGTACGGCCTCTACTACAACAAGACCGCGTTCGAGAAGGCCGGCATCACCAGCCCCCCGAAGACCTGGTCGGAGTTCGCGGCCGACGCCCAGAAGCTGACCATCGCCAAGGGCGACTCCTACTCCCAGCTCGGCTTCATGCCGAACTACCACGGCTGGGAGTCCACGACCGAGCACATGTTCGCGCAGTGGTCGCCGGCCTACTTCGACTCCAGCGGCAAGTCGAACGTCGCCAAGGACCCGAAGTTCGCGGCCGGTTTCACGTTCCAGAAGAAGCTCGTCGACGAACTCGGCGGCTACAGGAAGCTGGAGAGGTACCGCTCCGGCCTCGGTGACGAGTGGGGTCCCAAGCACCCCTTCCACACCGGCCAGGTGGCGATGCAGCTGGACGGTGAGTGGCGGCTCGGGATGGCCCTGGACGCCGAGCCGAAGTTCGAGATCGGGGTCGCGCCGCTGCCCGTCCCGGACGACCAGGCCGACGAGTACGGCAAGGGCTACATCACCGGCACCATCGCCGGCATCCCCGCTACCAGCAAGAAGCAGAACGCGGCCTGGGAACTCATCAAGTACATGACCACGGACACGGACGCGGTGGTGGACTTCTCCAACGCCATCCACAACGTGCCCTCCACGCTCGCGGCCCTGAAGTCGCCCGAGTTGGAGTACGACCCCCGCTTCAAGACGTTCCTGGACATCGCCTCGAACCCGGACTCGCAGACCACTCCGGCGTCCGTCAACGGCGGCGTGTACCTCGTCACGATCCAGAAGTTCGGATACGACTACGAGAGCGGCAGGGCCACCGACCTGAAGGCCGGCCTGGCGCAGGCGGCCAAGCAGATCGACACGGACATCGCGCAGGCGAGGTAGTCACATGGCCGCGACCGCGTACACACTGCGCGCCAAGCGCCGGAAGGCGGCCCTCAGGACCGCCGCCTTCCTGTCGCCCTGGCTGATCGGTTTCGCCGTCTTCTTCGCGTACCCGCTGATCTCGACGGTCTACTTCTCGTTCATGCACTACGACGGGTTCAGGCCGCCCACGTTCAGCGGTGCGAAGAACTGGATCTACGTGTTCAGGGACTACCCCTACTTCTGGCCCGCGATGCGCAACACCCTGTGGCTGGTCCTCGTCATGGTCAGCCTCCGGGTCGCGTTCGGGCTCGGCGTCGGGCTGCTGATCACCAAGATCAAGACGGGCACGGGCGTCTTCCGGACGCTGTTCTACCTGCCCTACCTCGCCCCGCCCGTCGCCGCCACGATGGCGTTCGCCTTCCTCCTCAACCCGGGTACGGGACCGGTCGACTCGATCCTGGAGAACATCGGGATCCCTGCGCCCGCCTGGTTCAACGACCCCAGCTGGTCCAAGCCCGCCCTCACCCTGCTCGCCCTGTGGGGCGTCGGTGACCTGATGGTCATCTTCATGGCCGCGCTGCTCGACGTCCCGCAGGAGCAGTACGAGGCCGCCGAACTGGACGGCGCGTCGGCCTGGCAGCGCTTCCGGTACGTGACACTGCCGAACATCTCGCCGATCGTGATGTTCGCGGTGGTCACGGGCGTGATCCAGACCATGCAGTACTACGCGCAGCCGCTGATCGCCGGGAAGGTCGCCTCGGGCGTCATCCAGGGCGCCGGGACCAGCTTCGAGCCGGGCTATCCGGAGAACTCGACCTGGACGCTTCCCCAGCTCGTCTACAACCTCGGCTTCCAGCGCTTCGACTACGGCTCCGCCTGTGTGGTGGCACTCGTGCTGTTCACCCTTTCCATGGCGTTCACGGCGTTGCTGATGCGGCGCCGCGGCGGGCTCGTCCAGGCAGGTGACTGACCATGACCCAAGTACTGGACAAGCCGGTGCAGCTGAGTGCGCCGGACACGGCGGCCGAGCGCACCGCCCGGCGCCGGGCGCTCCTGGAGTGGGTCGCGATCCATTCCCTCGGCGTGGCCGCCGCGCTCTTCTTCGTGCTCCCCTTCGTGTTCGTCTTCCTGACCTCGCTGATGAGCGACAGCCAGGCGCTCAGCCGCGACCTGATCCCGCACACCTGGGAGTGGGCCAACTACAAGAAGGTCTTCGGCACACCGGGCTTCCTGACCTGGTGGAGGAACACACTGTTCTACGCGGGACTCGGCACCGTCCTCACCGTCGTGTCGTCGATCCCGGTGGCGTACGCGCTCGCGAAGTTCCGTTTCCGCGGCCGCAATCTGTCACTCATGCTGGTGATCTCGATGATGATGCTGCCGCCGCAGGTGATCATCATTCCGATGTACCTGTTCTGGGCGAAGCAGCTGGACCTGTCGGGGACGCTGTGGCCGCTGATCATCCCGATGGCGTTCGGCGACGCGTTCTCCATCTTCCTGCTGCGGCAGTTCCTGATGACCATCCCGAACGAGTACCTGGACGCTGCGAAGGTCGACGGCTGCGGCGACCTGCGGGCGCTGCTGAACGTCGTGCTGCCGATGGCGAAGCCGGGCATCGCGGCCGTGGCCCTCTTCCAGTTCTTCTACGCCTGGAACGACTACTTCGGACCGCAGATCTACGCCTCCGAGAACGCCGGCGCCTGGACCCTGAGCTACGGCCTGGAGTCGTTCAAGGGCATGCACCACACCGACTGGAACCTCACCATGGCCGCGACCGTGCTGGTCATGGCCCCCGTGATCCTCGTGTTCTTCTTCGCCCAGAAGGCGTTCGTCGAGGGTGTCACGCTCACCGGAGTAAAGGGCTGAACGGAGTAAAAGGGTTGAACCACTCATGAAACTCACCGTGGTCGGCGGAGGCTCGACCTACACACCCGAACTCATCGACGGTTTGGCTCGGTTGAGGGACACCCTGCCCATCGAGGAACTCGTGCTCGTCGACCCGGCCGCCGAACGCCTTGAGCTGGTGGGCGGGCTGGCCCGCCGTATCTTCGCCCGCCAGGGCCACGGCGGCAGGATCGTCACGACCGGCGGGCTGGACGCGGCCGTCGAGGGCGCCGCCGCGGTCCTCCTCCAGCTCCGCGTCGGCGGACAGGCGGCCCGCGAACGGGACGAGACCTGGCCCCTGGAGTGCGGCTGCGTCGGGCAGGAGACGACGGGCGCGGGCGGCCTGGCCAAGGCGCTGCGCACCGTCCCGGTCGTCCTCGACATCGCCGAACGCGTCCGCCGTACGAACCCGGACGCCTGGATCATCGACTTCACCAACCCGGTCGGGATCGTCACCCGGGCCCTGCTCCAGGCCGGCCACAAGGCGGTCGGCCTGTGCAATGTGGCGATCGGCCTCCAGCGGAAGTTCGCGGGCCTGCTCGGCGTGGCACCGGCGGACGTCCACCTGGACCACGTGGGCCTCAACCACCTGACCTGGGAGACCGGGGTGCGTCTGGGCGGCCCCGAGGGCGAGAACGTCCTGCCCGGTCTCCTCGCCGAGCACGGCGGCACGATCGCCGCCGATCTGCACCTGCCCCGCCCGCTCCTCGACCGCCTGGGCGTGGTCCCTTCCTACTACCTGCGCTACTACTACGCCCACGACGAGGTCGTACGGGAGCTGCGGACCAAACCGTCCCGCGCCGCGGAAGTGGCGGGGATGGAGCGGCAGTTGCTGACGATGTACGCCGATCCGGACCTCGACGAGAAGCCGGAGCTCCTCGCCGGGCGGGGCGGCGCCTACTACTCGGAGGCCGCCGTGGACCTGGCGGCCGGACTGCTGGGCGGGGGTGGCAGCCCGTACCAGGTGGTGAACGCCTTGAACCGGGGCACACTCCCCTTCCTCCCCGACGACGCGGTGATCGAGGTGCAGTCTGCGGTGGGCCCGAAGGGCCCGGCCCCCCTCGCCGTGCCGGCCGTCGACCCGCTGTACGCGGGCCTGATGGCGAGCGTGACGGCCTACGAGGACCTGGCCCTCCAGGCCGCCCTGCACGGGGGCCGCGACCGGGTGTTCCGGGCGCTGCTCGCCCATCCCCTCGTCGGGCAGCACGAGTACGCCGACACCCTCACCGACCAGCTGATCGCACACAACCGGGAGCATCTCGCGTGGGCATGACCGCACGTGTCCTCGCCGTCGACGCGGGCAACAGCAAGACCGACGTCGCGGTCGTGGCAGCCGACGGGACCGTCCTCGCCACGGCCCGCGGCGGCGGGTTCAGGCCGCCCGTGGCGGGCGTGGAGGCGGCGGTGGACACCCTCGCCGAAGCGGTGGGGCGTGCCTTCGCCGCGGCCGGCGTGGTGTCGGCCGGCCACGTCTCCGCGTGTCTGGCCAACGCCGACTTCCCCGTCGAGGAGGAGCAGTTGGCGGCCGCGCTGCACGCGCGCGCGTGGGGCACGAGTGTGGAGGTGCGCAACGACACGTTCGCGATCCTGCGCGCGGGCGTCACCGAGCCGCGCGGTGTCGCCGTCGTCTGCGGCGCGGGCATCAACTGCGTCGGCATGCGTCCCGACGGGCGCACGGCCCGCTTCCCCGCGCTCGGCCGCATCTCCGGCGACTGGGGCGGCGGCTGGGGCCTGGCGGAGGAGGCCCTGTGGCACGCGGCCCGCGCGGAGGACGGCCGCGGCGGCCCCACGGCACTGGCACGCACCCTTCCCGCCCACTTCGGCCACGACTCCATGAACGCCCTCATCGAGGCCCTGCACCTGGGACACGTCGAGCACGTCCGCCGCCACGAACTGACGCCGGTCCTCTTCGCCACGGCCGCGGACGGCGACCCGGTCGCCCGTACGATCGTCGACCGCCTCGCCGACGAGGTGGTGGCGATGGCCACGGTGGCGCTGACCCGGCTGGACCTGCTGGAGGAGGAGACACCGGTACTGCTGGGCGGCGGCGTCCTGGCCGCGCGCCATCCCCGACTGGACGACCGGATCCGTGACGTGCTGGCGGCGCGGGCACCGAAGGCGGTGCCCCGTGTGGTGACGGCGCGTCCGGTGCTGGGGGCGGCACTGCTGGGGCTGGACCGGCTGGGGGCGACCGCCGACGTGCAGGCGCGCGTGCGGGAGCACTTCGGGGGCTGAGCGTCTCCGGCGCCGGTGGGGCACCCTCAGCCCCCTGGGAACCGAACAGATTCCCACGGCGTATTCATGGGCAGGGGGTGACCGGAGACGCTGCTCGGCCGCAAGCAGGCATTTCACTGCGATCCCATCAAGATCCAGTGAAGGCCGGTGCGGATGTCACTCCCGGCAGCGATACTTGCGGCGACGGATGACCATGGGGGAGGTCAACAGTGACACACCCGCCGAAGAGCAGCGCGGCGCCACCACCGGGCGGCCCCGGCATGCCCACGATGCCGGTGGTACCGCCGCAGCCGGGCCCGCCCGGCGCCCCGCCGCAGGCCCCCGCACCCCCACGCCGTACCGCCTTCGCCGAGGGCGTCGACCAGTTGCGCACGGCCGCCACCACCGAGCCCGGCCGGCTGCGCATCATCGGTGCCGTCCTCGCCCTGCTGGTCGTCGCGTTCGGCGCCGTCACCGCGTGGCAGACGGCCGAACGGGCGGGCGCCGCGGACGACGTGCTGCACAGCAGCCAGCCGCTCAGCTCCGACGCGGCCGACATCTACCGCTCGCTGGCCGACGCCAACACCATGGCGGCCAGCGGCTATCTCGCCGGCCTGCAGGAGACCGCACAGACCCGCGAGCGCTATGAGAACGACGTCCGCACGGCCGCCGCCAAACTCGTCACCGCCGCCACCAACTCCGAGCCGGGCTCGCCCTCCGCGGCCACCATCGCCGAGCTCAACAAGCTGCTGCCGGAGTACAAGGGCCTCGTGGAGTCGGCCCGCGCCAACAACCGGGAGGGCTTCCCGGTCGGTGGCGCGTACCTGCGTCTGGCCAACGACACGATGCAGAACAAGATGCTCCCGAAGGCCGAGGACCTCTACAAGAAGGAGAACCAGCGCCTGCGCGACGACTACGGGGACGCTACTCCGTACCCGTGGGCCGCGATCGGCCTGGGCGTCCTCGCACTCGCCGCGCTGGTGTGGGCGCAGCGCCGCAACTACCGGCGCACGAACCGCGTTCTGAACCACGGCATGGTCGCCGCCAGCGCCGCGACCACCGTGGTACTGCTGTGGCTGGTCGTCGGCCACACCGTCGCGCGCGCCGGCCTCAACGACTCCTACGACCACGGCGTCCGCTCCCTGAACGTGCTGCACGACGCGCAGATCGCCTCCCTCAAGGCCCGCAGCGACGAGAACCTGACCCTGGTCAGCCGCGGCGCGGAGACGAAGGAACTCAAGGACGGCACCGTCATGGACGCCTACGACTGGGGCTACGACCAGGAGATCGCGGAGCTCGCCAGGACGCTCACCCGGGCCGGCGGCCTCGCCGACGACTCGGCGGGCAGGAAGCCCGTGCAGGTCGCGAACAGCTCCATGAAGGAGTGGAAGCTGCGTCACGGCACGGCCCGCAAGGACAATGAGTCCGGTGAGTACCAGGCGGCCCGCGACCGGGTCATCGGCACCTCCAAGGAGGAGTCGACGAGCGTGTGCTTCGACAACGTCGACACGTCCCTGACGGCCGCACTGGAGCACGAGACGAACGAGTTCAAGGCGTCCGCCGGTGACGGCCTGGACGCGATGACCGGCCTCACCGTCGGCTCGGCGGCGCTCGCGGTGCTCGGCGCGGCCGGCGCGACGCTGGGCATCGGGCGCAGGCTGTCGGAGTACCGGTGAAGGGGGCGTGACAATGCGTGCACGCGGTTTCTTTTTGCGCCTCCGGGTGGGGCGTCTGCGAGCCGGTCTGAAGGGCTGGGGCGGTGTGGGGGCGATGGCGGTCGTCTGCGCCCTCGCGCTCGCCTTCGTCCTGCTGCTGCCGCTCACGCAGTCCCGCGGCGGCGGCGAGGCGGGAATCGGCGGCCCGGGTGTGGCCCATGGCGCCCCCGCGAGGGCCGGCCAGTGCTCCGAGAGCACCGCCCAGGACCAGAGCCCCTCCCCGTCGAGCGCCTCGGGCAACACGATCGAGGCCATCAAGAAGCGCGGCTACCTGTCGGTGGGTGTCGACCAGAACGGCTACCGCTGGGGCTACCGCAACCCGAACAACCCCTCCGGCGATCTGGAGGGCTTCGACATCGACCTCGTCCACGCCATCGCGCGCAACATCTTCGGCGGCGACTACAGCGCGGACAAGATCCAGTTCCGGGCCATCCCCACCAACCAGCGCATCCCCGCGGTCCAGAGCGGCCGCGTCGACATGGTGGTCCGCACCATGACGATCACGTGCTCCCGCCTGGAGCAGGTCCGTTTCTCGGCCCCGTACTTCCTGACCGGCCAGCAGGTGCTGGCGCCGAAGACATCGACGATCAAGGGGTACGACAAAACGCTCGCCGGCAAGAAGATCTGCTCGGCCGCGACCTCCACGGCGCACGACCACCTGGTCGCGGACCGGCAGTCCGGCAAGATCCCCGCCAGCGCCGACGTCTCCCTCGCCGTCCCCAACCAGCTGGACTGTCTGGTGCGGCTGCAACTCGGCCAGGTGGACGCGGTGGTGACCGACGGCGCGCTCGCCGCGAGCCAGGCGGCTCAGGACCCGACGGTGGAACTCAAGGGCGGTACCTTCACCACCGAGTACTACGGCGTGGCGATGAAACTGGACGCCACCGATCTGGTACGCCGGGTCAACCGGATACTCGAGGACTACCGCGGCAACGGCGACTGGAAGGCGTCGTACGACAAGTGGCTGTCCGCGACCCTGGGCAAGAATTCGGAGTCGGCCACTCCACCCGAGGCGCACTACACGTGACCGGCCTTGGGCCTACGTACGACCGACACAGAACCGACGGACCACAACACAGCAGCGAGAGGTGATCGATGGGCGTCACGGACCCCGCCGGGCCGGTGATGGAC
This sequence comes from Streptomyces sp. NPDC040410, assembly GCF_055595715.1. Taxonomy (NCBI): domain Bacteria; kingdom Bacillati; phylum Actinomycetota; class Actinomycetes; order Kitasatosporales; family Streptomycetaceae; genus Streptomyces; species Streptomyces sp. NPDC040410. The sequence goes on from NZ_JBVIVK010000005.1 coordinate 402,424, forward strand.
CGGGACGAGGTGGACCGTGCGCTGGCGCGGCTCGGCGCGGAGCACGAGGCGATCGAGACCTCGCTCCTCGCCCTGCAGGACCACGCGGGCCGCAGGCTGCTGGAGGGCGCCGACCTCACGGGGACCACAGAGGAGCGCTGGTCCGCCGCCGAGGCGTCGATCACGCTGCTGTGGGCGTACTTCGACGCGTACACGGACGCGCTGCGCACCGCCCGTGACATCCGGGCCCGCCGCCGCTGGTCCAGCCGCGACGACCTGGTGGAGCTGACCGAGCTGCTGCGCGGCGAGTCCGTCACGGTCGCGGGATCCGCCACGGCCACGGCGAACGCGCCGACACTGCACGGCGGGGCGGGCAAACTCAGTGAGCGGTTCTCGCTGGCCACGCTCGTGGACCGGATGAACGGGCTGTACGCGACCTCGCTGGACATGGTCGTCGCCGCCGACGCCGTGTGGTCGGCGCTGCCCGCCCGCATCGATTTACTGGCTGCGGAGCTCCAGCGCACCCGCCGGCTCGCGCACTCCGTCGGTGTGCGCCCCGGCGAGCACCCTTCGGGCGACGACCTGGAGCGCATCACGCGCACCCTGACGTCGCTGCGCGAGCGGGTGGTGTCCGACCCGCTGGCCTTCTGGGTCCCCGCCGAGGGGAGCACGGCACCGGGCGGCGGCAAGCCGGACACGACGGTGTACGACCGTGAGGCGCGTGCCCTGGAGGACGTGCGCCGGGAGATCGACGCCGTGCTCACCGTCCGGCAGGACGCGGAGCAGCGGCTGGTCAAGCTGCGCGACGTACTCAGCCGCGCGGACCGCACGCTCGCCGAGGCGCGCACCGCGCGCGGCGAGGTCCTCGCGAAGATCGCCGCCACCGAGGTGCCGGTCGTGAGCGGCCCGCCGACCGTGCTGCAGGAGCAGCTGGCGACGGCCGCCGAGTACCGCAGACACGCCCAGTGGCACCGCCTGTCCCCGCTCCTGGAGTCCCTGGAGCAGAGGGCGGAGGACGAACTGCTGCGGGCCCGTGAGTCGTTGACCGCGGTCACCGCGCCGCTGGCGGTCCGCGCGGAACTGCGCGGCCGCCTCGACGCGTACAGGGCGAAGGTCGCCCGGCACGGCCTCGCGGAGGACCCGTTCCTCATCGAGCGGTACGACGCGGCGCGCCGGATGCTGTGGAGCGCGCCCTGCGACCTGCGCGTGGCCGAACAGGCCGTGCTGCGCTACCAGCACGCGGCCGCCGAGCTGCTCGGCGCACCGCGCGTGCCGGAGCAGGGCGGGCCGCAGGACCGGAGGGAGACGGGCGCGTGAGCGACGAGGGGGATGCAGCGTCATGAGTCAGGCACAGCAGACCTGTCAGCGGCCCGACTGCGGCGGGACGTACGAGGACGTGGGCGGCGGCGAGCTGTACTGCGACACCTGCGGGCTGGCGCCCGTGGTGTCGTCGAGCGGCATGGTGGGTTCCCCGCCGACCGGCGTCACCGGCGGCGGCCGTGGCTCGCGCGGTTCGGGAAGGGGCAGTTCACGCTCCAGCGGCCGCGCCAGTTCCCGTACGTCCTCGCAGTCGTCGAAGTCCCGGCGCTCGGTGTCGGGGCGGCTCTCGCGCTCCCTGTCGGGCCGGTCCACCGGCCGCTCGGTGTCGGTGCGCAGCTCCGGCTCGACCGCCGGTTCGTCCGCGCGCGGCCGCCTCGGCGCCGGCCTGGTCGAGGTCCCCGGTGTGCCGCGGCCCGATCCGCGCGCGATGGTGCTCGAGAACCCCGAGGTGCCCGAGCGGAAGCGGTTCTGCTCGCGTTCCGACTGCGGGGCGCCGGTGGGGCGTTCCCGCGGTGAGCGGCCCGGGCGTACGGAGGGCTTCTGCACGAAGTGCGGCCACCCGTACTCGTTCGTCCCGAAGCTGAAGGCCGGCGACGTCGTGCACGGCCAGTACGAGGTGGTGGGCTGTCTGGCGCACGGCGGCCTCGGCTGGGTCTACCTCGCCGTGGACCGCGCGGTGTCGGACCGCTGGGTCGTTCTGAAGGGCCTGCTGGACACCGGCGACCAGGACGCGATGGCGGCCGCGATCTCCGAGCGGCGCTTCCTCGCCGAGATCGAGCACGCCAACATCGTGCGGATCTACAACTTCGTGGAGCACCTCGACCAGCGGACGGGTTCGCTGGACGGGTACATCGTCATGGAGTACGTCGGCGGCAAGTCGCTGAAGGAGATCGCGAACTCCCGCCGCGCACCGGACGGCAAGCGGGACCCGCTGCCGGTCGAGCAGGCCTGCGCGTACGGCATCGAGGCCCTGGAGGCCCTCGGTCACCTGCACAGCCGGAACCTGCTGTACTGCGACTTCAAGGTCGACAACGCGATCCAGACCGAGGACCAGCTCAAGCTGATCGACATGGGCGCCGTGCGCCGGATGGACGACGACGAGTCGGCCATCTACGGCACCGTGGGGTACCAGGCGCCGGAGGTCGCGGAGGTCGGCCCCTCGGTGGCGAGCGACCTGTACACGGTCGCCCGTACGCTGGCGGTGCTGGCCTTCGACTTCCAGGGCTACACGAACGTGTTCGTGGACTCCCTGCCCGACCCCGACAACATCGAGGTCTTCCGCCAGTACGAGTCCTTCTACCGGCTGCTGGTCCGGGCCACCGACCCGGACCCGGCCCGCCGGTTCGCCTCGGCGCAGGAGATGTCCGAACAGCTCACGGGCGTGCTGCGCGAGGTCGTGTCGCTGCAGACGGGGCATGCGCGGCCCGCGCTGTCGACGCTGTTCGGGCCCGAAGTGCGGGTGACGGACGCGGAGTTGTTCCCGAGATTCGACGGGGAGGTCTCGCGGCTGGGGGCGCGGGTGGTGCGGACGAAGAAGCAGCAGCCACTCCAGCTGACGGCCCCCGCCCCGGCTCCGGGCAGCCCGAACGGCACCCAGAGCATCGTCAAGGCCGCAGACGCCCCCCTCGCGGCCCTCGCCCTGCCCGTGCCCCACGTCGATCCCTCCGACCCCAACGCCGGATTCCTGGCCGGCCTGATGACCACCGCTCCGGCCGAGTTGCTCGGGGCGCTGGCCGCGGCGCCGGCCCAGTCGACCGAGACGCGGCTGCGGCAGGTGCGGGCCTGGCTGGAGAACGCAGAGGCGCACACCGCGCTCGAAGCCCTGCTGCGGCTGGAGGAGGAGCGGCCCGACGACTGGCGGGTCGTCTGGTACCGGGGCGTGGCCGCGCTGGTGACCGGCGACCACGAGGCCGCCGCGCTCGCCTTCGACGCCGTCTACGACGCCTTCCCGGGCGAGCCGGCGCCCAAGCTGGCCCTCGGCCTGTGCGCGGAGATCCTCGGCCAGCTCGACAACGCCGCCGAGTACTACCGCCTGGTGTGGTCGACCGACCCCAGCTATGTGAGCGCCGCGTTCGGCCTGGCCCGCGTCCAGCTCGCCGCCGGCGACCGCCGTGGCGCCGTACGGACTCTGGAGTCGATTCCGGAATCCTCCATCCACTACACGGCGGCACGTGTGGCGGCCGTCCGCGCGCGGCTGCGTCAACGCACCGCGCACGCCGGTGACGTACCGTTTCTGGAAGACCTGACCGCCGCCGCCGGGCAGGTCGAGGCGCTGGACGCGTACGGTCTGGATCCGGCGCGCCGCGAGCAGTTGTCCGCCGAAGTGCTCGGCTGCGCGCTGGACTGGATACTCTCCGGTGGCCAGGGTTCCGCCCAGTCCGCCGCCGGGCGCCGGGTGCTGCTCGGCAGCGACCTGGACGAGCGTGGCCTGCGCTTCGGACTGGAGCGTACGTACCGCACGCTGGCCCGGCTCGCACGCGGCGGTGAGGAGAGGATCGACCTGGTGGAACGTGCCAACCGTTACCGCCCCCGGACGTGGGTGTAGTTGATGTCGCAGATGCCCCAGCTGTCCGCCTGCCCGAGCTGCGAGGAACCCCTCGAGTCGGGTGACCGTTTCTGCGGTGCGTGCGGATACGACCTGTCGGCCGTCCCCGCACGGCCGGAGGACAACCCGACGATCGTCATGAACGGCCAGGCATCGCCTGCGGCGGACGCCGCCGGCGTGACCTGGCCGGGCGCCGAGCCCGCCGGCTCCGGCCGGCCCGCCCCGGCGCATCTGCCGACGGACCTCCAGGCCACCGACTCGGGTGGTCGCGAACTCCCGTCGTCCGCACCGCAGTCGCCCCCGCCCCCGGGCTCACCCGGCTCCCCCGCCTCCGGCGTGCGGTTCGACCGCCCGCCGGAGCCCGAGGAGTACCCGCTGCAGGCGCCGGACCCGCGCGTGGCCGCCGAGCCGGCCACGCCCGAGGGCACCCGTGTGTGCGTGGCCTGCCGGGCGGGCCGTGTCGACGACGACGGCTACTGCGAGAACTGCGGGCACGCCCAGCCGCGCGAGCGCGACCACATGGAGCAGGAGGCCGGCCCGGTCGCCGCCGTCAGCGACCGCGGCCTGCGCCACCACCGCAACGAGGACGCCTTCGGCCTCGGCTGCGCCGCGCTGCCGGACGGCTCCCCCGCGGCCCTGGCGATCGTCTGCGACGGCGTCTCCTCGGCGACCCGCCCGGACGACGCCTCGCTCGCCGCGTCCCGGGCGGCGATCGAAACGCTCCTTGCCGCCCTGCCGGTCGGCACACATCCGCAGCAGGCCATGCACGAGGCGATCGTCGCCGCTTCGCACGCGGTGAACGCGCTCGCCGAGGAGCCGGCCACGGCCCGCGAGCACGCCCCGCATCAGAACGCCCCCGCCTGCACCCTCGTCGGCGCCGTGGTGACCTCCGGTCTGCTGGTCGTCGGCTGGGTCGGTGACAGCCGCGCCTACTGGGTGCCGGTGGACCGCAGCGCACCCCCGGCCCGGCTCACCGAGGACGACTCGTGGGCCGCGCAGATGGTCGCCGCGGGCCTGATGAGCGAGGCCGAGGCGTACGCCGACGAGCGCGCCCACGCGATCACGGGCTGGCTCGGCGCGGACGCCTACGAACTGGAGCCGCACACCGCTTCCTTCAAGCCGGACCGGCCGGGTGTGGTGGTGGTGTGCACCGACGGCCTGTGGAACTACGCGGAGGCGGCCGAGGAGATGGCCGAGATCGTTCCCGTCGACGCCGTGATGCGCCCCCTGCACAGCGCCCGGGTACTGGTCGGTCACGCCCTGGACGGCGGGGGCCACGACAACGTAACAGTGGCCCTCCTGCCGTTCCCGGCCCCGCCGCAAGGGGCAGGATCCGCCTGAGGCCGCGCCCGGGGAAACAGCCGGGGAAGCAGCATCGGACCGGAGGGGACCGGTCCGTCTTCAGTCATCGCCCCGCTTCGGCGGGGTTGTCGAGGGGGATTTGAGTACGCATGGCCAATTTCTCGAAGTCGAACGTGCCGCAGTTCTCGGTGGACGTCTACCAGAACGAGTACCTGCCGGAAGGCGGCCGCGAGGTCAACGCGATCGTCACGGTGACCGCCACCGGAGGCGGCACGATGGGCAGCGCGGTCGCGGCGCCCCAGCTCTACTCGCCCGGCCAGGGCCCGTCCGCCGCCGTGGCGATCATGGTCGACTGCTCGGGCTCGATGGACTACCCGCCGACCAAGATGCGCAACGCCCGGGACGCGACGGCCGCCGCCATCGACACCCTGCGCGACGGCGTGCACTTCGCGGTGATCGGCGGCACGCACGTCGCCAAGGAGGTCTACCCGGGCGGCGGGCGCCTCGCGGTCGCCGACGCCACCACCCGGGAGCAGGCCAGGCAGGCGCTGCGCAGGCTGAGCGCGGGCGGCGGCACGGCCATCGGTACCTGGCTGCGCCTGGCCGACCGGCTGCTCTCCGCCGCGGACGTCGCCATCCGCCACGGCATCCTGCTCACCGACGGCCGCAACGAGCACGAGTCGCCCCAGGACCTCAGGGCGGCCCTTGACGCCTGCGCCGGGCGCTTCACCTGTGACGCCCGCGGCGTGGGCACCGACTGGGAAGTGAAAGAAGTCACAGGGATCGCCTCCGCCCTGCTCGGCACCTCCGACATCGTCGCCGACCCCGCAGGTCTCGCCGCCGACTTCACGCGGATGATGGAGACGGCGATGGGCAAGGAGGTCTCGGACGTCGCCCTCAGGCTGTGGACACCGGTCGGCACAACCGTGAGGTTCGTCAAGCAGGTCGCGCCCACCGTCGAGGAGCTCACCGACCGCCGCACGGAGGCCGGTCCGCGCGCCGGGGACTACCCCACCGGCTCCTGGGGGGACGAGTCCCGCGACTACCACGTGTGCGTCGAGGTCCCGGCCGCGAACCTCGGCCAGGAGATGCTCGCCGCCCGGGTCTCCCTGGTCGTCCCGCAGCCCGACGGCACCGCCCAGAACCTCGGCGCCCAGGGGCTCGTACGGGCCGTGTGGACCGACGACATGGTCGCGTCGACGTCGATCAACCCCCAGGTCGCCCACTACACGGGACAGGCCGAACTGGCACAAGTCATCCAACAAGGGCTGGACCTCCGCAAAGCGGGAGACATGGATGGAGCAACGGCCAAACTGGGCCGGGCCGTTCAGCTCGCCGGCGCCTCGGGAAACGCGGATACTGCGAAACTGCTTGCGAAGGTGGTGGACGTGGTCGACGCCGCGACGGGTACTGTGCGACTGAAGGCGAAGGTCGCGGAGGCCGATGAGATGACTCTCGAAACACGGTCGACAAAGACTGTTCGTGTAAAGAAGTGACCGTAGACGGACACCGAAAGCAGCGAGCCTGACCCCTTGGGGTTGGAGAAATCCGGTCAAAGCGGCCGGAAAAGGAGAGGGGGAAGCGCCGACATGCCGACCTGCCCGAACGGACACCAGTCGGGTTCCGACGACTGGTGCGAGGTCTGCGGTCACCGCATGGCCGGTGCCGTACCCCCGCCCCCGCCCCCACCGCCTCCGTCGCCCGGCGGCGGTTACGGCTTTCCACCGCCGCAGGGCCCGGGCACTCAGCCCGGCGGGCGGCCGCGCCTGTCCGCCGTGCCCGACCCCGAGCCGGAGCTCTGCCCGCAGTGCCGCACCCCCCGTGAGGGCGGAGCGCCGTTCTGCGAGGAGTGCCGGTGGAACTTTTTGACGAACACGGCCACTTCGTACACCCCGGCCGCCCCGCGCCCGGCGCCCGGCCCGGCCGGCCGCTTCCAGCAGCCGCCCGGCCCTTCCTACGGCGGGGGTGACTCGTACGAGTACCAGAGCTCGCGCCCGTCGCAGATGAACCGGCCGGCCGAGCCGATCCCGCCGTTCGGCGGGGAGCCCTCGGGCCCCTCCGCCCCGCAGGGCGGTCCCGGCGGCGGCCGTGGTGGACCCGGAGGCTTCGGTGGCCCCGGCGGCCCCGGTGGCCAGGGCGGCCCCCAGGGGGGTCCCGGCAACTTCGGCGGACCCGGTGACCCCGGTGGTCCCCAGGGTGGCCCCGGCAACTTCGGCGGCCCCGGCGGCCCCGGCGGTCAGGGCGGTCCCGGTAACTTCGGCGGGCGCGGTGGTCAGGACGGTCCCCAGGGTGGCCCCGGCCACTTCGGCGGACCCGGTGGCCCCGGTGGTCAGGGCGGTCCCGGTAACTTCGGCGGGCGCGGTGGTCAGGACGGTCCCCAGGGTGGCCCCGGCCACTTCGGCGGACCCGGCGGACCCGGTGGCCAGGGCGGTCCCCAGGGTGCTCCTGGCGACTTCGGCGGACCCGGCGGACCCGGCGGTCCGGGGGCTCCTGGCGGTCCGGGCGGCTTCGGTAACCCTGGCGGTCCGGGCGGCCCGGCCGCTCCCCCCGGATTCGGTGGCGACCCCTCGCGGCCGGTTCCGCCGCCGCCCGGTCCCGGCGGTGCGGCCGGTGCCCCGCAGGCGTTCCAGCCGTCCGGGCCCTCGGGTCCGGCCGCCCCTCCCGGCTTCCCGCAGGAGACGGGCCGGCCCCAGCCGGGCGGTCCCTCCTTCGGCGGCGGTGACGACGACTGGGTGATCTCCCCGCCGTCGTCCACCGCACCCGGCGGTCCCGGCGGCCAGGGCGGTCCCGGCGGCGGCTACGGCTACCCGCAGCCCGGCTCGACCCAGGCCCCCACCTCGCCGCCCGGCCTCAGCTTCCCGCAGCAGACGGCGACCTGGACGGCGACCATCGGTCCTGACCGCGAGTACTTCATGGCGATGATGCATCGCTCCGGCCCCGAGGCCGCGGGCCTCAACCTGCCCGCCTACTCGCCCGAGCAGCAGCGCACGCTCACCGGCAACCAGATCACCATCGGCCGTCGCCGTCACTCCACCGGCGACACCCCCGACATCGATCTGTCGGTGCCGCCGGAGGACCCGGGCGTCTCGCACCAGCACGCCGTCCTGGTCCAGCAGCCGGACGGCACCTGGGCGGTCGTCGACCAGAACTCGACGAACGGGACGACGGTCAACGGCTCGGACGAGCCGATCCAGCCCTTCGTACCCGTAACCCTCCAGGACGGGGACCGGGTGCACGTGGGCGCGTGGACGACGATCACGATCCGCAGGGGCTGAGCCTCTGGTTCAGCAGGAGCTGACCCTCTGCTTCAGGCGAGGGGCCACGCGTACGGCCCTTCCGGATCGTCCAGCCACGCCCACTCGTGCTCGCCGCTGACCGTGATCCCGTACCGCTCGCGCTGCGGCATGCCCTCGCGCTCCCACAGCGCGTACGCCTCCTGCGGATCGAGGCTGCCGCGGGTCAGGGTCAGCAGGAAGCGGAACAGCTCGTGCTCCCTCGCCCGGCGCGGCACTCCGGCCAGCGGCACCGGCTCCTGCGCGGCCCTGCCCGCGCCGCGCAGCGGCACGAAGTAGGCGGGTGTGTGCAGGAAGCGCCCCTCGGCGTGGCCGGGATCGCGGACGGTCAGGGCGATCAGACCGGTGGCGAACGGGGCGAGGATGCGGGCGCCGGGGCGGCACTGGGCCGGCCAGGCGGGCGGGATCGATGACAGCGTGCAGGTCGCGATGATCCGGTCGAAGGGGGCGCGTTCCGGCACTCCGCGCGCCCCGTCGCCGGTGACGACGACCGGGTGGTAGCCGGCGGCGGCCAGGTGCTGCCGCGCCGACTCGGTGATCTCCGGCTCCAGGTCGATGGTGGTGACGAGGTCGTCGTCGCCGAGCCGGTGGGCGAGCAGGGCCGCGTTGTAGCCGGTACCCGTGCCGATCTCCAGGACCGTGTTTCCCACCTCGACTTCCAGCGCGACCAGCATCATCGCCATCAGCGAGGGCTGGCTGCTGGAGGAGAGCAGTTCGCCGTCGCGCAGCCGGGTGGCCAGCGGGGTGTCGGCGTACGCCCCGCGCACCCAGCGCTCGCGGCTGCGCGGGTCCGGGCTCTCGCCCCAGCGCCGTTCGTAGCCGCCCAGGACGCCGACGTAGTAGTACGGGACGAAGAGATGGCGCGGAACCTCCTCGAAGGCCTGCCGCCACACCGGGTCGGCGGCCCAGGCCCCGCTCGCGTCGATCTGGCGCACCAGCGCCGCCCGCACCGAGGCGGCAAGGTCGGCGAGCTCCCTGTCGTCCCTGTCGAGATCGTAAGCGCCCATATGTCCACTGTGCGGCGGCGCGCGGCGAGAGGCGAGCGCCTTGGCCGGCCGATCCGGAATCTCAACGTCGGCCCGGCGGCCGGAAGGGGGGCGGTCCTAAGCCTTGAGTCCTCGGTCACCGCGTCTGAGACCATGGACGGGTGAAAGAGATTCGGCGCGGCACGCTTCAGGAGCAGACCTTCTACGAGCAGGTCGGCGGGGAGGAGACCTTCCGCCGCCTCGTCCACCGGTTCTACGAGGGAGTCGCCGAGGACCCGGCGCTGCGGCCCATGTACCCGGAGGAGGACCTGGGGCCCGCCGAGGAGCGCCTGACCCTGTTCCTGATCCAGTACTGGGGCGGCCCCACGACGTACAGCGACAACCGCGGCCACCCCCGTCTGCGCATGCGGCACGCCCCGTTCACGGTCGACCGGGCGGCGCACGACGCCTGGCTGAAACACATGCGGGACGCGGTCGACGAGCTCGGCCTGCCGGAGGAGCACGAGCAGACGCTGTGGAACTACCTGACGTACGCGGCGGCCTCGATGGTGAACACCGCGGACTGATGCGCGGGGCGTGACGCGCGGATTCCGGTCGTACGGCACCCGTATCCGGTCACAATCCGATCAAATCCGGCCCCCAAGCGAATACCGCCGGACGGCACGTCCGCCCTGACGATCAGCGCGGTGTCGGCGGCGTTGCGGGGGTCCGCAGGTGAGTGACGCCGGGCCGCGTCGCCGATCGCGAGAGGGGACGGGCCGCGGACCGTGCGGACGCTGCTGCGATCCGGTCCGTCCGCGCTGCCGCGTTCGCTCCAGCGCCCGCCGCAGGTCCACCGATGTCGCTCTCCGAAGACCTCGCCGAGCGCCTGCTCAGCGCGATCACCTATGGCACCCACCCGACGGATGCCGCCCTGCCCCCGGTGGGCTGTCATGCCGCCGGCGGGCACCCGTTCCGTCAGCGGACGCTGACGCCGAGGACCCCGAGCCCAGCGCGCCGTACGGCAATCGAGCCGTACGGCGTGCGCAGTCTCAGCCACGCACCCGACGAGAGCAACGCCAGGTCGCCCGCGGCCTCCGTGGACCGCAGGAAGCCCAGAGACTGGGCCGCGTGCACGGCCCGCACCGGCAAAGGGGTGTTCCCCACCGTCCGGGACCAGATCTCCCGCCCGATCCGGTCGAGTTCCGCCCTCGTACGCCGGTCGGTCACCAACTCCTGGGTCCGGGAGCGGAATTCGGCGACGACCGCGCCGACCATCGCGCGCAGCGCGTCCGGATCCGGCAGTCCGGTCTCCGCGCGCCACCCGCCGCGCGGCGGCAGCACTCCGGCCCACGGCGGACCGGTGACCGCGGTCGGTACGAGGGCCGTGGCGGCCGACTCGTCGACGGACTCCAGCAGTTCCCCGGCGGACACGGTCACATCCAGGGTGACGTCGAGCCCGTTCTCGTACGGCTTGGCGAGCCGCACCGCGCGGATCGCCAGGACCTCGAAGGACGGGGGCCGCCCGAAGACGGCGAGCGCGGTGCCGGCCCCCTGGAGACGCACCGCGGCCGAACGGTCGTAGTGGAGCAGCCGGGAGAGGAAGGCCGCGAGATCCGCCGCCTCCCGCTCGTCAGCGAGGTGGAGCACCGTCATGCGGCGACGGCCTCCTCCTCGTCGTCGTCCGTGTACTCCTCGAGGAACTCCCGTTCCTCGGCGGTGATCCGGCGTGGCCGCTGCGCCTCGAAGTCGAACGGCACTATCACCGTCGAGGCCCGGACGTAGACCTGGTCCGGGTCCTTGACCTCGTAGGTGAGCGTGAACGAGGCCGCCTTTATCTCGGTGACCCACAGTTCGATGTCCACGGGCGCGCGCCGGTGGACCAGCTGCCGCTTGTAGTCGATCTCATGGCGCGACACCACGGACCCCTGCTTGAAATCCTTGCCGGGGCGGAACAGGAAGTCGATACGGGCTTCCTCCAGGTAGCGGAGGAAGACCACGTTGTTGACGTGGCCGTACGCGTCCATGTCCGCCCAGCGCAGTGGGCAGCGGTAGATGTGCCGCAAGAGATCAGCCCCGGGTCAGCTTCTTGTAGGTGGCACGGTGCGGACGTGCCGCGTCGGGACCGAGCCGCTCGATCTTGTTCTTCTCGTACGACTCGAAGTTGCCCTCGAACCAGAACCACCTGGACTCGCCTTCGTAGGCGAGGATGTGCGTGGCGACCCGGTCGAGGAACCACCGGTCGTGGGACACGACCACGGCCGCGCCCGGGAACTCGAGCAGCGCGTTCTCCAGGCTCGACAGGGTCTCGACATCCAGGTCGTTGGTGGGCTCGTCGAGGAGCAGCAGGTTTCCGCCCTGCTTGAGGGTGAGCGCGAGGTTGAGGCGGTTGCGCTCACCGCCGGAGAGGACACCGGCCGGCTTCTGCTGATCCGGCCCCTTGAAGCCGAAGGCGGAGACGTAGGCCCGCGAGGGCATCTCCACCTGTCCGACGTTGATGTAGTCGAGCTCGTCGGACACGACGGCCCACAGCGACTTCTTCGGGTCGATGTTCTCGCGGCTCTGGTCGACGTACGAGATCTTTACGGTCTCGCCGACCTTGATCGAACCGGAGTCGGGCTGCTCCAGACCCTGGATCATCTTGAAGAGCGTGGTCTTGCCGGCGCCGTTCGGCCCGATGACACCGACGATGCCGTTACGCGGCAGCGTGAAGCTGAGGTCGTCGATGAGGACCTTCTCGCCGAAGGCCTTGCTGAGGTTGTTGACCTCGACGACGACGTTGCCCAGACGCGGGCCCGGCGGGATCTGGATCTCCTCGAAGTCCAGCTTCCGCATCTTGTCCGCCTCGGCGGCCATCTCCTCGTAACGGGACAGACGCGCCTTGGACTTGGCCTGCCGGCCCTTGGCGTTGGACCGCACCCACTCGAGCTCTTCCTTGAGCCGCTTGGCGCGCTTGGCGTCCTTCTGGCCCTCGACCTTCAGGCGGGAGGCCTTCTTGTCGAGGTACGTGGAGTAGTTGCCCTCGTACGGGTGGGCGCGGCCGCGGTCCAGCTCGAGGATCCACTCGGCGACGTTGTCGAGGAAGTACCGGTCGTGGGTGACGGCGACGACGGTGCCCGCGTACTTCGCGAGGTGCTGCTCCAGCCACTGCACGGACTCGGCGTCCAAGTGGTTGGTGGGCTCGTCGAGCAGCAGCAGGTCGGGAGCTTCGAGCAGCAGCTTGCACAGAGCGACCCGTCGGCGCTCACCACCGGAGAGGTTGGTGACGGGCCAGTCGCCGGGCGGGCAGCCCAGCGCGTCCATGGCCTGCTCCAGCTGCGTGTCCAGGTCCCACGCGTTGGCGTGGTCCAGGTCGTCCTGGAGCTTGCCCATCTCCTCCATGAGCGCGTCCGAGTAGTCGGTCGCCATGAGCTCGGCGACCTCGTTGAAGCGCTTGAGCTTGCCCATGATCTCGGCGGCGCCGTCCTGCACGTTCTCCAGGACCGTCTTGTTCTCGTCGAGCGGCGGCTCCTGGAGCAGCATGCCGACGGAGTAGCCGGGCGACAGGAAGGCGTCACCATTGGACGGCTGCTCGAGACCGGCCATGATCTTGAGAACGGTGGACTTACCGGCACCGTTCGGACCGACCACACCGATCTTCGCGCCGGGCAGGAAGCTCAGCGTCACGTCGTCAAGGATCACCTTGTCGCCGTGCGCCTTACGCGTCTTGCGCATGGTGTAGATGTACTCAGCCAAGAGAAACCGTCCGGCAGCTTGAATTCTGGCAGTGGGCAGATACACCCCATCTTGCCCGACGGCCACCCCTGGGGGGAAACCCGTATGGTCGAGCGGCCCTGACCTGGGATTTCACTGCTGGCGACTGTGGCTCGACTGTCACTGCCGGGCGTCGTCGGGTGGCCTCGGGGTGCCTTGGACAGCCCAGACACGGCCCAGGAATCGGCCGAGTCGTCACGCCGGACGGGTCGTCGCCGAGGTCGAACAACGCGGGCCGCAGCTTCGGCCCGTGCGCCCGCGACATCGGCGTCGCGTGGGGGAACAAGGAGCGATCCGGACGCAGCGGCGCTGGCTGGAGCTGAGGCGGAACAGCCGTGGCACTGGACCTTTGGTCCCGAAGCAACTTGGGCTGGCGCTCGACCTCGGACGGCTGTTCCGCTCTGGTGTGGGCGCACCAGCGCGCCCCACACGCGCGGCCGTGCTGCGACGACCACGACAAGCCGCCTGGTCGCTCAGTCCCGCGTCGGCGCCTTCTTCTGGCCCATGAGGAGCAGGACCGCGCCGCCGGTCACGACCAGGGCGATGGCCACACCCGCGATCACTCCGGTCGCGCCGGAGCCGCCGGTTTCGGCGAGGTTGGTGTCCGCGGAGGTCCCGCCGACCGTCGCGGGGCCCGGCTCGCTGAGCGTCTGCGTCGAGTCGCCGGCCTCGTCACCCTGCGTCTGGCAGTCGAGCACGCCCGTGAACCGCTTCTCGAAGCCGTCCGGCCCCGTGATCGTGAAGTCGTACGCCTGGTTCTCGGGCAGCGGGATCGTCACCGTCCGCGGCTTGCCCGCCGGGATGACGTGCTCGGTTCCCATGAGCTCGAAGGTGAACTCCTTGTCGCCCACGTTGGCCACGGTGATGTCCACCCCGCCCTCGGCGCAGTTCTTCACCGCCGACAGCGCGGGTACAGCGCCGCCCGCCGCCCAGGCGGCACTCGCCGTCGCAGAGACCGTCGACTCACTGGAACCGGCCAGGATCTGCGTCTGACTGCGACTCTCGGAGGCGAAGGCACGGCCGACCGGCACGGTGGTCGAGGCATGCACGGCCAGCTCGGCCGAACCGGCCGCCGCGTCCTCGGGCACATCGAAGAACACCTGGCTGCCGTCCACGGCGGACGTGATGCCCTTGCCGTCCTTGCCCACGATCCGCACCCCGCTCGTGGCGGCGTCCGCCGGCGGCGACACCGTCACCGTGCCCGCGTTGGTGTGCACCGTGACCGGACCGAGCAGCTCGCCGGGCCGACCGGAGACCGCGGGCGGGTCGAGGGTCAGCGACGCCTCCGGCTCCCCCAGGTTCCGGGCGTTCTTCTCCAGGTAGTCCGCGAGCTCCTCGGCCTGCGGGTCGAGGGCGTCGACGTCCGCGCCGTCCGAGTAGCGCCAGATCGCCACCTGGGTACCGGCCGCCGCGTCCTGCTCGGAGAGCCCGCTGCGGACGCCGGCCTTGGCCGCGAGCACCGCGAGATCGTTGACCTGGGGGTAGGAGTTCTGCAGGATCCAGCGGATCCTGCCCGGATCCTCGTTGGTCCCCAGCGAGGTGCCGCTCCAGGGCGTCTCGTGGTACTTGGCGTCTTTCTGCGTGGGGTTGTGGAGGTCGACGCAGTACGTCTGCAGGGTGCCGCCGCCCTCGACGGACATCTCGAACAGGCCCGCCGAGATCTGCTGGTCCCCGGCCTCGCCATGGATCACGGCCGCGCCGTACGTCTTCAGGCCGCCCATGGTGGCGGTGGCCCCGCTCTGGTTCTGCGACGCCCCGTCGGCTGCGGCCGTACCGGAGCCGGCCATCACGCCGACGGCGACGAGCCCGGACACCAACGTCACCGCGGCGAGGCGGACCACACCCCGCCCGCGCACCGACTGCGCAGAGAACGAAGAAAGCACAGAATTCCCCTTCGAGCAGGACCGGTTGACGCGGGTGCCGGTCCCACCAGCAGAATCAGAGGCCCCGAGGGCTACGCACGGCATCCTAAGGACGCGGCGCACCACGCTTCCCGGTGATGACATCGGACGGCCGATCCGACTCGGAATCGTTATCGCCAAGACGGCATGCGAGCAGGGCTTATCGACAAATACACTGGTTCGTTCTGCGGGTATTCGCCGATAAGCCGCAGTTCGGTCAGCGTGGGGCGACGGCCGACATCACGTCACCACCGCTGGCTCCCGCTGCTGTTGGAGGGCTGTGCCCGCGGAGTCACCGTCCGGGGTTTCCCAGTTCGGCTCGGGCTGTGGTGAAGCAGCCGGCGTCTCCGGCTTGTTCGTGCGCCGGAAGGCCGAGGTGCCCCGCGTGAGGTCGTGGCCGATCGCCACCGCGTCGATGTCCGCCGAGGTCCAGTTCTGGCTATCGCGTACTTCCGTGCGTACCTTCAGCCTGCCCTGCACGATGACGGGTTCGCCCACCGACAGGGAGGCCCCCACGTTCGTCGCGAGCTGCCGGCTGGCCCACACCGTGAAGAAGTTGGTGTGTCCGTCCGTCCAGGCGTTCTTCTCCCGGTCCCAGTAGCGCGAGGTCACGGCCAGCCGGAACCTCGCAGAACCGCCCGACGCCAGCTCCCGGTACACCGGCTGCGTCGCCACGTTGCCCACCGCGCACACCATGGTCTCGTTCATCGTGAACCCCTCCCTCGTCCGGCGCCCGCGCCGGGTGGATGCACGTACGGGCCCGTCCCGTACGGCTGCGTCTGCTGTGCCGACCGCGTCCGCCGCGATCGCCGCACAGCCAGACTGCCTCCGCCAGGCCGAGCCCGCTGAACGCTGTGGACCACCGCCCGCCTGTGGAAAAGCCCGTCACCCGGACGAGGGATTCGGGCCCTCGATCCATCCCCCCGCCTACCTCGCCACGGCTCCCACCCCTGTGACCCGGACGTACTGCTCTCGTACCTCCCGGTACCGCAACAGCTCCGCGGCCACCGGATCCAGCACCCGGGCCCGGCCGCACCCGGCGGCCGCCTCCCGCAGGCGTCGCTCCGCCTCCGCGCCATACCTCCGCGCGGGCCCCCGTGCCGCCATCCGGCAGCTCCACTCGACGATCGGTCCGCCGACGATGCCGCACAACATCAGCAGCACCGGCACCCCCAGGTTCGGCGCCATGAACCCGATGATCTGCCCCAACAGCCACAGGCCACCTACGACTTGGAGAATCGTCATGGACGCCTGCGCCAGCACCGCCACCGGCCACCAGCCCGGCCGCGGCGGCCGCCCGGGAGGCAGTCCCGCCCCTGCCGCCAGCTCGTCCAGCGCCTCGGGCAGCCCCTGGGAGCCGCGTACGGCCGCCTCTCGCACCGCCTGCGCCCACGGCGCGGGCAGCCCGGTCGACGCCCGGTCGGCCATCGTCCGCACCGCCTGCTCGACGCGCTGCCGTGCCGTGGCCTCCTCGTCGGGCTGCGCGCGCAGCGGAAACCGTCCCGTAGGGGGTTCGAGCCGGTCCTGGTACCAGCGCCACAACCGCAGCCAGGGCGTCCCGCACGCACGGTTGGCGTTGCGCAGCCACGCGCGTTCGGCCGCCTCGCCGGCGGCGGTTGCACCCACCGCGTCGGCGAGCCGGTCCGCGAACTCCTCCCGCGCCTCCTCGCTGAGTCCGGCCCGCCGCCCCGTGGCGTAGGCCGGCCGGAGCCGCGCCGCCGCGGCGTCCAAGTCGGCGGCGATACGGCGCCTGGGGGCCCCTCGCTCCCTCACGAACTGGCCGAGCACCTCACGGAGTTCACCGATGCCGTCACCGGTGAGAGCCGACAGGGCGAGCACGGTCGCGCCGGGCTCGCCGTGCTCGCCCAGGGCGATCCCGTCCTCGTCGAGCAGCCTCCGCAGATCGTCGAGGACCTGCTCGGTGGCCTCCCCGGGCAGCCGGTCGATCTGGTTGAGGACCACGAACATGACCTCCGCGTGGCCCGCCATGGGCCGCAGATAACGCTCGTGGAGCACGGCGTCCGCGTACTTCTCGGGATCGACCACCCAGATGACCGCGTCGACGAGCGCCAGGACGCGGTCCACCTGCTCACGGTGCTGCACGGCCGCCGAGTCGTGGTCGGGCAGGTCGACCAGGACGAGCCCGCTCAGCTGCGCCTCCGCCTCCGCGCTCTGCACCGGTCGCCGTCGCAGCCGCCCCGGGATGCCGAGCCGGTCGATGAGGCTCGACGCGCCGTCGCTCCAACTGCACGCGATGGGGGCGGCGGTTGTCGGCCGGCGCATCCCCGTCTCCGAGATGGCCACTCCCGCGAGCGTGTTGAACAGCTGCGACTTGCCGCTGCCGGTGGCGCCTGCGATGGCGACGACGGTGTGCTGTCCGGAGAGCCTGCGCCGTGCCGCCGCCTCGTCGAGAACCCGGCCGGCCTCGGCGAGCGTCCTGCTGTCGAGCCGGGTGCGGGAGAGCCCCACCAGCTCGCGCAGTGCGTCCAGCCGCGACCGCAGCGGTCCGTCGTACGCCAGTGTCGGCGCGGCCTGCGGACTCGACGCCCTGCTCTCCACGGCGGTGACGCGCTCGGCGGCGGTCTCGGGCACGCGCCGGGCGATCAGCCCGTCGTCCCAGGCGCCTGCGGAGTCCTTGCGACCGGAGGTGTCGCCGTCGCCCTCGGTCCTCCCGCGGCCCCTCACGCGCGCGTGGTCGTCATCGGCGGGTTCCGCCTGACCGCATCGGAGGTCCGCCGTCTGCCCCTGCGGGCGCTCGCCCTCCGAGGAGCCGTTCCCGCGGGGATCGTCCTGGAAAGCGCCCTCTCCAGGGGAGCGGTCTGCCCCCCGCTCGTCGTTCGAACCGGCGCCGTCTGAACCCGCGTCGTGTGAACCCGCGTCCTCGGCGTGATCGGTGTGCTCCGTGTGGTCGTGGTCCTGGTCCGTGGCGGCAGTCACCGGTCACCTCTCCTTCTGCAGTACGGACAGCGCGGCAATGAGTTCGGCCTGCGGTTCGGCATGTACGTCGAGCGCGTCGAGGGGCGCGAGACGGCGCTCGCGTTCGTGGTCCATGACGCGGTTCAGGTGGTCGGCGAGCAGTCGCCCGCCCCGGTCCCGCAGGCGCAGCGCCCCGTGCGCACCGATGCGCTCGGCAAGCCCTTCGCCGGCCGACCGCGCCCGGCGGCCGCCCAGCAGCACGGTGGCGACGAGGGCGGCGACCACCTCGGGATCCGGCGCCACGTTCCGGTCGAGCTCGCGCACCTCGTCCTCGGCGTACTCCTCGAGCTCCCGCCGCCACCGCCGTACGGCCAGCCCGATGCGCTGCTCGGCGCTGTCCGGGGACGGGTCGAGCCCGGCCAGCCCGGGGGTCCCGGCGGCCGGTTCGCGCCGCCATGCCTCCTGGACGCGCTCGTCGGCGGCCGTGACCGCACACAGCACAAGCGTGCCCAGGCTCTCCACGAGGGCGTCGAGCAGTTCGCCCGGGGAGCAGTCGAGCGGGAAGGCTCGCCAGCGCTTCAAGGCGTCACCGGCGAGCACGGCCCCCGCCTGCAGACGCCCCCGCACGCGCGCGTACTCGCTGTCGTACGCCCCGTCGACGGCGGCGGCCAGTCGCTGTGCGGCCGCGTGCTGGGCAGCCGCCGCACTGGCCAGCTCGGGCATCCTGGCCTTGAGCGAGTCGAGGACGCCGTGCGCCGTACGGGCCAGCGCGTACTGCCGGGCGGCGGGGTCCTGCGCCTGGTGGACGAGCCAGGTCCGCAGCGGCGCCACCGCGGTGGTGGGCAGAAGCCCGCCACCCCAGGCCGACTCGGGCAGTTCGGGCACCGTGAACCGCGGTACGTGGCCGAGCCCCGCCTTGGTGAGCAGCGCCCCGTACTGCCGCGAGACCTCGGAGACGACCTGGTGGGGTACGCGGTCGAGGACGGTGACGAGCGTGGCCCCGTACTCCTTGGCGGTGCGCAGCATGTGCCAGGGCACGGCGTCGGCGTACCGCGCGGCCGTGGTGACCATGACCCAGATGTCGGCCGCGCAGATCAGCTGGGCGGCGAGGACACGGTTGTCGGCGACCAGAGAGTCGATGTCGGGCGCGTCGAGGAGGGCGAGGCCGGGCGGCAGCGTGTCGGCGGTCTCGATCCGCAGCACTCGCGAGGGCTCCTCACCCGGGAGGAGCAGATCGGCTGTCGGCTCCTGTCGCGCCACCCACACGCGCGTGAGGTCGGGCAGCACCCGCATCCCGCTGAACCAGTGATGGTCCTCCGGATGGCACACCAGTACCGGAGTCCGTGTCGTCGGCCGCAGCACCCCCGCTTCACTGACGCGCCGTCCGACGAGCGAATTGACGAGTGTCGACTTCCCGGCGCCGGTGGATCCCCCGACGACGGTCAGCAAAGGCGCTTCGGGGTCCCTCAACCGGGGCACCAAGTAGTCGTCGAGCTGAGCGAGCAGTTCGTCGCGGTTGGCACGCGCGCGTGGAGCCCCCGCCAGGGGCAGCGGGAAGCGTGCGGCGGCGACACGGTCGCGCAGGGCGGAGAGTGCGTCGAGCAGCTGAGGCCGTACGTCCAAGGTCACCACATGCGAAGAATGCCCAATTTTAGGGGAATTCTGAAGCATATGAGCATGTCTGCGCGCCGACAGGACACAAGGGACGGAAGGGACGACTGGGACGCAGGCACACTCCAGGCATAACGAGTGCACAACACCCGGTGCGCGGGACGCCAAAAGCGCTGCACGATTCGTACCTGCCTGCGATTATCAGGACCGCTTCACCGAACCTCCACATCGAGCCACGGAGGCGAAGCATCAGGGACAAGGACGCGGGAGCCCTATCCTTGTCCCCGGCGACGTCACGGATCAGCCCACACCCGGGCACCACGACAGAGGCCACCACACCGGCCCCCGTAGCTCAGTGGATAGAGCAGGCGCCTTCTAAGCGCTTGGCCGCAGGTTCGAGTCCTGCCGGGGGCGCCATGCCTGAGCAGCGAGAACGCCGCGGAAGGAGTAGCCCTTCCAGGGCGTTCCGCCTCTCTGACGGCAACGTCCCCGCCGGCTCACCGGCGCCGCGTCAATCGTCTTCCAGCAACGTCCCCAGCCGATCGAGTGCGGCACGCTTCTCTGTCATGTCCGCGTGCGCGTAGATGTTCATCGTCACAGTCACATCCAGGGCACTGTGCCCGACGATGTCCCGGACGATGTGGGGCGGGATGCCGAGTCCGAGCAGCAGCGTGACGCAGGTGTGGCGCAGGTCATGGAAGCGCACCTCCAGCCCCAGCCGCTCACGGATCGGATAGAAGGCCGGCTGAGGTTCCGGGGTTCGATCGCCGTGCCGAGCCGCGTGGTGAAGACCAGGCCCGTTTCCCGCCACCGCTCCCCCGCCGCGGCGCGCTCCGCGTTCTGCCCCGCCCGGTGCCGGCGCAGCGCGTCGACACAGACGCGGGGTAGCGGTACGGGCCGCTCGGACCGGCGTGTTTTCGGCGCGGTCAGGACCAGGGCGCGATTCCGTGGGCGGAGGGCAAGCAGGCCCCTGGCCACAGCACAGTGTCTGCCCGGACCAGCAAACACAGCTGGGGTGCCTCAGGGTCGTACTCCGTAATCATCATGCAGGTCTCTACGGGGACCGCAGGAGGCATCGGCGCCACGGCAATCGCGGCAGCGATCAAGGTGGTCTACCAGCAGCTGAAGGGCCGGGCACAAGGAGACTCCTGGCGGCGCATGCCCTCCGCTGAGGAGGCGGTCAGATTGGGGCGGGCGCGCATCCACCAGTACTACGAGGTAGCCGTCGACAAGCTCACCGTCGTCCAGTCGAGCGTCGACGCAGAGGCTCAGCGGCACGACCTTGAGTTCCTCCATGAGGACGGACGGAAGTCCGGTGCAACGGGGGGCGCAATCACCGGTATGCCGTCATGCACACGCGTATGGGCTGAAGGGCCCATTGAACGATCCGCTCCTACACCTCCGAACCCGGGGAGCTAGGAACGTGGGTCAGTAACGAGCATGCGGGCCGACTGGCTCGTCTCAGCGTTCGAGGTTCCGCTCAAACCAGTGGTGCGCGTACTGCTCGGTGTTGAACGCCTCGACCTCTACGAATCCCGCGGTCTCGTAGAGGCGTCTGGCCTCCGCGAGCGTGCGGTTGGTCTCCAGTCGTAGCGTCTGCATCCCGCGGACGGTCGCTTCGTCCGCTAGGCGCTCGAGGATGCGGCGGCCCAGGCCGAGCCCGCGAACGTCCGGGGATGTCCACATCCGCTTCACCTCCGCGATCCTCGTCTTGGTGTGAAGCTTGAGCGCCCCGCACCCCATCGGAGAGCCCTGCGCGCTCGCCACCAGAAGCAACCCGTTCGGCAGTGTCATCTCCTCGTCGCTCGCGGAGATGCTCTGGGCGGGGTCGAACCCGGTGTCGAATCGTCGTTCCAGCTCCTCGAAGTAGGAGCGCAGGCAGTACCGGGCGTCAGGGGCGCGTGGGTCCGTCATCTCGATCCGCACCTGAGAGGCCAGCAGCAGCCGCTCGACCTCCGTCATCGCCGCCACCAGGCGCCCCCGCTGGCCATCGGTCAGTGGATCGAGGATCGACTCCGCCAGTTCATCCGACGCGCGGTCCAGCACCGCCCGCTCCGCAACGCCGGTCTTGGTCAGACGCACCTTCCGCACCCGTCCGTCATCCGAGTCCGGGTCCGTGGTCACCAGGCCGTCCGACTCCAGCCGCCGCAGTTGCCGGCTCAGATATCCCGAGTCCAGACCCAGTCGCGAGCGGAGAACGCGTACCTCGGATCCATCCGGCTCTACCTCCCACAGCAGCCGCGACAGCCCGAGTGACCGATCCCGCGACAGATACTCGTCGTTCAAGGCGCCGACTCGCTGTGTGACCGCACGATTGAACCTGCGCACCACATCGATCTGCTCTCGTTCCATTCTCTGACAATAGTCAGAGAATTCCGGAAAGGCGAGACCCTTTCAGTCCTCGTCGACAACAACGTCACCCGACCCCGACTCGCGGGATCATGAAGAACAGCCACAGCGCCTACATCCAGGCCTACAACGCCCAGGCCGTCGCCGACGAGGCCCACCAGGTCATCACCGCCGCCGACGTCACCTGCAACGCCTCAGACGCACTGAACTACACCGCCATGCTCGACCAGTCCGCCCAGAACACCGGCGTCCACCCCAAGCAGGCCCTCGTGGACGCCGGCCACTGCTCCGAGACCAACCTCGAAGCCGCGAAGGACCGCCGACTCGGCTGCGGCACCGACACGTTCATGGCCACCGGCCGCCTCGCCCACGACGAGCAGGTCCCGCCCGCACCCCGCGGACGCATCCCCGTGAGTGCGACCCTCAAGGAGCGCATGGCCCGCAAGCTGCCGACGAAACCCGGCCCCCTACAAGCCGAACACCCGACCGACAGGAACCCCGACTGCGCCTCACGGGTGGCGGAGGAGCGGCCGCGACCGATCCCATCGATCACGGCCGGCCAGCGGCTTGCCCGTTACCGAGACCCGCTCCTAGCCAAGCGAGACGGCCGCGTCAAGCCCGCCCTCTGAAGCTGACGTCAGCGGCTGACACCAACAGGCGCGTACATCAGCGGTCGGAGCCGAACCCCAGTGGACGATCAGCCAAGGCATAGAGCGAGTTGGTCGATGCCCCCGACGCCCCGTGATCGACCTGATAAAGATGAGGCCAGACCTCGAAGTCCGCATCGGGCCAGGTGCGCCGTCCCTACTGGCGGGCGGCGCACCGTCGGCCTGACCAGTCATTGAGACTCCATCAACCGTGTGGACCAGCCTTCCGTTGTTTGTGCCGGTTCCTCGCATCTGCGCGTACTGGCGGGGCGTTCCGTGCCAACATGGCCTGTTATAGGACACGTTGGTAGGTTGGGCTTCGCGGGGGGCAGGGATGCGGGCAGCAGCGCGGTGGTTGGTGGCGGTGGCCGCTTCGGTTCTGGCGTTCTTCCTTGTTGCGGTGCCCTGGGCGGTGCTGTCCCCCGGTGGAAGGGACCCCTGGGAGGTCATCGCGCCTGTCGCCGGGGTGGGTGCGGCCGGCGTTCTGGCGGCCGTCGGCTGGTGGGCGTCCCAGGCTAGTACTGCCCCCACGGGCACTCCTCCGACGCGGAGGGTGCAGCAGTCTGCGCGGGGGCAGGGAAACATCACGCAGACGGGGGGCGACCGGGACGGAGCACTCGCGGCCCGTCGTCGGGCTTTGCGGGAGAGTATCCGGCAGAAGGCACGCAGCGGCAGCGACATCGACCAGGTCGGCGGCAACCGCGCGTAGTGGGGGATCACAGCAGTGAAGCAGCGCCCGGGGCAGCGCCGCACGCGGCAGAGCGCCCGCACGCAGGGAAACATCACCCAGATCACGGGTGATGTGAATGTCCACGCGCCGACGGTGAGGGAGCCCGAGATCGAGTGGCCGATCTGGGTTGGCACCATCCCCCCGCTGGCCGCGTCCTTTCAGCCGCGTGCCCAAGCCCGCACGGCCATCGCTCGGGCCCGTTGCCAGAGTGACAGCGTGGTGCTGTCCCAGGTGTTGGCTGGTGACGGTGGAGTCGGCAAGAGCCAGCTCGCCGCCTCGCTGGCACGTGAGCTGCGCGACCAGAAACGGTCCCAGGACAAGGGACTCGATCTCCTGGTATGGGCGAATGCGAGCGAGCCCAACCAGATCATCACCGCCTACGCCGACGCCGCCGACCGGCTCGGCCTCCGAGGCGACGCCTCGGACGATGTCACTGCCGCGGCCAGAGCGTTCCTGGCATGGTTGCCTGCCACTGAGCGCCGTTGGCTGATCGTGTTGGACGACATCACCAACCCGGAAGCCATTGATCCCTGGTGGCCCGACGGAAGCCACCAGAACGGCTGGGTTGTCGCCACGACTCGGCGCAGTGACGCCCTGCTCAGCGGGCAGGGCCGCAAACTGATCCGCCTGGACTTGTACACCGTCGAGGAAGCCCGTGCCTACCTCCATCGCCGCCTCACCGACGCCGGATATCCCCATCTATACGACGCCGATCACGCCGACCAGCTTGCCGAGGAACTCGGCCGTCTGCCTCTGGCCCTTGGCCACGCCGCCGCCTACCTGATCAACAAGCGGTGCCTCATCGGCGATTATCTGGAGCTCTTCCGCGACACCGCCAACAAATTGAGCGATCTCCTACCCCCGAATTCAGATACCGAGGGCTACGGACTCCCCGTCACCACGGCTCTCCTGGTCTCACTTGACGCCGTGCAGGCCGCCGACACCACCCGCCTCGCCCGTCCGCTACTACAGCTCATCGCGCTCATAGATCCGGTCGGCCACCCCGCTGGCCTGTGGACCACGCCACCCGCGCGGGCACATCTGCGCACGTCGCCCCCCGGTCGCCGCCGCTGGCTGCCCAGACGCCATCCGACCGTCACCGAGCAGGACATCTACACCGCGCTGGAGTGCCTGCGCACTTACGCCCTCATCGCCCAGGACACGACAAAGGGGCCGATCCGCGTCCACGCCCTGACCGCCCGGGCCATGCGGGAGACGATTCCTCCGCGAGCCCTGCCCGTGATGGCACGTACCGTGGCTGACGCGATCCTCAGTCTCTGGCCCGAACCCGAACACAACGACCGAGACCTGTCCGCCGCCCTACGCACGAACGCCATGCTGCTTGACCAGCACACTTTCCCGTGCTTGTGGAAGCCCACCACGCACGGATGCCTTTTCAAGGTCAGCAGCAGCCTGACAGCGGCGGGCTTTTCCGATCAGGCTGCTGAGTACAACCAAAGGCTGCTTCAGCAAAGCTGGGACATTCACGGCCCCGAGCACCCGGACACCCTCGGCGCCCGCAGCAACCTCGCCAACTCTTACATCGCTACCGGGCGCACCCAGAACGCCCTCGAACTGCAAGAGAAAGTGCTGGCCGACAGCGAACGCGTCCTCGGCCCCGACCACCCCGACACGATCTCCATCCGCAGCAACCTCGCTGTCTCCTACAGCGATACCGGGCGCACCCAGGACGCACTCGAACTGCGCGAAGGGGTCCTGGCCGACCGCGAACGCGTCCTCGGCCCCGACCACCCCGACACCTTCGCCGCCCGCAGCAACCTCGCCGCCTCCTACGGCCGTGTCGGGCGCACCCAGGACGCACTCGAACTGCGCGAAAGGGTCCTGGCCGACAGCGAACGCGTGCTCGGCCCCGACCACCCCGACACCTTCAGCGCCCGGGCCAGCCTCGCCATCTCCTACAGCGATACCGGGCGCACCCAGGACGCACTCGAACTGCGCGAAGGGGTCCTGGCCGACCGCGAACGCGTCCTCGGCCCCGACCACCCCG